>JAJFUZ010000353.1 GCA_021372155.1 Parachlamydia sp. | reverse complement strand
CTGTCCTCGTCGGCGCGCTGTTATGGATCTTCAGCTCTTTGATTAATCATATCCCCCTCGCTTCCATGGCGGCGTTGCTCTTAGTATCGGCCCTCAGCATCGTCAATCCCAAGCAGCTTTTTCTCTGTCTGAAGGCAACCCGATCCGACAAATTAGTCCTCTGGGTCACCTTTCTATCCTGCTTTTTCTTCAGCCTGAACATCGCTTTTTACATCGGCGTGGCAATGTCGATCACCTTTTATCTGAAAAAGGCTTCCGTGCCGCATCTTGTCGAATATGACATCGATGACGCAGGGGAGTTGATCAATATCGCTCCTGGACAATCCCACGAGCATAAGGCAATACGCCTTATCAAAGTGGAAGGTGAACTATTCTTCGGGGCTGCCGATCTCTTTCAGACTACCTTGAAGGCCTTTGCAGAGGATGACACCAGCACCAAAGTCATCATTCTTCAGCTCAAAAATGCACGCGACATCGATGCGACAGCTTGCCTTGCTCTCCAGCAGCTTCATGATTATCTTGCCGGGTCTGGACGCCATTTAATCGCATGCGGCATCACGCTGCCCATTTGGGATGTTTTGAGCGATTCAGGAATTGTCGAGCAGATTGGCAAGGACAATCTATTCTTATTTGACGCCCACCATCCTCACGCCCATATGCAGAAGGCGATCCAACGCGCCAAGCAGCTGGCGGCTGAGACTGTCCAGGTTCAGGCAGTCGCTGAAATAGACCAGACTGGCCAGGCTATGGTACCGGGTCATATTTGATGGAATGTCCCGCGCCATCCTTGGTTTTGCGGTAGACCCACTCCTCGTTGTTTTCGCGCATCAGTCTGTCGCACCCTAGACCAAAACCAGTGAAAAAACCATATTTGCAGATCGCATCCAGGGCATACTGGGAACTGCTTGGTTTGAAGTGGCTGCGCGGCCCGTCGCAAGGCGAAATCACCTCTTGATGGAACCGCACTAAGACAGTGCTGATGGCTTCTAAAACAGGGGTGGGCCGGCAAGGACAGATGGCGACAGAACGGATGGGCTTGGCCAGGTCAGCATCTTTGCCCCAAGGTTCGGCAGATGCGGCAAACGGTATGATCAATAAAAGAAGATATATACCAAAGAACATTGAAAATTTGGCAAATGGGCTTGTGCGAAAGCTCCCGCGGTTGAAGGATCGCAAAAGGCATTGTATTACCCTGATACTATGCCTTTTGTGATCCTTCAACGCCGGGGCTTTGGCGCAGCCCATTTGCCAAATTTTCAATGTTCTTTGGTATGACATACTAAAATGTGGTTTGAAGCATGAGGAATGGAAAAAGTCGATGCTGGGACATGAGCTCTTTGGCGCGATCCTCATAAAGCCCTTTGTTGTATTCCTGAGCAGCCAGGCCAGCCCCATTGATTCCGCCCAAATACCAGCCACTTTCCAGACTGGCAGTGACAATTCCCATAGGGACGTTGCCATTTTTGAAAAAGTAATAGGAAGCACCTGTAAACAGGGCGTTGATGAGAAAAGAGGTCACTGCGGCTTGTTTCTGGCCGACATAGAGGTAGCCAAGCCCCGGGAGCACTCCGTTGAGCGTGCGGGCTTTGGAGACCGATTTCGCATCGGTTTCATATACTGCGATGAAGTCGGCAATTTCTTCATTGTCGGGCTGGCAGGCTGAGTCGCTTAAGGCTCGATCAAAATCCATCTCCATCAAGGCATTCCAGAGATCCAGGCGCTGAGCTATTGCGGCCTGGTCTGACTGTAGCCGCTGCATCATTTGTTCTGCCAGATCTGGCCTTCCCTTGCGCATGTAACATTCATAGAGCATGATGCAGAGCTCTTTGTATGCGGGAAAAGTGTTTGATACCCTATACAGAGGGCCCAATTCGAAAATCTCGACAGCATCGGAATATTTGCGTCCCAGGTAATAGGATTCGAAAATGCAGTATTCGATCTGCAGGCGGCGTTCGCTTCTCTTGGCGGGAAGCAGGTACTGAGCTCGTTTGAATGCCGTGATGGCTCGATAGAGATCCATCTCATGGCCAAAAGAGAGGCCGATATGAAATTCTTTGCCCCACTCCTCACGAAACTCCTCTTTGGAAAATGGCTCAAAGGGAGAAGATTGCAGATGGCGGGCCTGGGGAATGAAATGAATCTGCGGCTCAATCTTTGTACAGACAGGCTGACAGCTGCTAAGGAGAAGGAGGCAGATAAGGAAAATTTGAGATGTAAAACCTCTCAAATTTTCATTAATGCACCCATTCACAGCAGGGAAGATCATCGATATCATCCGTGTTGAAGGTAGCTCTGACGTTAGCCCAGTCCAGAGTGGCTTCTGTTTCCGTTTGCCATTTAGGCTTGATGACATTTTTTACCTTCCAGACATCCTGCTGATGGCGTGTGATATTCTGAATTTCTTCATCAGTATCAATGATTTGAGGACGGATAAAGATCATCAGGTTTCGCTTGCGCACAATGGGTCGGGTGTCTGAAAAAGCTGCGCCAGCTATCGGGAGGCTTCCGAGGCATGGGATCTGCGACCTGTTCTCGTCGACTTCATCCTGCATCATGCCGCTCAAAATCACAAAGAAACCATCTGGAACCAGGATAGATGTTCTGGTTGCATTTTTATTCGTTGTGGGGCCAATCACCTCGTTAGAGTTGCCTGTCGAGGCAGGTGTGGTTGCCAGACTGCTGACCTCTTCGATGATATCCAGTGAGATGAGATCGCAGTTGTAGATATGCGGTGTCACCTGCAGGCTGGTTCCAACGTCCTGGTAGGTAAAGTTGTTGGTGATGATACTGCCAAGGTCGTTTGAGACAGACTGCGTCTTAAAGGGTGTGTTGATCCCGACGAAGATCTGGGCAGGGACGCCATCTTCGGTGATGATCTTGGGGCTCATGATGATATTCGTCGAGGCAAAGTCATGAATAGCCGTGACGAGAGCGCCGATGGAATTGAACTGAAGGCCCAACCCTTTGTGGATAATGTGTTGCCCCATGACGCCCAGATGGAAGCCGTTTGCTTTGGCCAGATTGCGCGGATCTGGAATGAGGGCATTATTGAAGGGTGTGACGAGATTGGGTGTTGGATTGGGGAATTGGCCACCCAAATCGGTTACGCCGGTAGAATCTAAGCTGCCCTGCAGGGTGGAGGCACCTTCCTGGAAGCCCATCGATCCCGCCTGATTTCCTCCTCCAAAGCGTGTGCCCCAATCGACGCCAAAATGGAAGGAGTCGTCGACCGTGGTCTGCAGGATCAGCATTTCGATAAAGACCTGTCTCAATGGCGTATCGAGCTGTTCGATCAAAATGCGGATTTTATCGATAACTTCTGGAGTGGCCGTGATGACCAGGGCCTTGGCACACTGCAGCCATTGGATCGTGTTGATTGCCGCGAGCAGTTCAGTGTTAGTTGTCGTCGCCTGAAGGCTCTGGCCAATCTGTTGGAGCTGCCCCAAGACACAGTCGCCTGTTCGGTATTGGAGTTTGTGGATATAGAATTTCATGCGGCCGGCAGGAACAGGAGCCACTTCGTTGGCATCAAATGGCCTGAGGAATTTCTCCACAGGAATATGCTCCTCTTCATAGTCTTCTGTTACGCCGATATTTAGAGGAGGCGGTGCCTGTTCAAATTCCTGAGCAGGGCAAGGAACTTCAACTGGGATAAAAATAGGCTGTTGAGCGGCTGCCGCGGCTTCGGCGGCTCTTTCCCTTTCACGTTCTCGTTCGATCTCTGCCTGCGAAGGGCCGAATTCCCATCCACCATCAAGAGGTATCGTAGGCATCGCAGGTCCTGTGGGTCGGACAGGCTGAACCGGTCTGGATGGAACTTCTCCAGCAGGTCGCGCGGGGATGATCGGCACAGCAGGCCCTGTAGGTCCAGGTTTGGCAGGCTGCTCGAATTTCAGCTCTTTCATCTCAATGATGCGCGTTCTGCCCTTTTCCTGATCCAGATGCTGCAAAATCGAGATGCTGCGCTCCACTAAAAAGGGAGTGGAGACAATGAAAATGCTGTTGGAATGGGTGTAGGGGACGAAAGTCAGCGGCTGGTCTTGCGAGATGGGCATCATGATCTTTTGCACAAGAGGCAGCAAGGTATCAATGTCAGTCGTGCGTGCGACATACTGGCCGATGACGAGTCCGCTGTTTGGCGCATCGATGCTTTTGAGGAGATCCCCGATCTGATTGACGTTTGATGCCACATCTGTGACGATCAAATGGTTAGACTCGCGCAAAGGTTCCACGAGAGCGCGATCGGAGATGAGCGGACGGATCACCGTGGCGGCTTTTGTGGGGTCGAGTGTATTGAGGCGGAAGACCTGTGTCACGATTTCTGCACTGCTGTCCAGGGAACCTGGAAGATCTTCAGCGACAACTTTGGAAACGCTGTTGACTTTAAGATTTTTATGGATGATCAGATTATTTCCCTGCTCAATCAGCGTCAAATCGTGGATTCGCAGTTCCTGAATGAGAGCCGTCAGGATGTTTTCGATAGTGGTGGGCTCTTCGGAAATAATGGTGACGTTGAATTGCAGATCGTTTTCATCAAATACGAAGTTTTTGTTGGAAATGCGGCTGATGAAGCGGATGAACTCGATGATGCTGACATTATTGAAGTTAATCAGGATTTTCTGGTTATCCTGCGATCCATTGGCAGTCGAGCCCGGTTTTGCTGGAGCGGAAGGTTCAGCTGCCTGTGCAGGTGGAGGTTGGACTGGCGTAAGCGATTCAATAGGTGCGAGCGGCTCAGCTGCAGGCTGGACAGGGGTTGGCTGAGTTGTGGTTGGCTGAGTTGTGGTTGGCTGCATTTCGGCCGCTTCTGATTCCAGCTGCAACCCTTCACGAATATCCTCAGGGCTTAATGGGAATGCGGGGGGCGAATCCAGGTGTTCCAGCGAAAAAAGAATTTGAGCATTGCGCAGAGTAGCGTCTCTATCTTTCGATAAGGGGGCGGGTTCTGTCTCCCAGAGATTGCTGGCATCATCGAGCCGAGAAGGCTCCTGGGTGATTTTAAAGTAACTATCTTCATCATTCGTGGCGCTGAAACCAAGCGTGACAAAGCAGGCAGAGATCAGAAGCCCTAGCTTGAGAAATAAAGGGGCCGAAAGTGGATGCTTCATGCGCGAAGTTTGCTTCCAGTTTGGTAAACGATCAATCTAGATCCACCACTTATTCCAGACTTGGCTTTTTTTTCCAAGAAGAAAAGAGGGGGTGTAAGCGCAACGTGATAATGTCACCACTTGCGCAACATGAAAATGTCAGCACTTGAGATATTCTATCTGATCAATCCAGGAAGGGAGCACCCAGATGGAGATAATCAAGATGAGCAGGAAGGAGGTTTCCACGCCTGACTGGAATTGCAAAGGTAGCAACTGGGGAGTGGAATTATAAGAAAGCCATCCAGGAGCTAGGTTTGAGCAAAAGGCAATTGATCAGGATGGTAAAAAGATACCGTCAAGGTGGGGCTTCGGAAATTACCCATTGTAATCGAGGGAAACAAAGCCCCAAAAAGGTTTCAGAAGCACAACGCAAGCTGATCGGTCAGTTAATTCGTAGCCATTATGAAGACTTTGGCCCTACATTGGCTGCT
>JAJFUZ010000343.1 GCA_021372155.1 Parachlamydia sp. | reverse complement strand
CAGGTGGCCCAGCAGATGTTCGAAAAGGCCAATTTGCCAGGCGAGCGCTCCCTCAGGGCATCTGTAGAAAAATTGTTGTGGAGCAATGTCGATCTCCTCCCTTTAATCAGGGCTGGCAAAAAAACGATGTGCAAGAGACTTCAGATTAAGCTCAAAGATTTTCCTTTAGCTTCGGTGGACTATCGTTTGATGCGCATGATAGGAGCTGGGGGCTTTTGCAGCATCGTTTCGAAGATTGTGAAATAATGAGCTCCCATTGAAAAATTTTCTCGAGAGAATTATTTACAACGGGAACTGCTGAATTGACTTGATTTCGGCCATAAGGCAAGCTATCCGCAACCAACATAAGGAACGACAGATGAAATTCTTCACTTGGTTTTTACTTCTACCCTGCGCTCTTTTTGCCCAGGAAAATGGCGATGCCATGCCTTCGCATGACCAGGGATTGTGGCAGACCCTGCTCATGGTGGCTATTGCCATGGCCTTTTTCTATTTCATCCTTTGGCGTCCGGAGCAGAAGCGGCGCAAGGCGATGGAAGAGCAGCGCAGCTCTCTGAAAAAGGGAGATCGCGTCACCGCCGTGGGAATCATCGGCACGGTCCTGCGCATCAATGAAAACACCGTGATCCTCAAGATGTACGACGGTGCCAAAATTGAGGTTCTCAAGGCCGCCATCAGCGATGTCATTCCTGGTACCGAAGACGACGCTAAAAAGGCCGAAAAAGAAAACGTCTAAATGGACGATTTCCACGCCCAGCGCGAGGCGATGGTCGAGCATCAGATCAGCCGCCGCGGGGTCAAAGATCCCGCGACTCTGAAGGCCATGCGCGACGTCCCTCGCCATCTCTTCGTGCCTCCCGATATGCAGCAATATGCCTACCAGGATTCCCCGCTGCCCATCGGGATGGATCAAACGATCAGCCAGCCCTACATTGTCGCCCTGATGACGGAAGTCGCCCAGCTTACTCCAGAGGCCCGTGTCCTAGACATCGGCACCGGCTCTGGCTATGCTGCCGCCGTGCTTGCCTGCATTGCCAGCGAAGTCTACAGCATCGAGCGCATCGAACCCTTGGCCCAGAACGCCGCCGCACTGCTCAAAGAGCTTGGCTATCACAATGTCACCGTCAAAGCCGGCGATGGCACCCTTGGCTGGCCTGAGGCAGGTCCCTTCGATGCCATCATCGTCACTGCAGGCGCCCCTGTCGTCCCCGAGTCCTTCAAGAGCCAGCTTAAAGAGGGCGGCCGCGTCGTCATCCCCGTCGGCGATGCTCTCAGCCAGCAGCTCGTGCGCCTGCGCAAAGGCCCTAAAGGGGATTACACCCGCGAACTGATCGAGCATGTCCGCTTCGTGCCGCTGATTGGTGAGCAGGGGTGGTAATGAAACTGCAGCCTAATCTGAAACTTTCTGTCAGACCGTAGCTCTGCCTCGTCCAAACGAAAATCCTGCAATCAAATAAATGCATATCTATCCGCACTATCATTGATGTTGACTGATTTTAGAGGAAAACCTGTCATTACAAATGACAGAAATCCTGCAATGATGGTGCTTTTGTGGGTGAAATCAGGAATAAATTAATGCTGCCCGCTCACCGTCTCATCGATGATGTTGCCATCGTCGTCGTAGGCGATGAAGTGGCGATGCTGGCCATGCAGGATCACCAGGACGATATTGCGGCTGGCCTTGGCGTTAGCGAGATACCAGGTTTTGCTGGGGTTGCGGGGCGGACGGGGTTTGGCCACAGCCCAGCCGCCATCACCCAGGTAGAGGACTCCGGAGGGATCCTTCTTGCCATTGCGGATGGGCCAGGTGCGCTTGTAGGCGTGGTCATGGTTTTCGAAGGCAGCGTTGATGAAGTGTTTTTCGAAAAGGGGCACCCAGAACTTGCGTATTTCGACGGAGGCCGAATTGTTGAAATCGCGCACGGATGGGTAGGCAGGAACATGATAGAGCGCGATTTTGTGGGGGATGTTCTGACGGATCTGAAGAGCCTTTTCCAGCCAGTCGGTCTGTGCACCATCGATGGGATGGGTGTGGCCTGAGTCAAGGAGAAATAGAGAGAGGTAGGTGCCGAAATCGAGGGTGCTGTAACCGGGATAGGGGAAGAGGGCGTAGAAGAAGGGGGCGCTTTCAGGCTCATGGGGATGGTGCTTTTTGACGTCGTGGTTGCCGATGGCCGGGACGATGGGGATGAGCCTCCCTTGACTGGTCACCATCTGCTTTTTCCAGGCGATGAGCCATTCGAGCCAGCGCGGCATATGTTTATGGACTTTGGGTCCCTTTTCATTATAGGCCAGGTCGCCGCCTGCGAGGACAAACATGGGTTCGAGGCGGGCGGCTTGTTTGTTCATTTTTTCCAGGAGATCCCAGCCGTCGCGGTACATGTCGCCGCCCACGATGAACCGAATGGGCGTGGCCATTGTGGATGGCATCGTGCGGAATTTGTAGATGACCCCGTCGGAGCCGATGCGGAAGCGGTAGTCGGTATCGGGAAGCAGCTGGGTCAGTTCCAGACGATGGATCAGGAAGGGATATTTTTCCGGCATGGGCGCATGGCTGCCCGTGGCGCTATTCCAGAGGGATTCTCCGGGACGCTGATATTCCACGAGGTCTTCGTGGCGATCTTTGTCCGAAATCCACTGGATGGTCATGGTGGTATCGGGCTGCCGCTGCCAGGTGAGGTAAAGGGCGACTGGATCATACTCGCCAAAGACAAAAGCTGTCCAAAGGAGGAAGACAGGCAGAGCCCGATGGAACATGATTACCTCACGAATTGATCAGGCGCGCCGTCAGCTTTTCCAGGACGCGCTGGCTGCGCGTGATGAAGGCGTTGAGGCTGTCTGGATCCATTTCGCGCTGCGACAGGAGGGAAAGCTCGTAGACCTCGGTCACGACCTCCTTGGCCAGTTCAGGATCCTTTTCGGCGAGCTTGGGCAGGGCCGCCATGAGCGGGTGGTTGGTGTTGACCACAAAGGTGCGCTTGGTCAGCATCTTGTTCTTGCTCTGAATCTCGTTTGGATCCATGTGCAGCATGTAGTCGCGGAAGCGGCGCTGATGTTCGTCGATGAGGATCACCCCTGGCAGCGCGTCGGAGGCCAGGCTCTTGGCATCCACCTCGATGCCCTCTTCCGAAAGTTGGCCGCGCACGAAGTCAGCCAGCCTGGCAGCTTCTGTCCTTCCACTTGCATCCAGGATCTGCATTTCCTTTTCCTTGTCCAGCAGGCTGTCATCGATCCCAGCGTCGACGCGCTGGAAGGTGACTCCAGAGAGTTTTCTCTCGACATGCTGCATGACGAAGGAGTCGAGGGGGCTATCGGCGCACAGAACTTCGATCCCTTTGCTCTGATAAATGGTATGCAGATGGGCAGAATGCTTGTCATCCCGGGTATAGAACACCTTCTCCTTTGACTTGGCTCTCTCGAGATATTCCTCGACGGTCGTCCAGTTATTGTCCGTATTGCGCCAGATGAGGAACTCCTTCACCCGGTCGTAAAACTTCTCATCTTCCAAGATGCCGAGCTTGACGACAAGCGAGATATCCTGCCAGGTGTCGATGAACTTCTTCCGGTCGGTTTTATAGAGCGACGAGAGGCTGTCGGAGACTTTTTTCGAGATATGGCTGCCCAGCTGCCGCACGGTGCGATCCATCTGCAGGGAGCTCCGCGAGACGTTGAGAGGAATATCGGGGCTGTCGATGACTCCTCGCAGCGCCATGAGGTAATTGGGGATGATGTCCTTGCAGTTGTCTGAGACGAAGACCCGGTTGCAGAACAGCTTGACGCTCTGTTTGGAGTGGTCATGATCGCGGCGCATTTTCGGAAAATAGAGAATGCCTTTGAGGTGGAAAGGATAATCGACATTGAGATGGACCCAGAAAAGGGGATCCTCCTCCATCGGATAGAGATAGCGGTAGAATTCAAGATAATCGTTGGGCGTGCAGCTGCTCGGAGTCTTGATCCAGAGAGGATCGTGCGGATTGATGCGCGTCTCTCCTAGGTAGATCGGGTAGGGCATGAAGGCGCAATAGTGTTCCAGAATGCGCCTGAGCTCATGCTCTTCTAAGAATTCCTTGCTCTCTTCGTTAATATGAAGTGTGATGGTTGTGCCGCGGTTTGTTCTGGAACCCTTCTCCAAGATATACTCAGCCGAGCCATCGCACGACCAGCTGGCAGCCTCTGCCCCCTCTTTATACGAGAGCGTGTCAATCTCGACTTTTTCAGCGACCATGTAGGCCGAATAGAAGCCAAGTCCAAAGTGACCGATGAACTGATCGCGCTCCTCTTTTCCCTTGTATTTTTCCAGAAACTCTTCCGCCCCTGAAAAGGCGATCTGGGCAATGTATTTCCTCACCTCGTCTGCATCCATGCCGATGCCATTATCGCTGAAGGTCAGCGTTTTGGCCTCCTTATCAATGGTGATGTCGATGCGGAAATCCTCATCCTGCGCCTGGATCTGACCCTGGTCGCGCAAAATCTTGACCTTTTGAATGGCATCACAGGCATTGGAGACCAGTTCCCGCACAAAAATGTCATGTTCGGAGTAGAGCCATTTTTTGATAATGGGCAAAATATTTTCGCTGTGGATTTCAAGCTGCTGCTTTGTCATAAAGTACTCCTCAAATATAGAGTAAAAATCATACCACAGCCCTTGAATAAGGTCTATCTTTTCACTTTCAATCATATGCGCGAATTTGAGATACTTTATGCCCATGTACTTGGACGAATGGCGTCTGCTTCTTTATTACCCTTTGGGACTGCTCCCTTCCCTGTTTTTTACGCTGCGTTTCCTGATCCAATGGATCCGGAGTGAACAGCAGCAGAAATCCTATGTCGATGCCCTTTTCTGGAAGCTGTCGATTGCAGGAAACCTGTTATTGCTGGGACACTACTTTCTGCAGGGACAGTATCCCTTCGCCTTGATTCAGACGGGCAATGCCGTCATTTCCTGGCGCAATCTCAATTTGATCCAGGCGAAAAAGCCGGCAGCTTTTGCGTCAGTGCTTGCCCTTTTTGCTCTTAGCTTTCTGAGCGTCAGCCTCTGCTTTGCGCTGGAAGCCCGGCTGATCGGCGAGATCGACTGGATGCGGGCGCCGCAGAGTTCAAAAGCACCTCCAGTCAATCCAGGGATACTATGGCATGCCATCGGTATCTTGGGGCAGGGGCTATTTGCCAGCCGCTTCTGGGTGCAGTGGTGGGGCAGCGAAAAGCAGAAGAAAAGCGAGCTGGGGCGCGCTTTCTGGTGGCTAAGCCTGATGGGCAGCGCCATCTCAGTTGTCTATTTCCTTCAAATTCGCGATGTGATAAGTATTTTGAATCAGTCGTTCGGGATGATTCCCTATGTGCGCAATCTGATGCTGTTAAGAAAAGCGAGGTTACAACATGATCAAAGCCCTATTGACACTCCTGCTGCTTCTACCGGTGACGCTTCTGGCCGAAGCTGATAGCGTTCCAAAATATCTATATAAAATCGTATCGATGGACAACTGGTGCGAAAGCCAGGCCCGGCCCGTTTTGAAACTCTCGAACCTGGATGATCAGTTCATCCATCTGGCCGCGGAAAAGGATATCGGCCGCATTCTGGAGAAATACTGGGAAGGCTATCAGGAGGTGGTCATCCTCAAACTGGTGACCGACAAGCTCAAAGGGCGCATGGAATATGAGGCCAATCCTGGTGGGACCAACAAGTATTACCACCTGTATAACGGCACGATCCCGCGGGAGGCTGTGGTGGAATCGAAAATCCTGCACAGAGATGAATCCGGCGCTTTTTTAAGTTATTAGTAACAGTTATTAATTGCACCAAAAAGTATCGCACAGTAACATACCGGCATGTTTGACATCGATCCTATGCTAAGCCTGTATGCCATTGCCGCCTTTGTCACGATTGGCGTTGGACTGGCCTCTCTCATCCTTTTCACTAAAGCAAAATTTGTCTCCTCTGACCAGTGCAAGATCACAATCAACGATGATCCCAAACTCACGAAAGAGGTGAAGGGGGGAGAAACGCTTCTTCTGACTCTGACCTCCAACGGCATTCCCATTCCCTGCCCCTGCGGCGGCAAGGCGACCTGCAAGCAGTGCAAGGTCCAGATTATCCAGGGAGCCGCCGACCCTCTGGAGACCGACAAGGGCACTTTCACCAAAAAGCAGCTGAAGGACGGCTGGCGTCTCTCCTGTCAGGCAAAGGTCAAAAATGACCTCAAACTGCACATCGACATGCATTCCCTCAATATCAAAGAGTGGGAGGGAACTGTCGTCAGCAACGAAAATGTCGCCACCTTTATTAAAGAGCTGATCGTCCAGATTCCCGAAGGCGAAGAGGTGCCTTATCGCTCGGGCGGCTACTTGCAGTTCCATGTGCCGCCATTTAAGACAAATACCGAAGAGTGGAAGCAGACCATGCAGACGCAGTACTACCCCGATTGGGAAAAGTACCGCATGTTTGGCCGCGCCATCGATTTTTCCACATTGCCTCCACCCCCACAGGAGGTTGTGAGGGCCTATTCCATGGCCTCCTATCCCGCCGAAGGGCGGATGCTGCGATTCAATATCCGCATCGCGACGCCCCCCTTTGTGGCTGGACAGCTGTCGGATGCGATTCCCTGGGGGATTTGCTCTTCTTATACCTTCGGCTTGAAACCGGGCGACAAGGTGCGCCTGTCGGGACCTTATGGCGAATCCTTCATGATCAACGATAATCGCGAACTGGTTTTCCTGATCGGCGGCGCCGGTTCTTCTTTTGGGCGCAGCCATATCCTGCAGCTTTTCCGCACGGAGAAGACCAAGCGCAAGGTGACCTTATGGTATGGCGCCAGGTCGCTGCGCGAAAATATCTATCAAGAAGAGTATGAGCAGCTGGCGAAGGATTTTTCCAATTTCTCCTATCAGCTTGTCCTTTCGGAACCTCTTC
Source organism: Parachlamydia sp. (assembly GCA_021372155.1). GTDB lineage: Bacteria > Chlamydiota > Chlamydiia > Chlamydiales > Parachlamydiaceae > JAJFUZ01. The sequence goes on along the minus strand of JAJFUZ010000343.1, from coordinate 3,594 downwards.
CAGAGGATATCGAAAAGGGCTGGCCGCAGAAAGACCCTCTCAAAACCAATTTTCTTTTCCGCGCCTTCGAGCAAGGCCAGCTCAAGCTGATGGAGGCTCCCGAAGAGTGCCTGTTCTACGTCTGCGGCCCTCCCATGCACAACAAGAGCGTTCTGAAGCTGCTCGACGATTATGGCGTCCCTCGCGAAAGCATCGTCTTAGATGATTTCGGAAATTAAATGCGCATTCTCCTTGCCCAAATCAATCCTACGATTGGCGACCTTTCCGGCAATGCTCGCAAAATCAAAGAGGCCTTCAGAGAGGCGCGGGCTCAGCGCGCTGACATCGTCCTGTTCCCAGAACTATGCCTGACGGGGTATCCTCCGGAAGATTTTCTGCATCTGCCCCATTTCATGGACGCTGTCGAGGATACTCTGCAGGAGCTGATCCAGGAATCTCTGGGCCTGATTGCGATCATAGGGCTGCCGCGCCGAAACCCGGAGCAGACAGAAAAAAAGCTCTTTAACAGCGCCGCCATTCTCAACCACGGTGCCTTGGTCGGCTATTATGACAAAATGCTCCTGCCTACCTATGATGTCTTCGATGAGAGGCGCTTTTTTGAACCGGGCAGCAGCGCCAGGGTGTGGAATCTGTGGGGAAAAAGGGTCGCCATCACAATCTGTGAAGATATCTGGCAGCACAGCGCGCTCGTCCGCTACACGACCTATCGCCGCGACCCTGTGATGGAACTGGGGGCTCAGCAGCCCGACTTCGTCTTGAACCTCTCCGCTTCTCCCTTCAGCGTCTCGAAGATTTCGAACAGGCTCAATGTATGCTTGCAGGCGGCCAAATCGCTCTATTGCCCAGTCCTCCTGTGCAATCAGGTCGGAGGCAACGACAGCTTGATCTTCGATGGCTTCAGCTTTTATGTCGACGGAACGGGACAGCTGCTGGACCATGCTGCAGGCTTTCGGGAAGATCTGCATCTCATTGACCTCTCTCTCCAGCTTCCTCCCAAAGAGCTTCGGATCGATCCTGTGGCTAATCTGCATAACGCCCTTGTGCTTGGCCTGCGCGACTATTTTCACAAAGCCGGCTTTAAAAAAGCCTGCCTGGGATTATCCGGAGGGATCGATTCTGCCCTGGTCGCCTGCCTGGCCGCAGAGGCCCTTGGTCCGGAAAATGTCCTGGGAGTCGGCATGCCGTCGCGCTTTTCTTCCGGCGACAGCCTAGTTGACGCCAGGCAGCTTGCCAAACATCTGGGTATTCTCTATCGCGAAATTCCCATCGAAGGCCCGTTTCAGAGCTATCTCGACCTGCTCACTCCTCAATTTGATGGAAAGCCGTTTGATTCCACCGAAGAAAACCTCCAGGCGCGCACGCGCGGGATGATCCTCATGGCGCTCTCCAACAAGCTGGGCTATATCGTTTTGAGCACAGGGAACAAAAGCGAGCTGGCCATGGGTTATGCGACCCTCTATGGCGACATGTGCGGAGGCCTTGGGGTCATCAGCGATGTTCCTAAGATGCAGGTCTACGCCTTGGCCAACTGGATCAACCGCGAACGCGAGATTATCCCCTGGAGCACCATCCAGAAGCCTCCCTCCGCTGAACTGCGCGCCAATCAGAAAGACACCGATTCTCTGCCGGAATATCCCATCGTCGACGCTGTTCTTGAAGATTATGTCGTCGGCTACATGACCCCGGATGAGATTGCAGCCAAGCATCACTATCCGCTGGAGCTAGTCCAAGACCTTATCAAGCGCATTCATGCGGCAGAATACAAGCGGAGACAAAGTCCTCCAGGCCTGAGAGTCTCTGAAAAGGCCTTTTCCGTGGGCCGCCGTTTTCCAATCGTGCAAAAATTCGTCTAAATTCCGCATATTAGTGTATAATTTACACTAAAAATGCTGGCTTTTAAATTTTCGATGGGTTATAATAGTGTTCTAATAACACTAAATTACCATGAGGCATTCATGCAAATAATAAAAATATTAACGTTAATAATCAGTTTTTGTTTATTGACGTCTTATACTTTTATAAATGTTTCTAAAAACCAGGACAGGGAATTTGCATTACGAAGTATACAAGCGTCTCCGGTTGTGGATGTTGATGAACATGCCATGGGCAAATCGCTGTTTGCTTATATGGATATGAAAATTCACCATTTATTAAAGGAAAGAGAGTTTGAAAACATCTGGGTTGTCGGGGATCCAGACAGATCTTCTGGAGTTTCGATTTATGAAAAGAAGGGCAAGCTTTTTAACTGGCAGCGGCCAACTGCAGAAATTCGTGGCAATGACCTTGTCATTCGGGCGTATCCGGGAAGAGCCTATGTCCAGCACTATGCCACGTTGATTGCGACCTATTTTGCTGTTCAGCAAAAAAAGTGGAGCCATGTGCGCTACATTTTACCCGATGAAGCGACCGCCTGGAAAGCTATGACATCCTCCAATTTGAGCGATGTTCCAGAAGGAGATGTCGCCATTATCGGTTATGGTCTTGAGCAGCTCATCGGGGATAAGGAGATTCACTGGGAGGGAGAGGGGGCATTTTCCTGGGTCAAAAAGAGGATCGCAAATAAAACGGTGGTCTTCATTGGCGGGCGCCATAGCTATTGGGGAGATATTGGCGGCAGAGTGGTGACTTTGCTGGCTAAAAAGGGTTTTAAACAGGTGATTTATATGGGAAAAGTGGGCGGAATGAATCGTCAGGGGATTCCCAACCAGACGTTGGCAACGGGAGATAGCAGCTTCGTCGAGGGCGAGACGATACGATGGCGGAATCTTTTTGATTTTGCAAAGGGCGATAAGGCCATTGTTTTTGGAAAGCACTATACCATTCCATCGGTGCTTAATGAGACAAAGATGTGGTTAGAAAATAATCAGAACTATGCCTTCGTCGATAATGAAATTGGCTTTATGGCTAAAGCAGCATTGTCTGAATCGATCGGATTTTCCTATCTACACATTATTTCAGACAATCTGCATGGGGGATATGAGGAAGATTTGACCAACGAGCGCGGAATTGAAGCGAGACAACATCGTGCCAGACTCCTTGAAAAGGCCAAAGTCCTCATCGAACAGAGCCTGGAAGAACGAGCCGTTCGCGCGGCCATCGATTTTGGTTCCGGTAGTGTCAAGATTCAAGTCGCACTGATGGATCAACCGCTGCTTAAAAAAACGATTCCCCTTTCACTGAGCGAAGATGTGGCTTCGCATGGAGGATCAATCAGCGAAGAAATGAAATCAAAGGCCCAAACGATTCTACAGACATTTAAAGAAGAAGCGCTGGCAGCAGCCGCCTCCAGAGGTTATTCACAGGTGGAATTTTCAGGCATTGCGACAGCGGTATTTCGTAAAGCGGAGAATGGCAAAGTCCTTCTCCAGCAATTAGAAAATACCCTCGGCATTCCATTCCGCATCATTTCGCAGGATGAGGAAGGAAAGCTAGTGACTATTCCAATAAATAAGCGATATTTTGGCTGCGTCAAAGCCCCGGGGTTCGCACATCTTAAACGGGGTAGTTCTCTAATTGCGCGCAAGAGGCTCTCGATACATTCCTCACTTTTTTGCGGCTATCAGCTAAATAAACTCAATTTACAGATCTCTCGCT
>JAJFUZ010000328.1 GCA_021372155.1 Parachlamydia sp. | reverse complement strand
ACAACTTGTTTCGTAGGCTGCTGAACATTCACCCATTCGTGTATACCAATCTAAAACCTCACTATCCAACTCTGCTCCAACAGGACATTCTCCGAAAGATTCTACTAATTTGTCAAAATCCTCTTTTAATTTTTGCATCTCTAATTGAACAGATGGATCTTCAAGAAAAATTTTTTCAAAAACAGGAATTTGAACAACCTGATCTAAATATGTTGCATTGACCTCTTTAGCTAATTGTCTTAAATCAATCCATTCACTTCTGCCAAGGTCAGAATAATGCATAGATTCACTGAATGTAAGCAAACCCAATTTTTCTCGAAGGGCTATTTCACAATAAAGATACACTTCAACCGCTTCATTTAACCCTTGCATTTCTACTTTTCGACTTAAAATTGCATGTAATGCAAGAGTTTTCCCAGCGGATCGTAGAAGTTCTAATTGATCTTTTAGTAAAATTTGAACGCCTTCTTCTTTTAGTGACTGCTCCCTCGCCTAAAGGCGAAGGCTTCTAGGGATTTCTCCCAGGCCATCCAATCCGAGGGCCAAAATATTTTGCGCTGCGTTGAAATCCCTGTGTGCCGTATACCCACATTGGGAACATTTGTGCTTTCTTTCTCCCAATTTCTTCGGCTCTAAATGTCCACATTGTGAGCAGATTTGGCTTGTATACGCAGGGTTCACCAGTCCCAATTTTCTACCAGCTTCTGCCGCTTTGTAGGTGAGGAACTGACGAAACTGATTCCAACTTACGTCCGCTATGCTTTTTGCAAAGTTTGATCTTTCTATCATCTTTTTGACGTCCAGATCTTCTATGCAAATGTATTGATATTGATCGACAATTTTTCTAGATTGCTTGTGGCAAAAGTCTTTTCTCTGATTTTTGATCCGTTCATGGATTTTAGCCACAGCCTTTCCGGCCTTACGGCGTTCTTTAGTCCCTTTTTGGTGTTTGCTTAGTTTTCTTTGCGCTTTTGCAAGGGCCTTCTCCCCCTTTTTGAAAAATCGGGGATTTGCAATCTTCTCTCCGTTGGATAAGGTGGCAAAGGATTCAAGTCCAACATCTATGGCTATTGCCTCAGTTTTTGGCTCTAACGGAATGGTTCTGACTTCGCAAGAAAAAGTAACGTCCCATGCCCCGGAAGGGGTCTTTTTAATCGTACAGGTTTTGATTTCCCCTTCAATCGAGCGATGCATCTTAATCCGAATCCGGCCTATTTTAGAAAGGGAGATTTCTTTGCCAAGCAAGAGGAATCCACTCTGGGGATAGCAAAAACTGTCATAACGATGCATTCCACGAAATCTTGGAAATCCGGGCTTTTCTCCGGCTTTACATCTTCGAAAAAATGCTTGAAACGACTTATCCAAACGATCGACAATGTTTTGCAATACTTGAGAGTGTACTACTTGTAACGAAGGCCGTTCTTCTTTGAGGATCGGCAGAAACATGAGCTGTTGGTATTTCGAAAGAGGCATATCCAATTCTTCATGCGCAACCTTTCTCTGCGAGAGCAACTCATTATATAGCCATCGACACTCATCCAGCTCAGCTTGTAATAACTTAGCTTGTGCTTTTGTCGGAAAAAGTCTGAATTGAAATGCCTTTCGAACAAACATGCGTCCATGATATTATTTGGTTTATGAATTTGTCAACCGATTTAAGAAGAGGAAGAAACTGTGTTTTTTTTATGCACGTACATTTGGTCTTTGTCACCAAATATCGACGCAACGTATTCACAAAAACTTTCCTCGAGGAATTACGCAACATCTTTTACAACGTATGCAAAGACTTTGGCGCAGAATTAGTGGAATTCTAATGAGAAAAAAATCAGGTGCATTTGCTCGTGAATTATCCTCCAAAAATATCTGTATCCAAGATCGTAAATAGCCTGAAGGGAGTATCTTCACGCTTGATCCGAAAAAACAACTATCCAACTGTTCAACAAGCTCTATGGGGAGATAGTCTGTGGTCGTCTAGTTATTTTGCTGGAGCATGCGGAGGGGCACCTCTGGAAAT
>JAJFUZ010000321.1 GCA_021372155.1 Parachlamydia sp. | reverse complement strand
TTCTACTTGGCCCAGCTGCGCGATCCGCAGCTGCAGCCATCCTTGCAGATCACACCGGTGACAATCAGCGGTTTGACCTTTTCAGGCAACAAGGTGCTGTTCGGTCGCAGGTCGCAGGAGGTGACGCAGTATCGTGGCCTCTATGAAGCCGTGCCCTCCCGGCGGAATCGATCCCCATGCTCTGCAAGGAGGGCAGATCGACCTTAAGGAGCAGTTTCAGCGCGAGCTCTGGGAGGAGACGGGCATTTCTGTCACCGAGGTGAAGGGCATCCAACCCTTCCTGCTCGTGCATGATCCCTCAAAGCAAAGTGCTGAATTTGTCACTTTTTCGCTTTATTTATTGAAATTCTGGAAGATTTAATTACTAAAAATTATCTCGAAAATATTAGTAATTTAAATTAGGCGAGGTGGCCTTACATGTTTCGCGGGGGGATACCCTCCGCGAACATGTACCAATTTCCGGCCAGATCTCTCTGGCCGGTTATTGATATTATACTGCTTGTAATTACTGTGGACTCACTGGGACGCCTAAAATGGCAGCTGCTTGCATGCCGATGACGAAAGCGCCAAAAGCGGTATTACCATCTGTGACCTGTGGTTCAATACCAATATCGGCAATCATCAGATTTTTTACGCCAAACACTTGCAAATTTCCATTGACTACACCATCAGCAATGCTGGTTGCCATGCGAGTGGTTCCTACATGGTGCGCCTGGAAGCCGTAAGTCGATTGAGCTACAGCTAGAAGAGCAGCATCTCCAGCAATGAACTGAGCTGGAGTAGGTCTTATCATGGTCAAGCCCAAAGCATCAGCATATTGTTTAATGTATTTGTAATAATTTACAATAACATTGGCATCTGTCTCAAATGTACTTGTAGGACCATCAGCATAAGCGTTCAAAATAATTGAAGGCGCAACAGTTGGGTCAGTACTGACAATGTGAACGGATCCTCTGCTCTTAGGATTCATCATTAGCCCACTAAAATTGTATTGGATATTAGGGGAGGTTCCAGCGGATGAAATATTCATCTGAAGGCGTCTGATACCATCTGCAGTATACCCGTCTTGCCCTCTCAAATCTGTAAATCCTGTTGCAGGAGGAATATCTATCGTTCCCCCTCCCATTGCTGTCATAGATGCTGTTGAACCATATTGGTCTTGAAGGTTTGCTCCTACATTAGGATTAACGACAAGCACCGATATACCAAGTGGTTCAAGAATCGCAGGATCTCCTATTCCGGATCTCTCTAGGATGCCAGGAGTATGGAAAGTTCCCGCTGAGAGGATAATTTTTTCTCCATAGACTCTGTATAGTTTATTAGGATCTGTTTCTAAGAAATACTCCACGCCTATAGCTGTTTTATTGCGAAATAGGACACGAGAAACAAAGGCTCCTGATTTGATCTTAAGTTTTCTTCCATTCAGGCCATCACCATTTAAATCGACGATTGGATCGATATAGCTGCGAGAGCTAAAACTTCTGGTTCTAACGGGATCAGGCGTGTTAAATCTTTGAGGGGCAGAAATTCCTACAGTACTTTCTGAAGGGTCATTATAATCTACGGGCAATCCGACACCTACACCTGGCAGTGTTCCAATATCGTTGTAGAATGTAATCGGAGCGATAGGTTGTGACAGCTGGATAATATCGATAAGACCACTATCACCGCGCTGCTTATAGTTCGCTATGGAATAATTTTCGGCGGGTACTGTTGTGCTGTAGGGCGGGTAGGGAGTTGCAGGATGTGGATAATAGGACTCAATCGCTTTTAGTGTCGACAAAAGATTTTTATATTTCCACCGTTTATTTCCAGATAAAGAGGCCCAGTTATCATACATTTGAGGCGTACCCCTGACAGCGATCATATAATTATGCATGCTGCCACCTCCCCATCCTTTAGCTGCTGAGGTTAAAGATGTTACAGGGGGGACAGAGGGGGAATATACAGTATAGGAGAATTTGAAAGCATAGGGAGGATTGGAAAGCGCTACGGAGTTCGCAGACGGAGGGACAGCATTTGGATCAAGTGCCACTGCATCATGGTCATAATTGTACCCGGCTTCCAAAACGAGAACCTTATTTTCGTACTTGCAATGAGAAGTCGGATCTGAAAGTTTGCGAGCTAAAAGAGCTCCTGCAGTCCCATTACCAACGACGATATAATCCCAATTTTCTTTCTTATCTTTATGATGATCTGCAAAGGCAGTCACTATCGACAGCATGTACGCGATGGTCACGATGCTGAAAAATTTTGTATTCACGTTACAACTCCTATTTTTGAATTCTGAAAGTTATGTCTATCTTAAGCAATGGTTCAACTTAAGCTATTTTTAGGCATAAATAAATGCTGCAAAATCTCTTGAGTTGGCGCAATTGGCCCCTCCATGGGGTAGTCGCTTTTCGACAGATGCCGTTAATTTTACATGTGATACCGCACCGGAAAATATAAAAAAATGTTTTTGTGTCGATCTGACGAAAAAATGGAATATCAGACTATGAGAAGGTGCGAGTTGAGATGCTTTGGTCCGAGGAAGTGGCGGCCCATCCATCAGCAAACTTCAACGGCTCGATCCCTCCACGCACATGTATGAGATCTGCGCCGTAATCGGGGTCAATTATCCCGTGGTTTATGAAGTGCGCAAACCCACGGCTGAGTATCAGAAGTTTATCTGGGTATCCAAATCGGAAATGAAGTCCTTTACAGCAAAGCACAGTGCCGAATTTGTCCCTTTTTCGCTTAGAGGTTCTTGCAACATCATGACCGCACCGATGGCAGGGTTTCCTCGCGGAATCGGCCTTTGCTTTAAACCTACTACACCTTTTCCTTTGGCGACTACTACGACACTGCCCACATGCAGTTTCGAAGCTTACGGGTCATCAATGAAGACCGCATCGATGGGAATTCGGCTTTTCCCTCTCATCCTCACAAGGACATGGAGATCATGACGATCATCCTGGAAGGAGCCCTGACGCATCGCGACAGCATGGGTTTCTCCTCGACCATATATCCAGGCGATGTGCAGATCATGAGCGCCGGCACCGGCATCTTCCATAGCGAATCGAATGAGGCGGAAGGCTCTGTCCACTTGCTGCAGGTCTGGATTTTACCTGAGAAAAAGGGCTGGCGCCACAATATCAACAGCAAAAATTTTCCGACGAACAAAAGCACAACACATGGCGCCTGGTGGTTTCTCCGGATGGCCGCGAAGGGTCCCTCATCATCCATCAGGATGCTGAAGTCTAACTCACAAATCTTGATGAGGGTGCGACGCTTGACATAGAATTTCAACAAGGGCGGTATGGCTGGCTGCAGATAATCGAGGGAGCCATCCAGCTTGATGATCTGGTTTTAAACAGAAAAAGTCAGATAAAATTCAGGCTGCCCGATTCCAGTTTTTACTTGACGCAAAACGATCTGCAAATTAGCGTGAGATGTCGTACGTAATATCAGAGGCTTGATATTAAATTAAGTCCTCCAAAACCCGATGGCTTTCCCTCGCAGCGAAAAATGTATGTAACAAATACAGTCGTCATAAATGGTCAACGTTATATCGTCGAAAGTAATGGCAAGCGGGCGGAGCGCGATATCCCCCTGGGGCATGGCCTGAAAAAGGGAGATTGGAAGTAATCATGTTGAAAGCGGTTCTGGTCGACCTCGATGGCACACTGGCAGATACGGTAAAGCCTCTCTACAAACTCTACTGCGATCTTCTTTCACCTCATGGAGTTCAAGGCACGCCCGAAGAGTTCAAAACGTTGAACGGCAAATCGTTGAAAGAAATCGTCGCGATCCTCAAAGCGCGCTACCCCATTCCCAGTTCTGAAGAAGCCTTAAAGGCAGAATATGATGCGGGTGTTGTCCGTGTTTATCAGCAGATCCCGCTCTTTCCCTTTGTCGCCGAAACGCTAACCATGGTCAAAAAGGCTAAGTTGCAGCTGGTGTTAGTGACCTCGGCGCATCTTCAGCTGGCCCGGCTGTTTCTCGATAACCATGGGCTGTCAGGGGATTTTGACGCCATCCAGACCTCTGAAGGCCTACCTGGGAAGCCTTCGCCAGCAATTTACGAAAATGCTCTTAAGAAAGCGCAAACAACCGCTGATCATGCTGTTGCCATTGAAGATTCTGACAATGGCTTCGAGGCTGCCATGCAGGCTGGGATCTATACGTTGCGCCTACGCAACGATATCCAAGGAAACACCGAGCAGGATGGCTTTGCAGATGTTCAAGACTGGCGGGCCATTCATCACATACTGACGAAAAGATATGGATTATCAGACGTTTAAACTCACGCCCCAGTTTCGCATCGAAGTTGCGGAGTCTCCTCGAGGCTTTACATTATCAGACTATGAGAAAGCGCGTGTTGAGATGCTTTGGCTTGAGGAAGTGGCGGCCCATCCATCTACAACCTTCAACGGACAGATCCTTAACTTCCTCTCATTAGAAGGGGAGCGTCTGCTTGGCGAGTTTGTGGACTATAAATTCTACTTGGCCCAGCTGCGCGATCCGCAGCTGCAGCCATCCTTGCAGATCACACCGGTGACAATCAGCGGTTTGACCTTTTCAGGCAACAAGGTGCTGTTCGGTCGCAGGTCGCAGGAAGTAACGCAGTATCGTGGCCTCTATGAAGCCGTGCCCTCCGGAGGAATCGATCCCCATGCTCTGCAAGGAGGGCAGATCGACCTTAAGGAGCAGTTTCAGCGCGAGCTCTGGGAGGAGACGGGCATTTCTGTCACCGAGGTGAAGGGCATTCAACCCTTCCTCCTCGTGTATGATCCCTCCACGCATATGTATGAGATCTGCGCCGTGATCGAAGTCAATTACCCCGTAGTTTCTGAAGAGCGCAAACCCACGGCTGAGTATCAGGAGTTTATCTGGGTATCCAAATCGGAAATGAAGTCCTTTACCGCAAAGCACAGTGCAGAATTTGTTCCTTTTTCACTTTATTTGTTGAAAGCATGGAAGATTTAGTTAATAAATATCTTGAAAAATAACAATAGTTTAAAGTATAATAAGATTCTTTAAATTATATAAGGTATCATGCAAGCTTCTGCCGTCCCCACTTCCAATGCCCCCAAATCTCAAAATTTGGCGCCTATTCCAAAGCCCCATCTCGAGCGCCGATTTCATGCCTGGCTTGACTCTCAAGATTGTCACAGCAAACTCGCCAAGCACACAAGCAGCAATCCCCTTAAGCGGGTTGGCAAAAAGATCATTCAAGCGCTACCATCTGGAAAAAAGGATAGTAAATCACCCTCTGCATTCGAAAATCTGCCTACTGAACTTTTGATAGCTGTCCTCAAACAGCTGCCTTTGCAGCAACAGAGAATTTGCCGCCAAGTCAGTCACAGAGTGCGTGCATGCATTGACCAATCAACCGATTTTTGGGCTAAAACAGAAGGCCTTAAGACTAGTTGTGAAGTCCCAAAAGGTATTTTAAGCTTGTGTGGTGGTCTTGAGGAGTATTTGAAGTTACCTATGTTCGACTTTAAAGAAGTCCCTTTGAACTCTGTCACACCCGCGAAGGTGCCGGCTTTTCCAGCGCGCTTCATCGACGGTGCTGGCCGCTACGGATTGATATGGGGATTTCAGGTAGGCGACAAGATTGTGATCCAAGTCCTTCATGAAGAGATGCCTCGGTTTTGTCGCGAGGGAACGGTAAAATGGTTGAAGGGCAATTCCAGTGCGCTCACGCCTCCGCCTTTTGTTGAGGATATGGAGTTTATCGGCGACCAGATGAAGCCAAGCCAAGTCGCAAAGTTCATGCAAGAGATCCTGAAAAAAGGCAGTGCCCGTGCAGACCACGAAACTCCGTATGGCAATACAACGGTCACGTTTACCTATTTGCCTGTTACGAAAGCGGAAATCACTGGCGTATCTGCCTAGACAGCAAGTCGAGTGTCTCATCAGATAGAGGTTGTTGCACCATCATGACCACGCCGAGGGCGGGGTTTCCGTTCGGAATCGGCCTTTGTCTTAGACTTCCCAAATCCTGAGCAAACTGTCTTTTTAAATCCGCCTGTTTCGTCATGAAATCGACATTGACCTCGCTGCTCTTTCCGCTAGCTTCCTTGAACATAATGGCGGCTTTTTTGATGACGGATAAAATCGGAATAGCGGGCTTACCGGCCAGCCTGTCTCTTGCCAGCTGCTCCTGGTAATTCTTGTAAGTATCTCCCGCGTCGCATAAATGCTGTAATTCGTTCAGCTTTTTCTGGCTGCTTGCATCTAAATATTTGCTGAGCGGCGATACAGCTCGATGAGAGAGGGCCGAATCGACGCAAAGCGCAAGCTCGTAGTTGCCGTTCTGCATGGCTTCATAACCGATTTCTATGACCTTTGCCATGGCTCGCGCCACATCTGTTTTTGATCCTGCAGCAAGCATATGCAATTTTAAATAGTCGGAAATTTGATTAAATAGGGCGCCAGCCTCCGTGAATGCGGGCGCATCCGTTGTTTTTGCATTGTCATCATCACAAGCCTTCAGGTCCAGTTCGCTTGCCCTGAGAGCTCGAAAGTTATTTTCGATGATGGTTCCAAGATCTGCAGCCATTTGTTTGGCGCTTGTCTTGTGGAAGTTATAGTGAATGCGCTGGTTATCAGTTTTGAGATCTGCCTCAAGAGTTGTGCGTGCCGCAATAATGGCCGGCTCGGTGCGTCCACGTGCGAGAGTCAGCACCTGCAGGGCGCTTTCGAGATCGTTGCGTTCCCTCAAGGAACTGCGGGCTTGCTTCAGCGCCCAGACAACGTCTCCTTCTGACGGCGGCTGCAAATGATTGGCAATGGCAAGCTGAGCCTCTTTGACGCGGGATTTCACTTCTGCACTGGGATGGTCGGCAGCGTACTGAACAAGGGCTTGTATCTCCTGCTTCAAAGCCAATTTTTTTGCCGGATCGACAGGGATGCTTGCGCCGGTATCTAAGTATAAGCTGACAAATGCTAACGCATTTTCAAAAGCCACTTTGGTCTCTCTAGTTCGTCCTAACTCTTGGAGTTTACCAAGCATTGCTGAGAAAGGTTTTGCTGTCAGATTGTTTTCACGGTGGCTGAATATCAGCATGTCTGCCGCCTCTGGTTCTCCTGCAAGAACATTGTCAAACAGCTCGCCTGGTGGGATAGAAGGCTTTTCCACCTTGCCCCTTGCACGAAGTTCTTGAACTGTCAAATTGAGTGATTTGTTCACTTTTTCAAAAACTTCATCCGAAGCGGCATCACCAGCAGTTTTTTTCAATTCGGACCACAAAGTGGTGAACCCCTGTCCATTCGTCGCCCAGACCTTGGTGAATGATGAGGTAAATGCCTCTGACAAGATATTTCCAATGTGCTTATAAGCTTCGATTTCTACGGCAGCTTTGCCTTTACCCTCGCCGCCCACCTTGAGAACCCCGTTCTCGAGAACAGGAGGTTTATTTTCTTTGATGCATTGGGCTGCAACCGCATAAATACCATCTACTTTTTGCTGCAAAGCCTGATTGCGTTGGTCGGCACCCTGTCCTCGCTCGCTGTTTCGAGCAGCCATCTCCTGATTTTTAGTTTTCTGATAATCTGCAAACCGTGATGTCAAGTTTGGCTCAGCAGGGGAAGGGGGCTTGCTTCTAAATTGTTGTTCGGGCCCAGCAATGGGTTCCATGAGCAGCTGTTTGGACGGGCCAGGACCTTGTGGGGGAGAGGGGGGTGGACGCTTGCCCGCAGTAGAGAGTTTTTCTCGCTTTCCCGTTGATGCCACCGGTTCCCTGGCAGATGCAGATTCCGCTTTGACTGCGGATTGAACAGGTGGTTTTGGCGGGGGCTTGCGCTGCTTGAGATCCTCGCGTGCTGTCCTCAGTCCTGTAGGCGGCTGTGGAGGAGGACTTTTCAATGCTCTGGCGAGCGCCATGTTTTCGATTTGCGGTGCTATAGAATCTGGCCGTCGCGGAGAGGGCCCTTCTGGAGGATGAGGAACATGGCGCAGGATGGGCGCTGCAACTTGATTAGTAAGTGCCCTCTGGAGGGGTGTTCCACCAGACCGGAGGCCCGTCTTGTTGGGGTTTTTGGGCTGATGCTGCATATCCTCTAGTGCGGCATGACCTACATCAGTTACCCGTTGCTGATCATGCATTTCTGCTTTGCCTTCTGGCTTTGCTGGACCGACTGTTGGCTGATCTTCTTCTGCCTGGCGAATTTCGGTTGGTTGCGGTGGGCGTCCTTCTATACTCATAATTACATATTAGTATTAAATATAATATTATTATACCAGATTTATTTAAATTACTTCAAAAAATATATTAAATGATGCAAATTTCGACCTGTTTGTCGGATTTTTCCTGAGAGATCTGCGCCGTGATAGGTGGTTTATGAAGAGCGCAAACTCACTACCGAGCATCAGGAGTTTGTCTGGGCATCCAAATCGGAAATCAAATCCTTTACAGCGCAGCAAAGGTGAAATAACACAATTTATTTTGATAAAGCTTGACGACACGATCAATGCCTGTCACTATTGAGGCTTGAACAAACTCAGCGAAAGTCAAAGCAAAGATGCATCCCGTAACATCTTTATACGTTCCTCCGCATGTATCTGCATCACCTAGTAGCGCTGCCCCACCCCCCACAACTATTCCTCAAAGCGCAGCTATTGCGTCCCCAGCTGCAACTCAAAATCCTCCAACTCCCATGTCTTGGAGACAGCGTGGAGAGTATCATCTCGGACGTAAAGAGCTAGACATGGCCGTGGATGCATTCACGAATGCCCTGCAGGAAACTGAGAAGCAGCACAACCCAGAGTTTATTGGAGAATGCCTGAAAGACCTTGGCCGGACTTTTCTTGAGAAAGAACAATGGGCTTTTTCAGCAAAGATCTTCAATGGTGCTTATGCGCTCTTGCAGAAGTCGTCTAATGAAAAATCGCGACAGGCGACACTTGTCTTTATGGCAGAGGTGGAGAGGCGATTTATAGAAAAGATGTGGAACATTAAAAAAGCAATCGACCCAAAAGTCTATCTGGAACGGCGCCAAAGGCTTCAGATGCTACGAAAAGAATCTCATGTCAGGTTACAACAAGAGACACCTGCACAGATGATCTTACTGGACTTTAGCCAAGCGATCTCGCGTT
>JAJFUZ010000284.1 GCA_021372155.1 Parachlamydia sp. | reverse complement strand
GTTTCCCACGCGCAAATCATTGAGTTTGCAAGAAGAAAAGATGGATATTTTGATCTTCTTTTGTATACAAGCACCGACATTGATATCGCCGAAAAAATCCGAAATGGAATCAAATCGAGACTGAACCCTCTCGTGCCTTTTGAGCGAATTCCGGAACAAACGCTTCTGTTCAATGGTGATGGCCAAGTGCGCCCGACCTTTATTGCGTCTCTTGCTGAACCGCAGGTGTTGATGAATCAGGACCGGAATCGCAAAGTTGGCAATGAAGAGGTCATGCAAGTGCTCGACTTTATCTATCAATACCGACCCCAGCAACCTCAGACAGATTGTGGATTTATCACAGGCCAAAGAGGTGGGACCTGTTCCCCTTCAGTCACGAAGGCTTGGATGCGGCGTCATTGTAGTAATCTCAGCTTTTACAAACAGGTGATGTTCCATTGCAAAATGCAACTTCTTAGTGCCTGCTTTCTTTCATTGGAACCTGTACTGGAAAATGATACCGAAGAGGCCTCCAAAGCACGTATGGCGCTCAGGATGGTTGCACGCAACCTGCACCGAACGAGCGGTAAAATGATCCAGGCAAAAATGGGTATAAGCACTTTGGTTGATGCTCCAACAGCTATGCAAGCTCTGGCAACAGCCCAAGATATCCTTGCCAAACTCGACTGTTGTGAAGCGACCCTCAACAAGAAGAGAGAGCTGCTGACAGTCGGTTCAGATCTCAACGCTTTAGATACGGCCGATCAGCGCAGCTGGCGGCAGAAGATGGTCAATCAACCGATTCCCTTGTTGGCAGCTCAAAGTCCTGTCCCAATCACTGTTCCCAATCTCACTCTCAAGCTCGATCAATCAGTCTCTCCCTGTGAGGCACTTAAGCGGTTAATTAGTGAGACAGCAACGTGCATTTTAACAATCCTAAACTCGCACCGCATCGCACAACCTGACGAAATGACCCAACATCTGATTAGATCGATCAATTTGCAGATCCATCAGCTGATCGACCAGATTCCGTTGCCTAAGATCGGCTCCGTGAAGCGTGGAGATAGCTTCTTAGCTGAACAAATTGAGGCAGAATTTTGGAAAGAGTTTACCACTGAACAACTCGAGGAGGTCCAGAAAGAGCTCTATAGTTTAGTCTATTCGCATTATATTCGAAAGTATCACTTCAAAATTGACCCCCAGTCGCGCTGTATCGCCACGTTGCTTCCCTTTCAGGTTCTCATGCATTTCCTGGCTATCAAAATCGAAGCAAAACGCCTAAAGACTGTTCCACACATTCGTGATCGCCTCATTGAAAACTATGCTATGCCCAGTTTCTTGGGCGTGCTTTGCATTAATGGGCTGCAGTTCTTTGAACGTTCCGAATTCGAACGCATTATCCAGGCGGAAAGCTACACTCGCACTTTCAATCGGTCTGCGCCTATAGAGCATGTCATATTTGGTTCAGAAGTGAAAACCTCAGTAAACCTAGCAGTGATTACAGAATGTCCTGCAAATAGCCTGTACTGGAATGCCTTGTATCAAACAGATAAAGAGTTAGAAAAGAATGTTAATTTGACTGCAGAAATGATCTATCCTGAGGTAAACATCAACGCTGAGTATGCCGCGATGGCCTCAGATTATGATATAGCGATGAAAGAGCTGCAGAAGTGGGAAGAAGAAAGAGCGGAGTATGAAGCCACTCTCCTCTATCGAAAACAGGTAGATCTATGGCAGAAAGGCCTTGGTCCCGCTCCTCAGCACACTACAGCGCCTCTCAGGGATCAGCTGCGCAAAAAGCCTGCCAAGCCGGTCCAGGCAATAGAGAAAAGGAATCTGCCATCAAGTACCAAAGCTATGTTAATTTTGGGAAGTTTTTATTCGTCGGAAAACAACATTTTGACGGATAATGGCTACGGATATGCGGATATCCTGCGTCACACCACACATTTCTGCAGACATACACTTTATTACTGGGATATAGATTTGCAGGATCGTAATCCTAATCTGCTTAGAACAGGATTACAGCTTTCTCCCTACAAGCTTGATGCTATTCTTACTGGTCCAAAAGATGAGCTGCAAGGTCCATCCGTTCGTTTTGCAAAGCAGATCTGGAAGAAGTGGCATCGTCCACTCGAAGATTCGCATCGGCATTTTCTAGGAAAAAACGAGGCTGATCGCTTGCAGAAGCTGTGGCAACTAGAGACGGGAGAAGGGAGGGCGCTGCGCGACACCGCAGAAAGCAATCCTCTTCTAAAACTGCTCTTGCGCCCCTTGTCGCAATGGAGACTGTTGCCAGACCAGATCTTTTATGAATTGAGTCGGG
>JAJFUZ010000273.1 GCA_021372155.1 Parachlamydia sp. | reverse complement strand
CCTGTGGCACCAGTTTGTCCAGTTGCCCCAGTGTTACCTGTGGCACCAGTTTGTCCTGTTTGACCCGTCGCTCCTGTTGACCCTGTTGATCCCGTTTGACCGGTTGACCCTGTCGCGCCAGTGCCGCCTGTTGCGCCTGTGGCACCTGGGCAGCAAGGACCTGTGTCGCCTTTGGCGCCAGTTGAACCTGTCGATCCCGTTTGACCTGTGGAACCTGTAGCTCCAGTGCTGCCTGTAGTACCTGTGGTGCCTGGGTAGCAAGGACCTGTAGCACCTGTGGCACCGGGTTTCCCGGGCTTGCCTCGTGGGCCTGCTGGACCTTCTTTTGGAGGCTTGCAACCAGATGCTTCAAAATTGGGCAAAGTTAATAATTTCTTATCAGAAGAGTGCACGACCCTCTTATGGAGAGATTGATCGCCATTTAAAATATCTGTATACCCCTCTTCATAAGCTAAGAAAAAGTTTGTGTCTGATTGTCCATCATGGTCGGCAATCTGTATGACTTTGCCTGTTTGATCGTAACTGAGATCAACCGAATGGCCCCCGTCGATCGTTTTTCTTACAAGCAAGGATCTAAGGTCACGCTCTTGGTATTCATAAGTGCAAAAGGGGACATGCGAACCGCTGACTTGCAACAGACTATAATGGCTCGTGCCATTGGATGGGGAAAAGCGGAAAAGGAGGGTTTTACCATCTTTGAATGAGAGGGTGACGATACGGTCGGAGGCATCGTTTGCATAATCAAAATAGACCCAGAAGTTCACTTGATTGCGAGAAGAGTCAGTCACTTCGATCGCTTTGAGGTCACTGTTTTCGTATGTGTAAAACAGGTGGTGATGATTGGGGAGAGTCTCCTGAATCAGGCGGAAATAATTGGATGGCAGTGACGAGTTAAGTTTGGCTAGCAGGGGAAAGGGCTGTTCGAGAACTTTTTGATAATATCTTTTTGTTCCATCTTTCAGAGTGACGATACAGATATCATCCTGACGGTTTACGTGGATTGTCTGAGTCAAATTGTCCTTGCTGAGAACGAGATCGGTAAAGGGAAACAATTTCCAGCCCGATAGTGTGCTGTAGGTGCGTTTGAGTGTCAAAGTATCTGATACAATGTCGGCGGTTGAATCCAGATATTCGCCATTGGAAGCATTGATATAGCTGTTGCCAGATTCCAGTATCGAAGTGTCGACAGCAGCAGTCAAATGGCAGAATGGAATGCAAAGGGCGGCGAACAAAAGTTTTATGTACATAGTCTCCCTACGGTTGTCACTCACGCATAAATGGGTAAAAATTCGACCTAATTCGGGACTGTATCAAAACAAAACATTATTTTGACAATTTTTTTTTAATCCCACTTCCACCCCACTTTTTCTCTTGCTTCGATTCCACTTTATCAGCATTGTCTGAAACAAAAACAGATTTTGGAGTTGAGAAGATGTACCTGAGCTTAGCCAAGAGCAAATTCAGATATTTTGTCAGTCTGCTTGGATTCTTCTGCATGGTATTGATGCCATTAGATGCGGTATACATCCTGCGCCAAACTGTCATCGCCGATAATGGGGCGGTGGTCTTTGCCGGAAACACATTGGGCCTTGGCAAACAGGTCGATCAAAATCAGCCGGGCACTTCCGATGCGATTGGCGCTTTCATTACGACAGATACAACCCTCCAAGTGGGGAATTTCCCGGCAGGAACGACTCTAGACTGGACCAAGAACAACTCCAAAGCGGTTCTCGACGTCCCACCAGGCAGCACGGTCATCTATGCGGAATTAATCTGGTCCGGAAGCTATGGATATTTTAATGAGGGGGGCAATCAAGGGCAAGATCCCAATATCATCCTGACGCCTGCAAATGGCGCCATCATCTTCACCACTCCTGATAATGTGCAGCACTCGATCGTGCCAGATCCAACCACATCTCAAAACGTTCAGAATCCTACTGTCCCCTATTCGGCAGGTAATTATGTGCGGAGCGCACAAGTGACTGCGTTTGTTCAAGCAAATGGAGGCGGGGTGTATGCTGCAGGCGGAATACCTTCCACGATTTCAGCGCTGGACAACACGCATAATGCCGCAGGATGGACTTTAGCTGTCATTTATCGCAACCCCACGATGCTCACAAATAATATGTCGATCTTTGTCGGGTGCGAGCAGGCTTCTTACACGACAAACATGCCTGCCGTCGTGCAAGGTTTCTGTACACCGCCAGAAGGAGCATTGTCTGGCAGGCTGCTGGTGAGCGCCATCGAAGGAGATGCGACAAAGACGGGCGATCATATGACGTTTGGTCCCACTTCAACAACCCTGACGCAGCTTTCTGGACCCAATAACCCCATTTCTAACTTTTTCTGTTCGCAAATCAATAATTCGCAAGGGCTTCTCGACACAAGAGGCAGTTTCGGCAACTTGAATCAAATCCCTAATCCACCGTCAAACGTCAACGCGGGAAGACAGGGGTATGATATTACCAATGTCGATGTCTCTAGCACCCTCACACATAATCAACAACAGGGGTTTGCACTGGGGACGACAACTTTGGACGACTATACAATTAACGCGCTTGGCCTGCAAATCCAAGTGGCGGCGCCAATCATTACAATGTCCAAAACGGTAAATGGTGCCATTTCCGTCATGTCGCGCGTTGGCGATACTGTCACATTTGCTGTTGTCCTGCAAAATACTGGAACTGTCACGGCACATTCTGTTCTATTTGTCGACCAATTGCAGACAGGGTTGACATACGTTTCGAACAGCTTTACGATTAATGGTTCTCCCGTTGCATCACCTGACTTGAACAATGGGGTTCCGCTTGGGGATTTCCCGCCATTCGGTCCTCCGGTAACCGTTGTGTTCAAAGCTCTGATTTCAAGTCCTGTCAGCGGGGATATCTATTACAATAGCGCAAATGCCGATTACACCTTTATACCGTGCCAGTCTCAGACACCGATCGATCTAACAGCGCAATCAAATGTGGTCACGATTTTCATACGACCCCCTTGTCCCTGCAATGGTTCTTAACGATGGTTCCATAGCTTTTCGGTCGTTCCGCGCACCATATCCATGCCATAACGTGTCAGGACGACCATCCACGCAGCCAGTAGACGGAGACGGTAGCCTAGGGCATCGGCATAAGATTGGACTCTTTGATAGAAGCGGACAAAAGGATCAGCGAGAGGCTTGAGGACATTCCACAACTCTTTGCCTGCCCATACGAAGGGTTGGGAAAGGGCTGAAAGGACCTTATTAATTTTCTCCATGCGCTGGGAAATGCGATCTTGGAGCGGTGTGATGGCAGATCCTTTCAAGAAGTGATTGCCTGAAGTTATTGGGAGATCATTTTTTGGATAGCTTCATAGACAAAAGCTTCATCCGAGCCCTCTGTCGCTAGTCTGACAGCTTCTTCAGAGGGCTTGCTTTGCTTTAGGATATCCAGGGCAGTGCTAAGGTAGGTGGAGCGGTCGATCTCCTTTAACGTTTCTTTGTCGCTATACATCGCGTAAGACGCCGATGGATCCGTCACCTGGCGATAAAGCATGCGTGTCTCTCCACCGAGATTGGTCAGAATCACATTTTCTAGTTTTCGATCAGATAGCAAGAGTTTTTTGATAAAAAAAGCTTTGACTTTCATCGAGGGAACCCAAGAGTGTAACAGTGCTTTGTGAAAATCTTCAAAAGAGAGGGAGGGGAATTGGACCTCCTCGAACAAATGGTGGGCATCCCCAGCGATTTGCGAATAGAACATTCCACTATCGCCAGCAGTAAGTTCAAATGTGACTTTATCGGAAATGTAAGTCGTGTATAAGGCTGCCCAGCGATTCTTGGGAACGTGCAGCTGCTGAGAATCGTTTTTTGCGATGATAAACTTGTCCGTGGGATCTATCAGGCGCACACCTTTATGAAAGGGCAAGATCACTTGTGGCTCATCATTGATGGATGATAGGATTGGTTTCGGGGTTCCCTCCATCAGGGCTCGGATATCCTCTACAGTATGGTTGAGAGGGGGTGATTTGTCCAAATTGCGGCACATGTTGCTAAAGGGTTTGACGAATGCTGCGAAACTGACAAGGTCGTCTGATCCTGCTAAAACCACAGGATGCTCATGGGTGACTCTGGCTAGCGCCAAGCGATGTTTACCACCTACAAGGCAGGATGCGATTCCTTCGATTTGAGGGTGCATGGCGTTTAAGCGTTGGTGGGCTTTTAGAAAGTCCGCACAAGTCATTCCAGCAATGGTTGAGTCAGGACCACCATGACCTGTCCACAGCACTCGGCGGTTGATCTTTCTCGCCGAGTTAAAAAGGTCCATCACGTCATCGACAGTAGCTTTTGGAGTAGGTCGTTCCTCGATGTGTTTCAAAAGGTTTTGAAAATCTTGGTTTGAAATTTTCCTCAACTTGCTTGGGTCAAATCCGTAATAGGCCGCGCTATCCTTGGTTCGAAAATGCCGGTATAGGATCAATAAGAGATCTTCGGTTTTAGTGTCTGTATAGAACTCCATGACATTTTCACGGTCCCAGGGTATCTCTGGATTGTTCACTTGCTTCGGATGGAGTTGAACAAGGCGCCGGGTCGTCAGAACCGCTTGAAAGCGTTGATCAGTGAGGGCAAAATCGATACTGCCGGCGTTGAAGCCATCATCTTTTGCCGCCAAATCCATGCTAATGAGAACATTGACATGGGGGATTGGGTGTAAAGAATAATCATTTACAAGACTAACCGACATAAATTCATAATATCTGAAATAAATGCTTTAGTCAACAAAATTATTTACTAATTTTTTCAAGCATTTGAGTAGATCAATGCCTTTTCCGACCCTCATTGACCTCTTTCCATTCCAAGATCGCGAATGTAAGAAGATCATTACCTTTGAAATTATGCATGCCGGCCTGACCATTAATAATGGCGTCGTCGACGTGCAATGGTGCCTAAGGGGGCTTTAAGAACCCTAACGATGGTTCCATAGCTTTTCGGTCGTTCCGCGCACCATTTCCATGCCATAGCGTGTAAGGACGACCATCCAGGCTGCAAGAAGACGAAGACGGTAGCTAAGGGCATCGGCATAAACTTGGGTTCTTTGATAGAAGCGGATAAAAGGATCAACCAGAGGCTTGAGGACACTCCACAACTCTTTGCTTGCCCATACGAAGGGTTCGGAAAGGGCTGAAAGGACCTTTTTGATTTTCTCCATGCGCTGGGAAAGGCGATCCTGGATTCTTGTATACCATGCCATGAATGTCTTTTTGAAGGGTTCATAGATAGCCTTAAGGGCTTTTTTCTGCTTATTCATCCAGGCTTGTGGTTTTTCGAGATAATGATTCACCGTATGCGTTATTTTGGAACGTACGGCTTCAGCATATTTTCTAAGTGCGACCCAGATTTTGACGAAAGGAGCCGTGACCCTGTCTACCCATGCCTGGATTTGTGATTTAATAGCATTCCAACGTGTTCGGACAGGAGAAGCAATATTTTGTTCATACCAGGTGCGTACCCTCTGCCATTGGGCTAAGATCGCCTGCTTTTTGGACTCCTGCCATTGTTTAATGGCCTGCTCGAAGCTTTTGTATGCCCTGTTTGAATGGGTGCGGATGCCCTCCACGATCATGAGGGAGGTCTGGATGGGGTGGCGGATGGCAAACAGGATCGCCTGGACCATTTTCTTTAATTTGGCGATGACGCGATGATGGAGAGCGATCAGTGCCTCTACTTGCCTGTCGATCCAACGGGAGACCGGGCGGATCGTCCTGTTGGCGATGGCCTCTTTGGTTTTATGCAGATATTTTTGGGCTTTTGTCAGGATGCGATCACGCATTTGCTGAATGCGCTTGAGGGTGTCCTGAATGGCGAGATGCAGGCGCAAGGGGAACTCACGAATAGCTTGTGCGCTGCGTTTTGCGAACTGCCAGCTGGTGACGCTGGCCCTGATGAGAGGATAAAGCGTGATGCGGTAGAGGCCGACAATTCCTTCGGCCACAAAGGCTAAAAAGCTCATGGGCTCATCGACATCATGCGGAGCGGCGGACATTTTTTTGCGAAAAGTCGCTTTGATCAATTCCCAGAAGCCGACAAAGGCATTTCGGATCTTCATTTTCTGCCGTTCATAAGCCTGCTGGATCGCTTTGCCGATTCTTGCGAAATAGTTGTCTATGGCATTTGCCAGCTTGACGACCCAGTCGACAAATAGAAACTTGGGGATGCGGTAAAGCAGAATGTAAGGAGGCAGAATCAGGGCAAGAAAGAGGATTCGGATGAGCCCGGCAAGGACATTGCTTCCCGATCCCTCATCTTTTTTGCGACTTTCGCGGAATTTCTTCTCAATTTCCTTTTCCAATTTTTTTTGCTTAGAGAGGAGTTCGCGCGGAGGTGGGTCGGGTGGTCGGTTATCTTTGTTCAGGTTGGGGCGCCGAATCATTTCGAAGAGGTCATAATGCTGCGTGCTCGAGGAGATCCC
>JAJFUZ010000259.1 GCA_021372155.1 Parachlamydia sp. | reverse complement strand
GCTGTGGGTCGGCCTGATCACCCTCTATTTAGTCCTGGGATTAGCCCTGCGATCCAAGTTGAGCATCCAGATTGCGATGTGGGCGCTTGGCCTCTGCAGCATCCGCCTGCTGGCCTTCGACCTCATTCAACATGAACTTTCGGTCAAAGCGATCGTCTTCATTGGAGTGGGCCTCTTTATGCTTGCCATCAGCGCCATCTATAAAAAATATAAACACCGCATTGAGGCCCATGCTTAAAAGACTTTTATTGAGCGTCATTTTAGGAAGCTCCATCCTTGTCAGCCTGTTTCTCTTTAGGGAAAGGATCCAGCCGCCCATGCACGGAACGCTGGCACCCCTTTTTCAGCAGCTCGGCAAACCAGTCAAATCGGCCGACCGCGCGCTCAGCCAGCTTCTGCCGGTCAGTGAGATCGATGAAAAAATGCTTGGAGAGGAGATCAAAGCCCGCTTTGCAGCCAAGATTGATCCCTCCGATATTCCAACCCTCAACTACTTAAACGACCTTATCCAGACGCTGACAGAGGAAAGCCGGAAACCCTTCACATACACTGTTTTCCTGGATCACGGCGCACCCAATGCCTATGCCCTGCCGGGAGGAGTCATTTGCATCACACACTCTCTCTTTTATCTTCTGGACAATGAAGCAGAACTCGCCGCCATTCTTGCCCACGAGGTGGGCCACATCGAGCGGGGCCATCTGTTTGATCATGTTCGGGAACAGCTCCTGGCAAGAAAAATTAGCCAGATCTCTATCCTGGCATATGCTTCAGAAGTTTTTCACGCCGTGACGCGCCACTCCTTCTGCAAAACCTGCGAAGATGAAGCGGATGACTATGCTTTTCGCAAGCTACTCTCAACACAATATGATCCTTTCGCGCTCAGCGACGCCTTCAGCAAGCTGCTCGCATACAACTTCAATCATCAAAGGCAACCGGATCTCCTGAAAGATTTCTTCTCGACCCACCCCTATACCGAACTGCGCATCGAAAATTATCGTACCAAAGCGCTGCAATGGCAAGCCAATCATCCTAAAGAGTTCGCATATAGAGGAAAAAAGAATCTGGTGCTGAGAAAAACCAGATCAAACGTTCCCTTTGAAGATGAATATTTAAAACAGCATCACGGCATCAAGGGACACATCGGAAGCTAACACAGGCAGGTTTTGCGCCACAAGCTGCTCACGGAATCCCATTCCACAGGCTCGCCCTGCCCGCTTTGCCAAATATCGGTCGTAATAACCGCCTCCATAGCCCAGACGCTGATGGGCAGCATCAAAAGCCAGCCCAGGCACAAGCACAAAAGAAATCTCTTCCGAGGCAACTGCGCGGCAGAGTGACGGAAGCGGTTCTGAAATCCCAAAGACGCCAGTCTCTAACTGTCTACAAGGGTTGGAGACCTGATAAAGGGCAAGATTGTCCCCCTGAACTTTCGGAAGGACGAGCCTGCCCTGCGCGGCCAGCCAGGCGTTGATCGCGCTGGTATCTAATTCATGCTGGAAGCTGGCGTAGGAGAGAACCAATCCAGGGGGCTGGTGCTTGATGAATGCGAGCGCCTTCGCGGAAGCCTCTTGACGTCGCCGAGACGGCAGGGAGGCACGCAAAGACTTGAAATGGCGCCGCAGGCGCGATTTATCATCGCGGTGTATCATTCAGTGGGAGCGCCATTATTATAGTTGATTTTGTGCAGGAAATTGCCGTCGCCGTCGAACAGAGTGGCCAAACCTCGGCCTCCAATCACTTTGCTGACGGGATTCTTGTCGCCCATGCGGTAATATTTGCCCTTGATCAGCTTGCCCATGTCATACTCTTCGATCAGCATCAGGTTTCCATCCTTGTACCAGCTTGTCAGAAGGCCGTTCTTGACATTGCGGGTCATTTCGCGCTGGCTCTCTTGCACACCGTTTTCGTACCAGGTTTTCACCATGCCGTGGATGTTGCTGTCCAGCCAGTTAACCGAAAGCTTTGGCTGGTTGGCGACTGTCGGGTAATAGATCACCTCTTCCCCATTCTTAACATCTTTTTTCACCTGATAGCGCCTGAGGAGATTGCCGCGCTTATCCATGACCTTGACTTCACCTTCGAGAACACCGTTTCGGAACTCTTGCAGCTCCCAGCCGTCATTTGTATGGATGGCGCGCCACCCCTTGCCCTTCTCGACTTTGGCCAAGCAGGCACCGGTGGAATCAAAATAGGCTCCCGAACCCAGCTTGTTGTTGCAATAAAATTCCTGAAAAGAGACCGACCCATCCTCCCAGTAACCAACGGCAGTTCCATTGAGGCTCCCGGCATGATATTCAATTCTTTGAAAAAGGGCGCCGTCCTCGCGATAGACTTCATAATCGCCATCGAGCTGGCCGTGATTAAAGGGTGCTCGCCGGGCGATGGCTCCGCTGGGATAGTAGTAGATCGAAGTGCCCGATAATTCTCCGTTTTGGTAAGGGATATTGGCCTGCAAGCTTCCATCTTCATTCCAAACCTGGCTCATGCCGTCGAACAGCCAGCTTTTTTCCGCGTCGGTTGTCACATCGGCGACACCCCCGATCACCTGGCCCTCCAGCTTCTGTGAGCCATTTTGATACCATTCCCTATAGGCGCCTTTTGCACGCCCATTTAGTACTTCAAGGTACTGTTTCAACTGACCGGTGGGGTAGTAACTGGTCACATAGGCTGGGATGACATTGGCATCTTTGGTTTTATAAACGCGCAGCACTTTCACATAGGGCTGCGGAGCCTGAAAATCGACATCGACATAGCGCTTCAGGCGCTCGTCATTCGTGACCGTCTCGCTCATCCCTTCCCGGTCGATCAGGTTGATCGAAACGAGGGTCGGCTCGCTGCTGCGAAAGCCTGTGCAGCTTGTCGCCAGAAGTATACCGAAGAACATTAAAATAATGAATCTCATTACAAAAATTCCCTTTTGAGTAATTTGAGATTAAGGAGATAGACCTGATTCTCCAGGATGCTTTTTTTCTCGATTTTGAAATCCAGAATGATCAGTTGTGGCCGATTCGGCCCGGGAGCTGTGCTGCCAATTGTCGTCCCCTCGATGCGTGCCAGAATGTTTCTCAAATCATCCTCGTTCACTTCGACGGGATGGACGAGAGATTCGGTCACCTCTTGAAACTGGGGCGTCGATTGGACAACCCCTTCGGTAAACACCATATTGTTGGCAGGACTTGTGAGGAATTCCAGCCTTTTTTTGATATTTTCATCATCCGGAAAGTTCTTATTGCTCAAGACTTTCTGCAGGCCCTCAATTTCGGGATCAAGAAATGAGAGCGTCTCGAGGTTCTTATCGATATAAAAATGGTCGGCATCGCGGAAATTATTGCGCACGGCAATGTTGACAGCTTGTTTGCGCTCTCGAGTGGAAGCGACCAGTTGGACCATCTGAATATTGTTATGAAGGGATTCCAGCCCGCTTTTCTGACTGAAAAAATAGAGCAGAGACAGGGCGGGCAGCAGCAGGCCTAGAAGAACAACGTAGAGCAAAAGCCTGTTGAGCGGTATCTGACTCAGCATTTAAGTCGCCTCAGGATGATGGGGTGGGATAGACGGTTTTATCTTTCAGGAAAAAGGAGGCACGATAGAGTCCGCGGTTGGTGCTCCATTTTACCTCGCCTTTAGGATCGACCATGGCGTTGGGAGCGATCAGGGCATCGTGAAACTCCCGGGCCGCCTTGGGAGTTTCGCTGCTGAATTCCAGCTCGACCTTTACCTGGTATTTTTCCTGCTTTTTGGTCTGTTCAGGACGCTTGAGCATCGTATAAGTGAGATTTTCCAGCTGCAGAAGAGGCGTCACCTTGCCAGACTTGGGATCGCGCGAAACAACATTGGGATGCGTTGAAAGCCAGGCGAGAAGATCGCTGACGGTTGGCACATTGGGAAGGAGCGGGTATGTCTCGGGCGAAGACTCGATCTCTTTCTGAAGAGCCTGCAACCTGTTGGCGATGTCCGCCTGCGTGAGCTGTCGGATTGATATGACCTTTTCGCCGTCAGGGCTCTTTTTGGAAAAGCTCTTCTCAAATTCTGTATAAGGCCTGTTCAGGGATTGAAGCAGTTCTGAATACTCCTTGCGAAGGCCATCCTCCTGATAGCGGATATAGGAATTGCCTGCGAAAAAAATGGCAGCGGCAAGTCCCGCGCAAAGGGCGAGGTAGAAGATGACAGGAGTCTGATAGCGTTTCCATGGCAGCGGATAGGCAAATTCTCCCTGCCGGAAATTGACCATTTCGCCTCCTGGCAGGGCCATCAGAGCCGCACCAAAGGGAATGGCGTATTCCTGCAGCTGGTTGCTGTTTATGCCGAGACCCTCTGGCGCCTCAAGGACCGTAAAGGTCCTGTTCGTCGCCTGCAGAAGGGGCTTCAACAGGACAGAAGCCAGCTGGTTCAATACCACCCCATCTCCAGTTGCGACCAGCCTGTCAAATTCCTGTCCTTTAGCCTGTTTGGAAAGAGCGTAGAGAGTGCGCGTGATCTCCATGCGCAGATTGTCCAGGGCTTCAGCCAGATGGGGGGTGGACTCTTTTTGGATATCTGCGAAATTGAGCTGGTTGAAATATTGCTCCTCCTTGCCAGGGTTATCCTGCACGCAGGCGGCGCGCAGCTGGTTTAACCCTTGGAAGCAGGCCTGCGCGGCCAGCAGTTTATTCTCCCGCATCAGGATGCAGCTCGTCTGGGCATCGCCTAAGTGAATGACGCATTGCAGAGGATCAAAGGGAGACAGATGGCTGACAAAAGCCGCCAGTGCTGCGGGAGAGGCAGCAACTACTTCAGGCTCTACTTCAAAAGCACGCCACAGCTCCAGATGCTGCTGTAAATGATCCCTGCGCACAGCCAGAAGAGCCAGATTGCGCCCTTCGGTCGTCTCGCTAAGGATGACTCGGTCCATGAAGGCGTTATCGACGGGATAAGGTAGAACGGGCTCTGCCTGAAACGAGAGCACAGCGTCGATGTCCGCAACTTTTTTCAGTTTGACCTCAAGCTGCCGCACGAGGACTTCCCCTCCAGCCATCGTACTCACCGTAAGATTCCTACTGACGGCATCTCGAAATGCTGGCTCATCATGCTCGAGGATATAATGGGGCGGCTGAGCGGGATCGGCATTGTGGCTGGCGATAGGTAGATCAAACAACCTGTCGACAACTGGCTTTCCTTTGCGCAGTGTCAGCTGGACCGCGCGGATCCTCTGATTGGTAAAATCGAGGCCCATCGTATGCAAAGAATCGGGTTTGTCAATGTGCATGCGGATGATAACTTAATATTAGTGAGAAACCATGATACCTCATGGAACAAGAGTAGTTCAATAGATAAAACGTAGTAATGACAAAAAATCCAATTCTGATTATGATATTTACATGATTCTCAAAATCGTCGATCTTCTATTCTGGGTCTACCTGATCATGCTCATGATCCGCATCCTCGGCTCTTGGATTCCAGAGCTGATGGGAACGCGCTTCATGCTTTTCATCACTTTTTACACCGATCCTTATCTCAACCTCTTCCGGCGCTTCATCCCACCCCTTGGCATGATCGATTTCAGCCCAATTGTGGCCTTTCTCTGCCTTGGATTTATTCAAACTCTCGTTAAAGCTGCCTTGACAGCCCTGATCCGATGAAACAGCCGCAACCCTTCCAATTAGGATCTCTCACTCTAGCAAATAACGTCTTCTATGCCCCTCTGGCCGGCTGCTCCGATTTTCCCTTCCGCAAGATGAGCGCAACCTATCGGCCGGGTCTGATCTATTGCGAAATGGTCAAGATGGATGCCCTCGTGCGCCACGACCAGAACACCTTCCATCTGCTCGATTATGATACCTCCATGCACCCTATCGGCGGGCAAATCTGCGGCAGCAAGCCGGAAATTGCCGGCAAGGCGGCCAAAATCATCGAAGACCTTGGCTTTGATGTCGTCGACCTCAACTGCGGTTGCCCTGTCGACAAGGTTACCAAAGATGGCAGCGGCTCGGGCATGCTCAAGACACCCGACCTCATTGGTGAAGTCATCGCAAATATGGTTGCAGCTGTGCGTATCCCTGTGACCGTCAAAATC
The DNA here is from genome assembly GCA_021372155.1 of Parachlamydia sp. Classification (GTDB taxonomy): domain Bacteria; phylum Chlamydiota; class Chlamydiia; order Chlamydiales; family Parachlamydiaceae; genus JAJFUZ01. The sequence continues at coordinate 775 of JAJFUZ010000259.1, read as the reverse complement.
CGCGCCGGGTGGGACGACAGCACCATCAACGCCCCTGAAATCACGCGCATCGCAGAGAAGGCAGGCGCCAAGGCGATCTGCATCCACGGACGCACCCGCCAGCAGGCCTACAAAGGCCCCGCCAACTGGGACTACATCAAAGCCTGCAAAGAAGCAGCCAAAGAGATTAAAATCATAGGCAATGGAGACATTTTCGACACCTCGGCTGCCGATCGCATATTCTCACACACAAACTGCGATGCGATCCTCGTCTCTCGAGGCACTCTGGGACAGCCCTGGATCGCCGAAGATATCCTGCGCCATCTCCAGAATCTCGATCCCATCCATCGCTCCCTGGAAGACTGCCGTCAGGCACTCTACCAGCACTTTCTTTACACCTGCGACTATCACTCCGCCCGCCGCGTCGTCGTCGACATGCGCCGGGTCGGCTGTTGGTACCTCAAGAAATCCTCCGGCACACGCGCCTTCCGCGAGCTGATCAGCAAAGCCGATAACCTCGACACTGTGCGCGACCTGATCCTGAACTTCCCCTTGCAGGAAGCCGAATGCGTGGAAGCTTTTGCTGAGACCCTGACTGATACCTAAATGCCCTCTCGGACTACGCCAAAGCCTCGGGCTTGAAGGATCGCAGAAGGGGTTGTATTGACTTAATACATGAGATAATTGCGCTTAAAGAGGGTTGCTCCTCTAAAACGGAGTAGCTAAGCTCTCCAATGCAAAACGGCCCTTTAGGGACCCAAAAACAAAGGAGCAACCCATGAAACACTATGTCGGT
>JAJFUZ010000218.1 GCA_021372155.1 Parachlamydia sp. | reverse complement strand
AAAGCCCTCTGTCAAGATCCTGATGCCCGATCCCATCGGATCGATCTATTATGAGTACTTTAAAACGGGTTGTGTGCCAGAAGGAGGCCACTGCACCTATCAGCTGGAGGGGATTGGAGAGGACCACATTGCCCATGCGATGGATTTTTCCATCGTCGACGAGGTGATGCAGGTCGAGGATAAAGAGGCGTTTGCTGTCGGCCGTCAGCTTGCCCGCAAAGAGGGCATTTTAGCGGGCGGATCAACGGGAGCCAATGTCTGGGCTGCCTTGGAGTTAGCCAAAAGGCTGAACCAGCCAGCAACGATTGTGACGATGGCGCCGGATGGGGGGATCAAGTACTTGAGCAAGATGTTTGATGACGAGTGGATGAAATCGCAAGGGTATCTATGAAATTTGCTACCAAAGCCATTCATGCCGGATCTGAGCCCGATCCCTTGACAGGCGCCGTCATGCCGCCCATCTATATGACCTCCACTTATGTCCAGGAGGCTCCTGGTATCAATAAAGGCTATGATTATACCCGTGCCAACAATCCCAATTTCGTCCGGCTCGAGCAGCAGCTCGCTGCCTTGGAAGGAGCGGAGCATGCTACCGTCTTCTCTTCAGGAATTGGAGCGCTCTCGGCTATGGTGACAACACTTGCGCAAGGAGACCGTGTAGTCGCCCTCGATGGGGTGTATGGCGGAACCTGGCGTCTCTTCAATAATGTTTTCAATCATTTTGGAGTGACTTTTGAATCGCATTCTTCCGATGATCTAGAAAATGCCTTGAAAAGCAACCCTAAATGGCTTTTGTTTGAGACGCCCACCAACCCCTTGCTGGAGGTTTTCGACATTGCCCATTTTGTCGAGATGGCCCATGCTCACGGCGCCCTGGTGATTGTCGACAACACATTTGCTAGCCCCTATTGCCAGAATCCCTTGTCGCTTGGGGCAGATGTTGTCTGGCACAGCTGTACCAAGTATCTGGGCGGCCATTCCGATGTCATCGGAGGAGTGGTGATGACCAATCTTCCAGAACTGAAAGAGAAGCTCGATTTCGCCCGCAAGGCGATCGGTGTCAATCCGAGCCCATTCGATTGCTGGCTCATCACAAGGGGCGTCAAGACGCTTGCGGTCCGCATGGAGCAGCATCAGCGCAATGCCCTCGCTGTGGCCGAATTTTTAGAGAAGCATCCCAAGGTTAAACGGGTCTATTATCCTGGCCTGCCCTCCCACCCGCAGCACGCCATCGCAGTCAAACAGATGCACGGCTTTAGCGGCATGCTCTCCGCCGAATTTCATCTCTCTCTGGAAGAGACTAAAAAGCTGATCTCCTCTTTCAAGCTTTTTGCCCTGGCAGAGAGCCTGGGAGGGGTCGAATCGCTCGTCAGCCATCCGGCGATCATGACGCATGCCTCCATCCCTGCTCAGGAGAGGACGCGCATGGGGATCACCGACGGTCTCGTGCGTTTCTCCGTCGGCATCGAGGATGCTTCGGACTTGATCGAGGACCTGCAGTTGGCCATTAGTAAATGATGCGGATCTGACCATTAGCTATCTGCGCCTCTTGAAGCGCCGCTTTTCATGCTGGCCCAATGGAATTTCCATTTAAATACAGCCGCTTTTCCAAGGAATTTTAGAGAACCGTTCTATCTCCACAGTTATAGCAAATAAAACCAACATCGATGAGAATTATCTGGCATGACTCCTGCAAAAAAACACGATTTCGACCCTTTGCAACGAACTCGGATGGAATGTTGAAATATGATAGAGGTTCGATGAGATATCCAGCTGTACTAGCTAGCGGGCAAACTGACAAAATATGAGATTAAGAAGTAGATCTAAATTTCTAATGACGAATGAGGCTAACAACGGCTTTTATTTTCTCAAGTTCATGAGCATAATTGTGTTGCATATATAGATTGTCCGCCTCTTTCAGAGCTGGTGCGAGGCTTGTACGCAGCGGATGATCGGCGGGAAGTAGGGCAAGATATTCGTTTAACTTTGTCAATAACTCTTCCATCTCCTTGTGTGCATGTGTCAGAGAGGTGGGCAGCTGCAGAGCTCC
>JAJFUZ010000215.1 GCA_021372155.1 Parachlamydia sp. | reverse complement strand
AGCGCGGGTTTAAGGGAGATCTTCCCAAAGAATATGCGGAAGTATTCGAAAATATGCGCGATAACATTCAAAAACTGGGAGAATAATTTCAGCAAAAAGAGGGAATTGCTATAGTGGCCGCATGACGATCGAAATGAGGCCTTCCAAGCGCAAGGAGATCCGCAACCTGGTGCTGGTTATCAGTGGCGGTGTCGCCTGCGCGATGGCAATTGCCCTCTTCATGCTCTATTTCTACAGTCCCACGGGACGCTATTATGCAAAAAATGTGCTGCTGTCGCCCCAGATTGTGAGCCAGATCTCCTATCCCGAAAAAAATCCTAAAACAGGCATCACTGTACGCTATCTCTTTGACAGCTTTGTGTTTGCTTTTTACGACCCTGCGAAGAAAGAGTGGTCGCGCGCAAATGTCAAACCCGATGTCTATCGCGAGTTCTATGATGCCATCGCAGAGGACTTGAGCATCGAGCCTGTCAGCGAAGAACTGCGCCAACTCTTTCGCCAAAGCCCTCCCACCACGCTCACAGTTAAGATGCGCCATGGCAACGGCTCTGAAGAAAAGGTATCCTTTCAACAGGTCGATTTTGCTGAAGGACAGGACTATTACCGCGTGCAGCTGCGCGAGCAGGCTTCAGGAAATGTTTCTGAGGGCTGGGCCTATTTCTTTCACCCGGGCATCGAGCGCTACGCCCGCGCGCTTTTCTATCCATGATGCCAAACTCACATCAAGGCTCGTTTCTTTTTTTAGGGACGGGCGGCTCAATGGGCGTGCCGGTGATTGCATGCGACTGCCCAGTCTGTACGTCAGGTAAAAGCGTCAACCAGCGCATGCGCCCCTCCGCCTTGATCCACTATGACTCCAAGATCATCCTAATCGACTGTGGGCCCGATTTCCGCTGGCAGGCGCTGCATTTTCACATCAAGCACATCGACGGCGTCATCCTGACCCACGCGCACAATGACCATACGGCGGGTTTTGACGAGCTGCGCCTCTTCTATTTCCGCCAGAAAGCCCCTATCCCATGCCTGTTGTCGAAAGTAACTGAAGAAGATCTTCAGAAGCGTTTTTATTACATCTTCCAGCGCAAAGGCCCCTACGAACAGTTTATCCCCAAGTTTGACTTTCGCTACATGGAAGGAAAAGAGGGAAATCTCGACTTCCTTGGTCTTCCGCTCACTTTTATGACCTATGAACAGGGAGGAATGCAGGTCAATGGCCTGCGCTTTGGCGATCTGGCCTATCTGACCGACATCCGCCACTACGATCCTGCGATTTTCAGCCATCTGCATGGCCTGGAGACACTGGTGATCAGCGCCCTGCGCTTTACTCCTTCTCCGCTGCATTTCGACGTCGACGAGGCGGTGGAATTTGCCCGCCGCTGCGGGGCCAAAGAGACCTGGCTAACCCACGTCTCACATGATCTCGACCATGACCAGACGAATGCCTATCTGCCTGCAAATATCCGCGTCGCATACGATGGACTTCAGCTTGGGTTTAAAGTATCTTGAGCATGCTCCGAAAGGCCTCAATTTTCGATGCAATTAACAGGTCTGGCTCATTCTCAGCAGAGATTCTGCGCGTGTTATCGATATAGTATAAAGCAATATCCAACGTATCATGCTCTGGGCCAAATCCCGACCGTTCATGATCTTGCCGATAACTGTAATATCGTACCTGATTGGGATTATTGAAAACCGCGGCTTCGACCAGGACATGCGGGGCGAGATTCTGTTCGGTGAGCATCGTCTGATCTGCTGCTTTCTGAAAACGTTTTGCTCGCAAATCTTCGATAGCGGCCACATGATAGCGCCCATCATGCAGACATCTATTCATATCAGCTAAAAAAGCCTCTTTGGATTGATTGGGTAGTTCGACAAGAAAACAGTGGGCAACAGGTGTAGCCAAAGAAATCTCCTTTTTTTTGATGAAGCATATAAAATAAACCTGTTCCAGGCAATATTGAAGAAAATTTTGATGGAATATGGTGCAATTGCTTGAAAAATATTTCTTAAAGAATGGATAATATTTATTGAACTAAGAATTTTTAACTAAAATGATCAGTAAAGAAACGACACAGGCCGCCCCGCGCCGCGCCCTTTTGATCTCAGCATTCAAGGGAGCGAGCCAGAAGTCCACATGCGTCGAGCATCTCGATGAACTGGCCCTTCTGGCCTATACCTGGGGCATTGAAGTGGCCGAAAAGATCCCCTGTCCCATCCGCAAATATGACGCCTCCACTTTCATTACCGAAGGTAAGCTGGAAGAGGTAGTGGCGCGGGCGCGGGAGCTCGAGGTCGACCTGGTGATCTTTGACGATGAGGTGGCTCCGAGCCAACAACGCAACCTCGAAAAGGCATTTGGCATTCCGGTCATTGATCGAACAGAAGTGATTTTGGGAGTCTTTGCCCAGCGCGCACAGACCAAGGAGGCGCGGCTGCAGATTGAGCTTGCGCAGGTTAAGTATCAGGCGCCCAGGCTCAAGCGCATGTGGACCCATCTTTCCAGGCAGGCTGGCACCAGCGGCGGCGGTGGCGGAGGCGCCTATTTGAAAGGGGAAGGGGAAAAACAAATCGAGATCGACCGCCGTATCCTCAAAAAGCGCATCGATCAGCTGCAGCAAGAGATCTCCGATGTGCACGCCATTCGTAATACTCAGCGCAGCGCACGCGAAAAGTCCGATATTCCCGTCTTTGCCATCATCGGTTACACCAACGTTGGTAAATCAACACTTTTGAATGCCCTCACTGATGCGGAGGTGTTGGTTGAGGACAAGCTGTTCGCCACACTCGATACGACGACGCGCAAGTTCACGCTTTCAAATAACCAGAATGTTCTCCTGATTGATACGGTGGGATTCATCCGCAAGCTGCCTCATTTGCTCGTAGCAGCCTTCAAGAGCACGCTCGAGGAGGCACTCTATGCCGACATCCTGCTCCACATCGTCGATGTCAGCCATCCCATGGCTGAGGAGCAGGCTGCGACCACTTTTGAAGTGTTAAAGGAGCTTGGCGCCGAAGAAAAACCTGTCATCACCGTCCTGAATAAAATCGATCAGAGCCATTCACAGGATATGGTGGACCGCCTCCGTTTGACCTACCCCAAAACTGTCCCCATCTCAGCACTCCAGCGGACAGGGTTTTCTGAATTGGAAGAGTTGATGATCGAGGAGATCAGCCGGCAGCGCCGCGAGCTTTTCCTGCGCATCCCGCAAAGGGAGTACGGGGTCGTCAGCGCCGTCATTCGAGAAGGCCAGGTCCTCCATCAGGAATATGAGGAGAACGATGTCCTCATGCGCGTTCGAATTCCCGCCCCTCTCGCCGGCAAATTGGCGAAATATGAAATCAAGAATACTAAGCGCAAAGTGCTTTAATCAAATTTTCGTCCGCGCCTATTCTTATCCCTTTCGTTCCTGCATAAAGCTTTTATAATTACGATTAGCATCATCTTCGCTAACAGAGACACCATCCTGGGAGATGGTGCGTTTAAATTCAATACGTTTTACAGCTTCAGCTACCTCGACCCAATTCCCTGTTTTTGGATCTCGGTATTGAACATGCTGCTCATCTAGCCTCGCCACTCCACCAGGCAGAACAAAATAATTCCATGTTTCATTCATCATAATAAAATCTCCATTTTATGCTACTTGTTGCATCCCCATCGCGAACTGGGCTTTAGAGGCCAGATCCCCCAGTTTTTCCAGCTCTTCTTTTTTATCCTTCGGAAGATTTGACGTTGCAAGTGATCTTACCAGTTCATAAGTTTTATGAGTATCTTGACTTGGGCAGTCAGCAGATCCATTTTCGATCATCTCAAAGTGAATTTGAATTTCTGCTAAAATTTTGTCGCCCGTCGGTGAATTAAAGTGCAAGCGCGCATGAATCCCGAAGTAACCATTAGGATAGGCATTGCCATCATACTTATTTGAGTAAGCAATTTGCATGCCAGCGCGGTTTGCCTGCGTAGTTAAATGTTGTATCAATTGTTTGCAGGAATCAACATTTTTCACGATGATTGTTCCTCGCAGACAATCATTAACTTTAGCAATAGCATCATCTTGAGTAGGTGCAAAAGGCATACAGATGCAGCTGGACTGGAAGAAAGAGGCGTGGGGGAAAACATGATGCACCTCCTATAACAATCAATTTTAATTATAACACTGTCGATATTATATAATAATGTATTACACAAACAATTGTAATAATAGTAAATATGGCCGATAATAAAAATAGATTAATAAACAAATAAACTATGAGTTGGTGCTATGACCCAGCCTGTCCTTGGCTCTGGAAAACAAACAGATCCTGTAACGCATCAACATTCTCATATACAACAACATACGAATCAACAAGCATCAACTGCAACTTCAACCATAGTCTCTCCCGTGGAAAAGCCGGGCATGTTGGCCAGGCTATGGAATGGTGTTAAGGGGGCAGCCTCTCAAGGTGTCTCGCATGCGGGCCATTTTGCGACGGTTCGGATTGTTTCCAATCTCGACAAGAATAAGGAGCAGGTCGAAGCGGAATTGAACCGGCTGAGGGGAAAGCTCGAGAAGAGCACAGGGACGCCCGATATTGCCAACCTGATTGGAAGGCAGAGCAGAGACAATTTTCCCCGGCTTCTCGATCTGTTTCGCGGCGAGGTGCGCAATCAATGGCTTCGAGAAACCCTGGAATACACCTTGATCTCAAGCCCAAATCTGCTGCAGAACTGCATGGAGGCGACTCTTTTAAAAATGATGGACAATCTTGTGGAGAGGGTAAAAGCCGATGCAGCGGCCAATGGCCATCCTCTTGCAGAACCCATCCCTCCCAAAGAGCTCATTGAGCGCATCATGGCCCTGGGCTCTGCCGTAGGGAGCGAGGAACTGGATGGATTGAAGAAACTTCAGGATCTCGAGGGTTCGGAGCATGAAATTCCAGGCTTCTATGAGATTAGCCCTGATTACGAGGGGCGCTCGATTTCCGAGAAGATGGCCGACAAACTCCTGAACGTGGCTTTGCCGAACGGCAGCAGTGACTTGATCCTGCCCCCGGGCATCGCAGGTTCGATCCTTTCCTGGGCGGGCTACGAACTTTTGGGATCTTATCTCCTCCCAGAGATGATCAGCAAGCTGAATGAGAAAACCACAAATATTAATCAGTATCATGTCGGCTTTATAGGCTACCTGAAAGAGGTATCCAGCGATGGAGAGGCTGTCACGACTGCCATTCATCCCCTGATTGCAAAATTCGCTGAGTGGCTGCAGACGAAGGCCAAGGAAAGCGGGGATACGATCAGCGATCCACTCCTGCGGGGACTTGTGGGACCCTTTTTGAAAGAGAGCGATCATTCTTCAGAAATGCGTCTGCTTTTGCAGAAGACAGATACATTTTTTTATCCATTAGCCATCCACATTTTGGGAAATCTGGCGATCCATGCGGAAGAGAGCGGCGAAAGGAACAAACCGTTGCTCACGATGGTTTCTCACGTAGTCCTGAAAGATCTTCTGGAATTCGCCAATCAAAATAAAAGAGAGGATCTTGGAAAGGCGATCGCTGCCTATGAAAAAGATGTGCAGCAGATCCAAACGAGCGCTGAGCAGGAGATCAAGGCTATCGAAAAACAAAGTGGCGAAGCCATTGCAGCAATTGTGGTTTCCCGTACAGCCGAACGCGACAGGGTAATGGCCGAGGTTAAGACAGAGAAAGAGATCAAAGCGATCCAGAAGAAATACAGCGACCTGATTGCTGCAGAAACCGCACCCCTCAAAGTAGCGGGAGACAACCGCAAAGCAGATGTCAAGAAGCAGATGGAGCAAAAACTGCTGGTGACAAAAAGCCCCTTCAGTCCTCTCATTGCTCGCCTCATGCAGAAGATGGGAGCGGATGAAGAGGGGGTGGCCAACATCCTGCCTTTCTTCCAGAAAGGTGCTTCTGAGAAGATGGGCGAGATGCTCAATGATATCTGCATCGATTATTTTAAATCCGCCGTGGTGCAAGAGGGCCAGCCTCCTGCAGCCGCAGCGCGCATGGTGGGACAGAAAGAGGCGCGCACCCTGATCCAGGATATTGTGAAAAAAGCGATTCCAACCCTCAAAAAGGGATTTACAGAAGCTTCAGATGTAAGTCCTTTGCGCGAACTGATGGCGAGTGCCGATATGGATGTCATCCAATCCTACGCAGAGCCCTATATCGCCAATCTGGTTAGCGATTTGCTCGTCCATCTGGCTGACAGCAACCCATTAACAAAGGATCAAGAGCAGGTCGATATGGTTTCAAGCGCCATCCAGAACCTGACTCGCCTGGCCTCCGAAAAGCTGGAAAACAGCCGCTTTCGCACCCAGGTTGCCGAGCTCGTGAACCTTCCAGAGGGTCCTGCCAAAGAGGCGAAAAAGAACCTGCTCTTGGCTCCTGTTGCTGAGGAGATTGTGAAGAGAGCGGGATGGGGCGACGAGGCCAACATACGTCTGCCGAAGCTTTTGAGAGGCAAGGCCAAAGAGATGCTGGAAAAGGATATTCTTCCCGACCTGATCTACCGCGGTGTGCAGCTCTGGTCGGAAACTCAGAAAACGCATCTGGAAAACGAGATTGCCCTGCAACAGCAGACCACAGATGGCGATGCGCTTACCAAGGTGGTCAAGACCCTTGCCGATAATACTGGAGCTATCGTTGCTGATATTGCCCACAAAGCAGGTGTTGCCATTGAAACTTCTGTAGCGAGGCCAAAAGAGGCGGGCCTTGAATATCTCATCCGCGATGAAATTGTATCGGCGATCCATAAATATCCTTTTTTGGCTCAGCTGAAGGATCCTGTTTTGCAGAATTCGCTGGTGCAGATTTTGAAGGAGATGCAGCCGACGTTGCTCAAAGAGACCGACAAGCTTTCCTATCCTCTCCTGATACATGTCCTGGCTAAATTAACCGAGGGCGAACCCAAACAGTCTACCGCAGGAGCTGGAGTCAACCGTCTGTTGCAAACGATCTTTAGCTTTGCTGAGGAGGATCGAGAAAAGCTATCAGGCGCCTGGTCCGAGCATCAAAAGAGATTGGATGCAGTCGAACTGGAATTTCCTGATGCGAATACACCTGAGACGATCCGAGCCAAAGCAGAGAAATTAAAGGAAGCCAGGAAGCCGTTTAAAGCTTGTTTTCAGCCACTCATCGACGATGTGGTACAAAAGGCAGGGCTCGATCCCGAAGGACTCTCCAAGGTTTTGCCAGTGGGGGCAAAACCCTTATCTGAGCTCATTAAATCGGAGGCCCTCGACTTCTGCGTCGACTTTTACGAAGAAGTGATTGCAACACAGGGAAGTGCTCCAGATATAGCTAAGGACATGCCTGGATATCTGGAAGGGCGCAACCTCTTCCAAGGCATGATGGTCGAGCTGATGCCTGCCATTCGGGAAGCGCTTGCGAAAAAAGAGAACCAGAGCGATATCCAGACAGCGCTTGCCGACGAAATCAACGATCGCCTCTTTCACGGAAAACTGCCTCTCGATAAGGATTGGATCATGCAGCCTGTCGCAGAGCTCGTCTCGGAAACGTCGCCCCATTTCCAGCAGCTGAGAGGATTTGTCGAGCCGTATCTTGTCGACACCGTGACTGGTCTATTTGCCCTTTTGGCGGCCAGCTTTAAGGGGCCAGCTGAGGGGGATATGGCTGCAGGAGACATGGCTAAACGAGCGATTGCTCATCTGACTGTGATCATGATGAATGAGGTCAAAGATCCAGAACTTGCGAAGAAGCTTGCAGATTGGAAAGCACTTCCTGAAAAGTCTGAAGAAGAAAAGAGGGCGAAATCAAAGAAGAAAACCCGGTTGCGCGAAGAGATCTTTGGAGCCTGCTCGGAGAAGGTCTTAGAGGCAGCTGGCTGGAATGATCCTAAGAACATTCGCGCTCCGAAGGTCCTCAGGCCCGTTGTGAAGCGCCTGATGGAAAAGACCGTCCTTCCTGACCAGCTTTTCCGCATTGCTGCCGATATGCTCGTCCCGCAGGCATTTTCTTTAAGCGAACATCGCAGTCTGGAAGAAATGGGTGGTACGAATCAGCTGAGGAAGATCGCTGACGGGTTTGCTGAGAAATTGACCCCAACTATTTTCAGCAAGACGAGGGAATATGCGGACCTGATTGCGGCCAAATGCAACGAAAAGCTGACTTTGAATGCCCTCAGCGTCCATGACGAGGCGTCGCTGGCCAATAATATCGATCGTCTGCTCGATGAAAAAAATGAGGAACTAAAACCCGCCTGGAAGTTTACAGAAGGGCTGCTCAGCCGCACGTTGCAGGATGGATTATCCCGGCTTGCCCTCAATTACGATGGGCCGAATCAGGGAGATTTAGCGGCTAACATTGCCCTCTACCTGCGCAAGAAGCTGAAAGATTTCTCCTTTCCAGCTGGCATCGGAGAGAAAATCAGAGATTATTCGAAGCATACGGCGCCTCTTAAGGCTCTT
>JAJFUZ010000194.1 GCA_021372155.1 Parachlamydia sp. | reverse complement strand
GCTGTTCCGTGGGATATCCCAAAAAACGGAGTGGTAGCGGAGTCCATTGACGGGGCCCAATCCAGCTTTCTGAAGCTGGCGACGGTAAAAGCCCCAAGGCATCTCATTAAGAAGATAGCCGTGGATGCAGAGAATATCCGGCCTGGAAGCAACTTCAGAAGAAGGGCGATCCAGTTTGGAGTTTTTGAAGGGTAAGAGCAGCAGGCACAGTACAGAAGCGCCAAAGCCCTCCAGAACAGCGTACCAGCGTCTCAGCTTCACATCTTTTCCACGGTGGGAACCCCGAGGATGTCGAGGCCCTGCTTCATGACCATCGCCGTGATTTCGCAGAGCAGGAGGCGGGGATTTTGCTGGGGAGAGCCCTCGACGCGGCAGTCTCGAAAGAAGGCGTTGAATTTATCCGCCAGATTATAGAGATATTCTGTCAGGCGGTTGGGCAAAAGATCCTCTGTCATTTGCGCGAGGGTCTCGTCAAACCGCGCCAGGTGCAGCCCCAAGGCAATTTCTGAAGGGTGCTCAAGCTGGATGCAGGCTTCTTTTTTGATCGCTTCGACATCCTTGTTGACTTTGCGTTTGATGCCTGCAACGCGCACGTAGGAATACATCAGATAGGCGGCGGTGTTGCCCTCAAAGCGCAGCATGCGCTCATAGCTGAAGGTGTAGTCCCCTGTACGGTGGCAGGAAAGGTCGGCATACTTGACCGCTCCAATTCCCAAAGCATGTGCCAGGGCTTTTCGCTCCTCTTCGGCCATTTCGGGAGAACGCTCTTTGAGAATGGCGTCCGCTTTATCTACGGCGGCTAAGAGGAGATCGATCAACTTCTCCGATTCGCCGGACCGCGTGCGGAATTTTTTGCCGTCTTGGCCGAGAACTAATCCAAAGGGCACATGGTCGACGCGCACTTTTGCGGGATCGAGATAACCCGCCTTCTCTGCCGCTTTAAAGATCATCTGGAAATGCTGAGCTTGTCCGCAATCGGTGACAATGATGATGCGGTCGGCCTTTTCGTCCAGAATGCGATGGCGGATTGCGGCCATGTCGGTGGTGTCATAGTTGTAGCCACCGTCCGATTTCTGGATCATGAGGGGAAGCGGTTCGCCTTCGCGGTTCTGGAAGCCCTCCAGGTAAATGCATTTTGCCCCGTCGGAAAGGGTGATCAACCCTTTGGACTCCAGGTCGGCCACAGTATCGGCCAGCATGGGATTGTAGAAGGATTCGCCCCTCTCGTTGAGTCTGACGTCGAGCAGGTTGTAGATTTCCTGATAGGCTTGTCGGGAGATTTCGCAGATGACATTCCAGCCTTTGAGCGCTGTGGGCTCTCCGCTTTGCAGTGAGACCACTTCGAGCTGAGAGGTTTTTTTAAAGGCCGGATCGCTGTCGAAGCGTGCTTTTGAGGCCCTATACCAGTCCACCAGGTGCGTCAGGTCTGTCGTCTGTTCTCCAGTCAGGACGCGCGGCTCTGTTTCTTTCAGATAAGCAATGAGCATTCCGAACGAGGTGCCCCAGTCTCCGACATGGTTGAGGCGCAGGACATCGTCGCCCAGAAATTCAAACAGGCGCGCCAGACAGTCGCCGATGATGGTTGACCGCAGATGCCCCACATGCATCTCTTTGGCGATATTGGGAGAAGAGAAATCGATGACGACGCGCTCTTTTTTTTGGGCCAGGTCGATTGCCAGATGAGGTTCGCTGAGCATATTCTGCACAGCCTGGCTTAAAAAGCCTGGGTCGAGAGTCAGATTGATAAAACCCGGACCTGCAATTTCTGCGGCAGCGATGAAGGGGTGCCCATCCTGCATTTTCTGATCGAGGTGGCGCAGGATCTGCTCGGCGATCTGACGCGGATTCTGCTTTAAGGCCTTGGACAATTTCATCGCCGAGTTGAACTGGTAGTGTCCGAATTTTTCCTGGGCGCTCTGCACCACTTCCATGGCAGCGACAATGGCGGAATGTTCGAGATCAGGGAAGGCGAGGCTGGTTGCCTGGCTGAAGCGCTGGGCGAGGAGACTGAGTATTTTTTGCATGAGTAAATTCTAGCATAAACGCGTGCCTATGCCAATAAATTTGCGCAATTTTGGCTGCGTCAAAGCCCCGGGGTTCGCACATCGTAAATGGGGTAGTTCTCTAATTGCGCGCAAGAGGCTCTCGATACATTCCTCACTTTTTTGCGGCTATCAGCTAAATAAACTCAATTTACAGATCTCTCGCTTCGATAACAGGAAGAGTCCATTGTTCTCTCCGAGGTCTTTTTCTG
>JAJFUZ010000190.1 GCA_021372155.1 Parachlamydia sp. | reverse complement strand
ACGATTGTCAAATAGGCTTCTTACTTTTTTGCTGTTTCGTGCACGCGAGAAAGCGCGTTGTCATCAATTACTCGATTTTTCTGCTCCAATTCGGGAAATGCTAGCGATTTAATCAACTTGGAGATATTTTTGAATGTCTATTCAGGAGGCAACATGAAAGTCCTAAAGACATCTCAAAATATTCTTGAAACTGATTGTCAATGGTTATCGAAGAGCTTCAGCCCTCCTCGCTTTTCCTGTTCCCGCATTTTCCTCATCCAGACTGAAAAGGACTATAGGTTCATTTCGGCCAATCTTCTGGATCGCATTGCCGCCTTCTGCCAAAGATTTTTCGGGAGAACGTATGAATCCTCCTTTGCCAAAAAACTGCAGGTCAACAGCGTGAAAATCCTGGATCGAAAGACTTATGATTTGGAATTCCAAAAAGCCAAGGAAAAAGCTGAGCAAATCCTGCCTTCTCCTGTTCCGCGCGTGGATCTTGAGGCTGTGGGTGAAGCGGCCCGCAAAGAAGCGCGGCGCGATACCATGAGAGCGCAATTGCAGCACGACGCCACCTTGCAGTCGAAGTTCAGCGACGCGCAGAAAGCCTGTGCTCACAACATTGTAGAGGCGTTTTTTACGTCTAACAAATTTGGCGCTGCTGTTTCTATGGAGGTCAATCTCCCCGCAGAGTCGCGGGCGGAGGTGCTAGATTATCTTGTCCAGAATAAGCACATCACTGCCTGGGCACAAGGAAGCGGGAACAGGATTTACGTGAAAGGTCGGGCAGGAGATAGTGTTGATTTTCAAAATGTCAGGCTGGATTGGAAGGATCTGCAGGTTTTAGCGAATGAAAGAAAGTTTCAGGAAAGAAACCGAATTGGTTTCTTTCATCAGGAAAGCTATAACGCTCTGAAACAATCGACTCTTAATCGCGGGGAGATTCTCCTGATGCTCCAGCTGATCCATCAGCTCAACAGACGAGGAGGGTATGGACCTTATCAGCTTTCGGATACATCACAGGGAACAGAAAATTGCCTGAGATATTTGAAGGACCATCATATGATCCATGCTTATAGGCTGGATCAGGGAAAATGGATTGTCTCTGTCACGGCTAGAGATGCTGGGCAAAATGCGCAAACTCTCGAAGTTCCCCCCCTCTTTTTTGGCAAAGCAAAAGGATGCTGTCTTACTCGCCTTGACTAGATTGGCAGCCAACAGACAACAGAACTATCCGCATGTTTACGGCCTTGCGTTAAATCAGCTCACGTCCGAAATGATTCAACAAGTGATGGATTATCTCCTGCTCCAAGGCGAAATTACAGGATGGGAAGAAAGGCACGGACTCGTCCAGTTGACGGCATGTCCTAACACAAGCCTGCCTGCCGTCGGTAGCAGCTGGAGAGTGCGCGAAGATGCCCAAAGAGATCAAGAGGCTCGTGAAAATCGTCGGCACCAGATCTTTTCTTCACAGCTTGAAAATTTTGAACACTCTCCATTAAGTCGCGATGAACTGATCAACTTTGCACAGTTGTGCAACATGTGACCATCGTGTCGATTTATTGCGGTTTTTGCAACACGTTCTGACAACATTGGGTTGCTGCGCTGCATTAAGAAAGGCAAAGAAAAATACTATATCAAACCTTTTTGGATCTTCTGACAAAATGAAACCGACACATCAAATCGCATCCGAACTGGCGTTGCCTCTCACTGCAGTTGAGGCTGTCGCTGGATTATTAAAAGAGGGCAACACAGTTCCCTTCATCGCGCGCTATCGCAAAGAGGCGACGGGCAATCTGGACGAAGTGCAGATCCGCACAATCCAGGAGCGCCTCCTTTATCTGCATGAATTCGGGGAGAGGCGCGCGACGATTTTAGCTTCGATTGAATCACAGGGAAAGTTGACCGACGCTTTGAAAGAGGCCATCCTGGCATGCGCCACGAAAACGGCACTGGAAGATCTTTACCTGCCCTACAAGCCCAAGCGGCGCACCAGAGCTGCGATCGCTCGGGAAAAGGGGCTGGAACCCTTGGCGCTGCGCCTGCTGGAGCAGCCGCTGCAGGGCCAGCCGGAAAAAGAGGCCGAAAGCTTTATCAATGCCGAAAAAGGTGTCGCCTCGATTGAGGAGGCACTGGCAGGGGCGCAGGATATTGCCGCAGAGATAGTCTCAGAGCGGGCCGATATCCGCACAGAAATGCGCGAGGCATTTGCAAGCGATGGCATCTTAGTCTCAAAAGTCCTCGAAGGCAAGGATAAGGTGCCTACTAAGTTTGAACAGTATTACGATTACCGCGAAAAGGTCTCCCAGATCCCCTCACACCGCTATCTGGCTATCCGTCGCGGCGAGAATGAGGGAATTTTGGATTTTCATATCGAAATGGAGCTGGAGTCGATCCTAAACCGAATCCGAAGCCTCTGTAAACTGAAACAGGCTTCTCACTTTGCCAAATATCTCGACGCAGCTATCCAGGACTCCTGCAAGCGCCTTCTAATGCCAAGCCTCGAGACCGATTGCAGAGTGGAATTGAAGCTCAAGTCAGACCGCGCGGCAGTCGACATCTTTGCAGAGAACCTGCGCAATCTTCTCCTATCCTCTCCCTTAGGCGGCCGTTCCGTGATCGGCATCGATCCAGGCCTGCGCACAGGCTGCAAATGTGCTGCTGTCGACGATACTGGCAAATACCTGGATACAGTCACCATCTTTCCCACCCAGAATAGCTCTAAAGCCGAACGCGACCTGCTCGCCTTTATTGCCAAACATCGCCCCTATGCGATCGGCATCGGCAACGGCACGGGTGGAAGGGAAACAGAGAGCTTGGTGCGCAAACTTCTGGTTGAGCATAATTTAAAGGACATCATCGCTGTCCAGGTCAGCGAAGCAGGCGCCAGCGTCTACAGCGCCTCGGACATCGCAAGAGAAGAGTTTCCCGATCTCGACCTGACCATCCGCGGGGCCATCTCGATCGCCCGCCGCCTGCAGGATCCCCTCGCCGAGCTTGTCAAAGTCGATCCCAAAGCCATCGGCGTCGGGCAATACCAGCACGATGTCTTTCAGCCCCTGCTCCAGGAGAAATTGGACGAGGTGGTCGAAAGCTGCGTCAACCGCGTCGGCGTCGAGTTGAACACAGCTAGCGCTCCCCTGCTGTCCCGCGTCGCCGGTATCGGCCCCTCCTTGGCTCTGAAGATCGTCAAACACCGCGAGCAGCATGGCGCCTTCAGAAGCCGCAAAGCTCTGCTCGATGTCTTAGGCCTTGGACCGCGCACCTTTCAGCAGGCCGCCGGCTTTTTGCGTGTCAGAGGCGGAGAGCATCCCCTCGATGCCTCGGCAGTCCATCCTGAACGCTATGAACTTGTCGAGACCATCGCCAAAGAGATGAGCGTTCCCCTGCAGGATCTCATCGCCAATCAAACCCTGATCCAAAAAATCGACATCAAGCGCTATATCGACGCCACTGTCGGCTCACTCACCCTTCAGGATATTATCTCAGAGCTTCAGAAGCCCGGCCGCGATCCGCGTGCCATATTTGAACGGCCCGCCTTCCGCGACGATGTCTTAGAGATCAATGATCTTAAAATCGGCATGAAACTCGAAGGCATTGTCACCAATGTGACCGCCTTCGGCGCCTTTGTCGACATCGGGGTCCATCAGGATGGCCTCATCCACATCTCTGAGCTGACCGACCGCTTCATCCGCGACCCCTCCGAAGTGGTGCGCGCCGGCGACAAGATCAAAGTCGAAGTGCTCACCGTCGACTGTGAGCGTAAGCGGATCGCCCTGTCCGCAAAGCAGAATCGGACTCCGCCTAAAGCAAATAGCGGACAGATCAAACCACGCGATAAGTTCGGAGCGAATCCTTTTGGCAAACTGTAAGTAAAGAAATGAACAGATTTTTTTTATCCGAAAAGCCCTTGAAGCTGAGGAATACAAAACAGAGAAAAAGCTTGATGCCGCTTACGAAGCAGCAAATCACGATCCAGAAAGATTAGAAACCTTACGAGACAAGGATGTACTGAGTGATGTCAGCGGCCTGATTGAAGATGAAGATTGGGATGGCTTAGAAAAGCTAAAACTAAGTGACAAGTCTCTCAAGCAATTTTTTGCAAAGCTGGCACATTTCATCTGCCGTTTTGGCGTGATAGAATTCTAAGATGAGTGGTGCCACTTCAGCCGGGAAACCAAGGTTACGAACCTGATCCTCGGTTTTAAGTCTTTGCACGTAACTACTGCCGCCATTGCTAAATGAAATCAATGCGGCAACAGGATCCTCTTTACCAATGAATATTGATTCAACAAGTTCTTTTAAATCTTGCATGTCTTTAGATCGGAAGAGCGTC
>JAJFUZ010000180.1 GCA_021372155.1 Parachlamydia sp. | reverse complement strand
TGCAAGAAGGCAAGCGCCTGCGACAGGTTGGGTTCTGGCGCCGAAAGTTCGAGCACCAGGTTGCCAATGATCAACCCCTGCAGGACATCCACCCATCCCACGAGAATATTCACTTCGACGTCAAAGCGTTTGACCATTCTGGAAATAATTGGCTCGCAGGTCTTTTGTCCCTTGAAGGTCAAGCGGAATACCTTCTTGAAGGGAGTGATATCTTTGAAAAAGCCGGCAGGCACATCATGAATGGTATTTTGGAGAAACTGTCGTGTGGTCGCATGGTGGGGATCGGAAAAGATCTGGGCGATGGTGCCTGTTTCGACCAACAGTCCGTGATCCAGGACGGCCACCTTATTGCAAATCTGTTTCACGACTTCGATATCATGCGTGATGAGTACGATCGTCAAACCGAGACGCTGGTTGAGCTGCTTGAGCAACATCAGGATATCGCGCGTCGTTTTGGGATCGAGGGCAGAAGTCGCCTCATCGCTAAGCAGAACAGAAGGATTGCAGGCTAAGGCACGGGCAATGCCGACCCGTTGCTTCTGGCCACCGCTTAAGTGCGCTGGGTAGGCCTCCCTCTTATGCGACAAGCCAACCAACTCCAGAACCTCATCGACCCTTTTTTTGCGCTCTTCCGGTGCAACACCTTGGATCTCAATTGGATAGGATACATTTTCGGCTACGTTACGCGATGACAGCAGGTTGAAATGCTGAAAGATCATCCCGATATTCTGACGAAAATGGCGCAGATTGTCGGCATCCATTTTCACAATATCTTGATTTTCGAACAGGATCTCCCCTGCTTCCGGTCTCTCAAGAGTCGCAAGGCAACGGATCAGGGTAGATTTGCCTGCGCCGCTCTGGCCGATGATGCCGAAGATGTCCCCTTTGTCCACATCCAGGGAAATGTCGCTCAAAGCTTCAATCCTGGCCTCAATTTTATTCCCAGATGTCCGGTAATGTTTCGAGAGGTTACGAATGCGAATCATAGTAAAAATAGCATACTTCAATGAATGATTGCTTGCATCAAAATTCACAATCGTTATAATAGTCAACCATGAAGAGATTTTTTGCTATCTCCATTCCAGTGGTCTCTATTGTGGTGCATCCGCACCCATAATTCATCAAGTCTAAAATTTTTATCCCGAAAAACAAACTAAAACAAATCTCATATTCAATTTTAGTTTGAATTAAACTAAAACAATATGATAGACTATATTCTTTAAATTGAGGCATTATGCAAGCACAATCTTCCACGGCCACAACAACGCCCCGATCGAGTCGATCGAGTACCTGGGTTTCAGGTTTCGCAATGTTTTCGATGCTCTTCGGAGCCGGCAACATCGTCTTCTCGCTCGCAATTGGTCAATATGCGCAGGATCAAAATCTTTACGCCATGCTTGGGCTATTGATCACTGCCGTCGGCGTTCCCTTTTTAGGCCTCATTGCCATGACACTGTTCGATGGCGATTACAAAGGCTTTTTTGAGCGGATGGGCAAGATCCCCGGTTTTCTGCTCGTCGCTTTCATCATGGGGCTGATCGGCCCCTTCGGCGCCATCCCGCGCTGTGTCGCTCTCACCTACTCAACCACAAAGATGTACCTGCCATCGGTCACTCTGCCTGTATTCAGCATCCTCGCCTGCAGCGTGATCTTTCTGCTGACTTTCAGGCGCACGCGCATCGTCGACATTGTCGGCTATATTCTGACGCCCCTTAAGCTCGGGACACTCTTGCTCATCATCCTCGTCGGATTTATGATGGCCCCCGTTGTGGCTCCTCCCGCACCGCACGATCAGTGGGCACTCTTCATCCATGGGCTGAAAGAGGGCTATCAGACGATGGATCTCCTGGGCGCTTTCTTCTTCTGCTCCGTCGTCTTAGTCTGCCTGAAACAGAACGCCGATCCAAACGATCCTCATGGCGGCAAGCGGCTGATTTCCCAGACGCTCAAGGCTAGCTGCATTGGCGCCGCCCTTCTGGCATTTATCTATATCGGCTTCAGCTTTGTCGCCGCTTACCACAGCGACGCGCTGGCTGGCTCATCTCCCGATGAGCTGATCGCCAAAGTTTCCATGCATGTTCTTGGCCCCTATGGCGCCCTGATCGTTTGCCTGGCAGTCGCTTTTGCCTGCCTGACAACCTCCGTTGCCCTCAGCACTGTCTTTGCGGATTTCGTCCACAAGGATGTCACACGAGGTAAAGTCAGTTACATCTCTGCCCTGATCGGCACCCTTGCAGTTACCTACTTCGTTTCCACCCTGCAATTCACCGGAATCGCCAAAATGCTGGCTCCCATCCTGCAGCTCTGCTATCCCGCCCTCATCGTCCTCTGCATCGTCAACATCCTCTACAAACTCTACCAATTCAAACCTGTTAAGGTGCCTGTTTTGGTAGCTTTTGGGATTTCGGCATTAGGGTATTTACTCTAGACTAGACGTCGGGGAAGCGCTTTACGGCGCTTCCTCATTATTCTATTTTATTCTACTTTTCCCAGGATTGCACAATGTTATGGATGGTTTGGCAATAGGAGCGTCGCTTGTTGGGATCGTCGGAACGGTAGATGTAGCCGATATAGGAGGCATCGTAGACTTTTGCAAAGGAGTTGGTCAACTCGGAAGAGGAGATCTGCAGCTTTGAGAGCATTCGAGAGAGGTCGTCGCGAATGGCGCGATCCTGCCCTTTGATCATGACATAAATATATTTCGGATCGTTGCAGATTTTCAGGGAATACCCCTCTTCTTTGAAGAACCCTTTGTCAATCGCTTCCAGCTGCATCAGGAAAAGGGTCTTGAGAGCCTCCGGAGCCAGGACGGTGCGCATGACAACGGGTGTCAGGGAGTAAAAGAAGTTTTCCAGCAGAAGATCGTTGTAGCGCGCCCTGTCGCCTAGCTGTTCGCGCACAGTGCACAGCAGTTCATTCTGCTTGGAGATCATTCCTCCATTAAAGTCGCGCACCTCACCGACAATGCGGCTGATTTCGCTGAAGACAGCCTGGCGGGCTTTATACAGGTCGATGGAATGGTCGCGGCGCAAAAAACCCTCTTTGGGAAGCTGGATGCGGAAGATGGTGGCTTCTTTGGGATACTTGTTGCGCAGATGGCCGACGACTTTATCCTGATCATGCAGATAGGTCAGGTAAGTGTCAGCATCTCTAAAGAGCTCCTGCAGGGAGATGTCGCCAGGTTTGAGGACACGCACCAGGATGACGGTGAAAAAGATGCTGGTATGAGATTGCTCGTCAAAGGAGATGGTCACCTGAGGGATGTCGCGCATAAATTTGATTTGACTGCTCAGGCTGAGGACGTTGCGCATGATTTCTTCTTCATTGCGCGGCATGAAGACTGGGTGCATCAGGTGTTCGATGCGATCCTTGAGGTCGATCGGCAGCTCTTTACGAAGAGATCGGATCTCATCTTTGGTGAACCCCTCTCCATTGCTCTTTTCGATTTCAAGATAGAGCGTGCAGATCGTTTCGCTTCCTCTGCGATTAGCAAAAAAAGAATCCTCCACAACCTGAGCAGAAGGGACATAATTCTGGACTGCCTTCATGATGTGACTCTTTTCGAAGACCTCTTTCTCTCTGAGAAAGTTCACCCCGACGAGGAGGGCAAGAACTGTTTTGTCTCCGTCTGGAAGGTGGTGTCGAACGCGGAAGAGCTTCAAGCTGAGGTGGCGCATTTCGGGAGAAAGCCTGACCGCTTCTCGCAGTGCCTTGCGGAAAAGATAGTGCACACTGATGACCCTGCTCAAATGGCGGGCATCTCGAGAAGATTTGAAGTCGTCGCGGCAGACGACCATGATATGCTGCATCTCGCTCATCAGGTCGACATCAAAATCCTGCGGGCGACGCTTGATCAGGTAGGCCACATAATCCTGTACTGTCGTCGTCTTTTCGTCGAGCGCCTGCCCCTTGATATCGAGAATACGGCGGGCAAAATACGCTGTCTGAACTCCAAGCTTCGACTCGGTTTCAATGAGCGGCAGATTGCGTTGCAGTTTATCAAGATCGGCCTGCTCTTCCAGATGAACTTTGACTTCGCAGAGAGTCAGCAGATCGGAACAAACGTCAGGCATCTTGAAATCGACGGAATAGCAAAGCACCACGTTGAGCTGTTTGCCAGGCACCAGCCAGCGGCTGATCAATTCAAAGAAAAACTTGCAGACATTCGGGCGGGATTTGCTGAGAATCTGAAAAGAGAGATTTGCTGGAGCGCGATCAACAAGCGTGCTGTGCATCAAGGGCAAGAGAGCAAGAAAATGTTCCTTTTGATCGGCCTGTGCATCGGGATCAGTCTCCCACTGTCCAAAAAGCTCTTCGGGCAGCAGATTGCAGAGCAGGTGGCGAGTAGCACTGCAGTAGAGCGCCGTATTGGCGTCCTGGACCCCATCAAAATAGACTTCAATCCTCGGAACGCAACTCTCGCGAAGCATCAGATGACATCCTGTTCATAGATTGGAGCTATCGCCAGACGTTCGCGCGGACCTATCCAGGTCCCCTCTGCTGGTTGATTCGCCTGAAATGAGCGCACATGCAGAGGCAGGCCATTCTTCGCTGCCAGCTGGATCCCCCGCCCATGCAGCACCTTCGCGCCAGACTGGACTATCTGTAAAGCCTCTTCATAGGACAGTTGCGGATACAACATTGCCTGAGCATTCTTTTTTGGATCTTCGGAACAGATGCCTGGAACATCCTTATAAAACTCTACCCAAGATGCTCCCAGGGCTATCCCCAGAGCCACAGCTGAGGTGTCGGAACCTCCTCGGCCAAGCGTCGTGATCTCCCCTCCCCTGCTCACCCCCTGAAACCCAGCCACAATAGCAATCTTTCCTGCGTCCAGGATCGGCAGAAGACGATGCGGCCGCACCTCGATAATGCTCGCCTCGGTATGCCGGTTGCAGGTGATGATGCCGGACTGGCTTCCTGTAAAGCTGAAGGCATCCTGCTTTTTACCAGCTAAAGCCATTGCTAAAAGCGCGATGCTGATGCGCTCTCCCACAGTCAGTAACATATCGTACTCTCGCTGAGGAGGTTCTGGATTAACCTGCTTGGCTAAACCAATCAGCTGATCCGTCGTATTGCCCATCGCACTCACCACAATAGCGATGCGGCCAAATGCGCGCCTTTTCTCCAGGATGAGATCGGCGATGCTAGCAAAGCAATCAGGAGAAGCGACCGCTGCTCCCCCAAATTTCATGACGAGGGTCCGTTGCATGGAAACGAATTCAAGTGAAGTGTTATAAGATGCTTATACGATACTGGAATGGGGCCGAAGAGTCAATATGCAAAACTGGCGTCTTTACTTAAGCATTTCGAAGAATGAAGGATGAACACCGAAAGGAACCTCGTCATATTCACGAGAGCCAATTACAATACAAAGACCAGAAGGCCTATCTCGAATTTTAGGGCAAAAAATTGTTTGCTTTCTTTCAGAGTCTGCAGTGGGATCTACACCTAATAATGTTATCGAGAAAAGATTGTCGGCATACCTGAAATCATCGCTTGCTTCGATCTTAGATATTTTAAAATCCATAACTCTTGCTTTCAGGGGTCCATTTTCCGTGCGAAAAGTTGCAAAATATCCACCATGATAATAATCTAGCTCATCGCACCATTCATAGACGCAGAGATTAAAAAGAACATCTGCTTGTGACCGGATTTTATCTAGCCTATATTCTAAACTACCTGCATTAGCTCGACTTACTCTGCCTCTTAAATGAAGGGGTTCATCCGCTTGACTACCCCATCCTACATATTCAAGGATCCCGACAATGGATTCACGAACATCATGTTTTGTAGGATCTCGAACATCGATATCTTGACGAACCTCAAATCCACTACTTGGGATGCGGAAGCTTTGCAAATAGCCAACAGGCTTCTTTTCACCGCGTCGAAGTCTTTCAGTGTCTACAACACTGCAATTGTAAGCATAGAGACTTGGAACAGGATTCATACGAGACCTATTTCTGATTAAATTTTATGGTACAATTTTTATTCAAATTGACTCAATAAGCAAAACAGTCGCAGCCAAAAGACCAGGGATTAAGAGGGGCATGCGCCCGGCAATGGCAATCGAGAGCCATTTTTCTTACTGGAGAATGGAAAAAACCCTTGTAATGGCGGACGGGAGACCAATCGGGACTGACTGGCAACTCTTTCACTTCATCCAGATGGGCAAACTCCTGATCCGCATAGACGCATCTTCCATCTACAACCGTCATCACGGAAGTAATGTGTTTAATGGTCTCTTCATTCACATCGAAATAATCATCGGAAAGGACGGCCAGATCGGCATACATCCCTTTAGACAAGTTGCCTTTCTGATTTTCTTCGCGAGACAACCTGGCGCTGCCTCGTGTGTAGAGGCGCAGCGCTTCCAGGCGCTCGAGCTGATTTTCGGGACCGTAAAGCGACGTGCCACCCACCGTTTTTCCCGAAACCAGCCAGTAAAGCGAAATCCAGGGATTGTAGCTGGCAACCCGCGTTGCATCCGTTCCTGCTCCAACAGGAATGCCCAATTCCAGCATCCTGCGGATGGGAGGACTCTTTTTAGCAGCTTGTGAACCATAACGCTCGATAAAATACTCG
>JAJFUZ010000175.1 GCA_021372155.1 Parachlamydia sp. | reverse complement strand
GCCTGAAGGACGCTCTTCTGAAGAGGCCGGAGGGTCTTTAGTTACGAGTTATGTGTCGTATGATAGCGACTTTTTATGACCCCGTCAAGTAGTAGTTTTTTCGCGACCCGGAGGACGATAGTTGATAATCAGTCATCTTTATATGAGTAACAACTTTAGCTTTTATTTCCACAAAGTGACCATTGGTCTTGATTTATCGCAAAATTTATAAACTACTAAATCGTTTGTTTTAAATATCTGTCATCAAATATCAGAATGGTATATTGGATGGTCTGATAAATCTTTTAGAATATAATGAATAAATAGATTGTTGGAACCTAGAAAATGGCAGAAAATGAGCTTGTAAGATATTCAAGGGCTGGCGACGCTTTTCATTATCGGTGGGCAGCACGACGTTGCCTGAGATTGATCTATCCTAAGTCCCTACTTAATTCAGTTGTTATTGAAGGATCAAAGGAACTGAAACAGGCCGGCGAATATATTATAGATGTTGCAGAATATACAGATCCAATAGAAGAGAGCCCAAGAAGCATTGCGTATTTTCAACTAAAGCATTCCACGGTCAGAGAAGAGCAGCCTTTCCAATTAAGTGATCTCAAAGACACAATTGAGGGGTTTGCGAAGCGGTATTCTGACCTGCTCATAAAGAATAGTGAAAACCAGGAACGGTTTAAAGTTTCTTTTTCGATTGTCACCAACCGGCCGATTGCGGAGAATTTCAAGCAAAACGTTTTCGCAGTAAGAAAAGGCACAAAAGTAAACAACCGCTTTCTAAAGGTTCTCCAAAATTATACAGAACTGAACCTTGAAGAGCTACAAAAATTTTGCACTTCGCTTGAATTCATTGATGGAGAGGGAGATTACATTGCTCAGCGGTATCAGCTCCACGCTGAAATTTCACAACTTCTCGCAGGAACAACAGATACCCCACAAATTGACAGCATCGCTGCATTAGTTCAGGAGAAGGCATTGCCTAACTCTGACGGACATATTGTTCGAGAGGATATCCTGAAGCGATTCGGTGTTACATCCGAAAGAGATTTATTTCCAGCTCCCCCCGAATTTGAAAAGATAAAGAAAGTCATCCAAAGAAGTCAACACCAGGTGTTATTGGATCATGTTCTCAATACCTCAACACCGATAATCATCCACTCTGCTGGAGGTGTTGGAAAGTCAATATTTGCCACGGAAATCGTCGAAGCACTGCCAGTTAACTCCTTTGGCATTGTTTACGATTGTTTCGGTGGGGGGCGATATCGTAATCGAAGTGAACCTCGCCATCGACATCGTGATGCACTGGTTCAAATTGTTAATGAGCTGGCTGCCCAGGGATTATGCGATCCTTTGATAGCTCAATCAACAGCATTAGAAGATGAGATTTTAAAAAAATACTTAGCGCGGATACGTATTGCTGTTGAATCTCTGCGCAAGACAGATAAAAATGCAATACTGGTGATTATTATTGATGCTGCGGATAATGCCGAAATGGCGGCTAAAGAGTTTGGCCAGCCTTGCTTCGTGCACGAATTATTGCGAGAGCAGGTACCCGATGGTTGCCGTCTCGTTATGCTATCCAGGACAGAACGAGTTAATCTTCTACAACCTAACAGAATCACGCAGTTAGAGCTAGAACCCTTCTCTACGGAAGAAACCCTCATTCATCTTAGAAGCCATTTTCCACAGGCTACTGAATATGATGGACTAGAGTTCCACCGCCTAACCAGTGGGAACCCTCGCGTGCAGGCAAACGCGCTGAGTACTGCATCTA
The DNA here is from genome assembly GCA_021372155.1 of Parachlamydia sp. GTDB lineage: Bacteria > Chlamydiota > Chlamydiia > Chlamydiales > Parachlamydiaceae > JAJFUZ01. Next base: position 5,759 of record JAJFUZ010000175.1, on the reverse strand, counting down.
ACAACGTAACAGAAGTTCTGACTCGACTCGGACCTACAGGTACCACTGTACAACGGCAAATCGAGATGCAACTCGATTCAGCTATTTCGGCCGTGAAAGATAAACTTTCCGTAGATTTTCAACAAAATATTGATGCGATTTGTCTTGGCCTGGCTATTCTGCCTCCATTTATTCCGATTCGGGTTCTAGCAACGGCTGCTGATGTGGATGATGCCACAGTCAAAAGCTTTATTGCTGATCTAGGACGCCCTCTTTGGTTATCGGATACCTCAGTACAGTTTAGAGACGAGCCTACAGAAACCTGGTTTCGGGAAAGGTTTTCAACAACCAAGGATCAAATCGTTTCTTATATTAAACGGCTTGAGCCATTGGCCTATAAATATCCTTATGTCGCTGAAACTTTGCCCTCTTTGCTACTGCAGGCAGAGAAGTATGATGAATTGATTAGTTTGGCTCTATCGGATGCCTTTCTCCCGCAGGACAATCTGATCGACGAGCGCAATATTCGCATCTACCGTCTCCAATTCGCTTTTCGTGCTGCTTTGAAGCTCAAACGGTATTCCGATGCAACCAAGTTAGCATTGCGTGCCGGCGAAGAGGTAGCTGGCGACAAGCGGCAGTTAGCACTTCTTACACGAAATGTCGATTTAATCGCACCTTTACAAAATGAGCAAAGAGTTCAAGAATTAGCCTTCCGCCAAATGCTGCACAGTGATTGGGATGGATCAGAAAATGTTTATTCAGCAGCATTGCTATCATCAGTCCAGGACTTTAAGGGCGAGGCGAGAGGTTATCTAAGGGCCAGCGAAAATTGGCTACATTTATATTTCGAGGAACGAAAGAAAAGCAAAGAAAAGTTCCAAGAAAACCACTTAAAAGATGAGGATATTGTTGAATTAGAGTTTAGCCACTTCAACCTTTTTGGAGTCCGCGATTTAGTCAATTCCATCCTAAGGTGGCGCCCGCCTGAAGCAGTATATAGGATTGCAAAACTTATCGTTAAGCGCCTTATTGATGCGGGAAACTTCGACGCCATTGAAGAAATTCTACAAATCGATATCCGTAATCAGTATCTAATGCTGGCTCTGGCAGAAGAATTGCTTAAAGTTGGTCGTTTCCCGGATTCAAAGGCAATGGAAACCTGTTTAGAATTACTCGCCACAAAGCGGTGCCGCATCCCAATCCCAAAAATAGCCTATGGGGAAACAATATCTCCTGCACTCATAGCATTTATTGAGTCATGCGCCGCAAGGAATATGCCTAAAGCAATAATTATGCGAGTGGTGAGGCATTATTTTCCCCTCAGAGCAACGTCTATTGTTTCAAGCAATTTTCAAACAGCCGAACGTGATACTTATTTGCGGTCTGTTGCAATGCGATATGCCCTTTCGGAAAACTTTGAACCGAATCTCGATGAAATAATACTAGAATTACTTCCCAAAGATATTGAACAGGATAAGACCTATCAACACAATCAGGACATTCAGGAATTTAAAGAGATTGTAGGAGGCTTACTCCCCTGGTATATCGCTCGAGCGCGTGTTCTTATCAATAACACTGGTGATTTTTTAAATTTAATTAATGATGCTGATCAACGATCAAAGAGTGCTAGGTCCCATAGATGGAGAGATGGTGACATAAATTCATATGAAATTTCTAGCATCCTTATTGAGATTTTAACCCTGGCCAAAGGGATTAATGAATCTGTAATAGAAAAACTTTATTTGGAATTTCTAAAAGAAAATCAACATGTCTGGTTAAAAAGCCGATTAAACTTTGTACGTGCTGCTTTCAGAATCAAGCACCTTTCAGGCATAAGGAATCTGCTTGAGCAAACAGCATATGATGAAATCATAAAATCGATAAAAGAAGATCCTGAAACAAAAGCCGACTGGTTCATCGATCTTGCCCGCGCGGTGCTTCCGATAAATTCTGATGATGCGGCTGCTTATTTCGATAACGCGGTTGAGGCTGTGTCAAAATTTGGTGATGAAATAAGATATCGTTGGGAAGCAGTTGCAGCTTTAGCAAATCGGATTTCAGAAGATGGGCATACGTCTCCGGAAATGGCCTACCGATTCATGCGTTGTGCAGAATTAATCGGCGATTATGCTGAATTTGATTACAGCGAAGCAGTGAAGATATGTACCAGGTTGAACCCAGTTTCTGCATTATCGACGATTAGTCGGTGGCATGATCGAGATGTTGGTTTTTTCTATGATCAATTGCCTGTCCTGGCTGAGGAACTTATCAAATTAAATAATATCACTCCTTCAGTCGGTTGGTCACTCTCTACTTTTTTTAAAGGCTATGGGCTAGATAGCTTTGCTTCACTTTGCATCGAAAAAGAGTCAATTGAGCTTCGTCGGCAAAATATCCTAAATTCTGCTATTCGTGATTTGAGGGTATATGAAGCAGACCTGAGAAGCTGGCAGAAACTTCACCAGGCCATTCAAAAACACGGCATGGAGAATAGGGAATTACAAAATCTTGTTTGCTTTTATTCCAATAAGCCGAAAGATGAGCGAGAAAATACTTACCCACAGGTTCCTCATCCACATTATAAGGTTGACCCAGAAATAATAGACTGGGAAAGTGTTCTTGGCGATCTTGATTTAACGACAAGCTCGGGAATTAGTCAGGCATTAAACCGATACAATCCATCCTTAGCAAAGAAGTACGATTATGAAGCTTTCTGGCGAGAGATTTTTATAAGAATCAACGAAAGTAATGTGAACAGATTTTTAACCGCTCTGGTGGAATCAGAAGCAGCCGATCGGTATGACATCCTGAGGGCTATGAGTTGTTTCCCAGACGAATGGCGTAAAAAAGCCAGCGTCAAAAGAATCTGGCCTGCGTTTCTCAAGTCTGTAGTTCGACGCTATGCATCAGAACTAACAAACCATTTTACATTAGAGCATTTCCGGGATAGTTTAAAAATCGATGATCAAATGATGCCATCGGTTCAAGAAAATATTTTAGATGGGTTATCTGAAAACAGTAGTTTTAATGACGCTAGCACATACTTTAATTTTGTAAACACTGTCTGTCCCTTTTTATCCCCAAAAGACGCATTTGACCTTCTTGATTTTGCTCTATCAAGGTTTGAATTACACATCAATGATGAATTTGCGGATGGTCCTTGGAAAAATTGGTTAAATCCACCGGAAGATATGGGAGCCGCATTTACTGGCTTTGTGTGGTCCGCTTTGGGATCACCCAGTGCCGAATTACGCTGGCGGGCTGCTCATTGCGTGCGAAGGCTGGCAAACTTAGGTTGTGAACGGGAAATTGATGCTTTATTCAAATGGCTAGAAAGCGATTCGATTGGTGCGTTTGGCAGTAATAATTTTCCATTTTATAACCTACATGCACGCCAGTACCTGCTAATTGCCTTAGCCCGGATATCGCTAGACAATCCAATGATCTTAAAGAATCATCAAAGTGTTTTTACTCAATATGCTCTTGCAACGTTTCCGCATATTCTTATTCAAAAATTCGCTGCTGACATTGCACTTAATATCGAAAAAGTTTTTCCTGGAACGTATGATCAGGAAACTGTTGAAAAGTTACTTCGGGTTTGTAAAAGTCAACTACCAATTAACGAGATCAAAAGCCTTGACTATGGACATTTGACCAAGCCGAGCATAAAAGAAGAAACCAGCCCTAGAGTAAAGTTCTTCCATGGTTGGGATTTCGATAGTTATTGGTTTGAGCCATTGGGAAATGTTTTTGGAATCTCTAAGGAAGATGTAGAGAAACTTGCAACCGAAGTAATAGTTAATGAGTGGGGTATAGAAGCCGATGAAGGGCATGTAAATGACCCCCGAGAATCTTTATGGCATTCTTCACAAAACGAAAAAGAAGTTTGGCACGATCATGGAAGTTACCCTCACGTTGATAAGTATAATTTTTTCCTTTCTTATCATGCTATGCTTGTAGTGGCAGCGAAATTACTTCAGAAATTGCCACTGGTGCATCGCAGGGAATGGCAAGAAGATGAGTGGGCGGAGTGGTTAGAACGCCACTTGCTAACCAGGTCTGATGGTCACTGGTTAGCTGATCGTCGTGATCCTCCGCCTTTGTTAAGTCGAGCATGGGTTTTTCAGAACAGCACCAAAAACTGGCCCTCGGATATTAGAGCACAAGATTTTCTTGATGGTTTAATATATGAGCGCGATGGCGAAAGATGGATAAATATCTCTGGTTCTTGGGAAGAACAGGATAGTCTTCATGATGAAAGTTTTCATATCTCTACAGCGCTTGTAGCACAATCGACTTCTCAGGCATTAATTAACGCATTGACCACTTGTTTGGACCCATATGATTTTAAGTTGCCTGATTATCAAGAAGAAAACATGGAAATTGAAACACCCCCATTTAATTTAAAAGGATGGATTTGGCGCGATTACACGAATAATCATCTGGATGAATATGATCCCTTTGCTGGTCCGATTGACTACCCTGCCTATCAGATAGGGAAATTCATTATCGATAAATTGGGTTTGCGGCAGGATTCTGAAAATCGAGAATGGTTTTTACCTGATGAAGATAAGGGGTCCTTAATATGTGAGCTTTGGATCACAAATAAATCCAGACGTGATGAAGAACCGCTTAAAAGAGGTTGCCGATTAAGTGCATCTCTTTCTATCCTAGAAAAGATTTGTTCGGTTTTCGGCTACGAGATAATATTTGAAGTGCAAATTAATCGTAATATTAAGCGAGACTCTTACACAAGGGAAAAAGGTGGAGATGAACTCAGACGAACACATAGCAAAATTTTTATCCTCTCAGCAGATGGACAACTTAGAGATACGGACACGTATTATCAACTTAGGAAAAGCATTAGTTAAAGAACTAAAGCTAGATCCTGGAGTGGATACATTTTCTCGCTGGATGGCTCATTATGTTGCTGAACAGATGACACTAGCTGAAAATGCAACAGGCGATGAAAAAATAGCTGCAGAAAAACGCTGTTTTGAGACAATTCTAAAATTATGGCAACATCGGTCATCACTACCGAATGGGCATAGACCATTAGAAAATTTTGACCCCATTTTCAATGCTTTAACTAGGCTCGATCCAGATAATCCCCGACCATACTATTTTTCTAGTTCGGATAATCATTCCTCTGAAACTGGAGATGTAAACAACCTGTCAGATGAGATACAACAGTGGGTGGACATTGCTCGAGGAATAGATCGGGGTTCACGTCTATTAATCGAGTTTGTTTTTCATCAAGCTGCATTATTGGCAGTAGATGAAAAAATGGTAAATTGGTTAACCAATGCTGTCGATATTCCTCCAGATGAAGATATTTCAATTATTGTTCATCTCACGAAAACCTATGAAGATGTTGAAGAAGAAGCATCAAAAAAGGAAGAGAATACTCAGAAAGAAAAATTACTAACAAAGATAGAACAACTTGATGCATTTATTGCCCTTAGTCAAGATTTACGTTCTTTCTTAATAGAACGTATGAACATGGCCTCCGAGGACACCGCTTCCAATAAAGATGACCCACTGTAACTTGTAACTAATTCAAAAATTCCGTGATTGCTTTGGAAAATGAAGGTTATTCTGCAATTACCTTTTTTTGTGATTTTAATAATTATTTATCTCTCCAGTTCTCAAGATATTTACATATTATGTTTCTCATTAACCAACTCCGTCTGCGTCCAAGCTGACGTGCCGCAGACGTCCTGTTGACACGCCGCAGACGTTGACGCAGACCCTGCCGCTGACGTTGATTCAACAGG
>JAJFUZ010000314.1 GCA_021372155.1 Parachlamydia sp. | reverse complement strand
GCTGTTTGCGGCGCTCCCATTTAAATAGCCTCCGCTAAAAGGTTCAGCTTCGTCCGATTTGAGATTGTGCAATCTTTGAGCAAACTTTAAGGCTGCGTCATAGCGCTCCTTGTCAGTAGAGTTTCGTTGACTGAGCCGGCGCATATCTGCCGCATGGGTTTTCAGCTTTTCCAACCCTTCTGTCAGATTGCTCAAGATGAGAGCTTCAGCTGTATGCGCTTCAGTTTTTGAAATCAAATCTTGGATCAACCAAAGCCAGATAGCATAATTGCTCACTGAGGGGAAACCATCGAGCTTGTCGTCACCCGTCACAATACCACTCCCTAAGAAATTCACTGCAATTGAGACTATGTCGGAATGCAGGGATGCGTGCTGGATATCTCCAGCGAGGGCGTCCAGCTGCTGCTTGACTTGGGCTGCATTAGGTTTGCGAATCAGCGAATATGTACTAATCTCTTCATCTGTCAACAAGAAATCAAGGGCATTCACCGGCAAGTGTCTACCCATTTCTTGAATAACCGATGCTGCACTAGCAATCGGAAGCGAACCACGCTTAACACTGCATTTAAGGGCATTATCCGGTCTAACAGGATGGCTGTTGAAAGAAAAAAATGCAAAGGGGAGTGCAGTCGACATCTTTGTAACCTCCAATGTTCGATTTGCTTTTGATTGCGGCAGTTTATCATTACTCAAATATTTAATATAGTGAAAAGAAACGTACCAATGCCTTCTCCCTCCATAGACTCTTGAATACGATAAAGAGGCAGATGCTTTGCAAATTTTTGCGTGATGATCTGAGCCAGCAAGCTATCATCAGCGCGGCATTTTGGCTGCAATGTATCTGGGAGATCAATGATCATGTAGCGCTCCTCAAAAATTAGACAAATGAATAAGGTTATAAGCTAATTGATTGAAAGAGGAGCTTTATGATACTAGGAAGTTTTCAGCAATTTTACGCTTGCCTGTTAAGGCTTATGCTGCTAGACTAATTTGCATTAACAAGGAATTTGGACATGAAACGCACATACCAACCCAGCAAACGCTGCCGCAAAGCCGTGCATGGTTTTCGCGCGCGCATGAAGACGGCGACAGGCCGCAAAATTATCAATCGTCGGCGTACCCGTGGCAGGATCCAATTGACCAGGGCGTAACATTTGCCTATCCCAAGGCGGTCCGCCTGCGCCATCGCGGGCAATACCGGCAGCTGGTGCGCCCTGAAGCGCGCCATGCCGGCAAGTGGATCGTCATCGACCTTCGTTCTAATGGTTTAACTTTAACACGTTTAGGCATCACCGTCACGCGGCGCTATGGAAAGGCGCATGATCGCAATCGCTTCAAGCGCATTGTGAGAGAAGCCTTTCGACTCTCGCTGCATCTTCTTCCAATTGGTTTAGACCTTAATATCAAACCGCGATCGGCAGCAGCTGATGCTTCGTCAAAAGATATCTGTGAAGAGCTGATTCGAATTCTAGGTTCTTAGATTCTACTGAAACTGGGCGAAAGCCTGGATGTTCCGGATGGCTTTGGCTATTTCGGGCTGGACGCTTGAGGGGGCTGCATCGTGAGAGGATTGTGCGAACTTGATAGCCTGGGGAATTCTATTGTGATCGAGATAGACTTGGGAGACGATCATTTCCAGTCGCCAGAGATTTTCGGAATCCTCAGTACCAAACTGATCGATGTAGCTGATGAGGGGTTTTACGAGCGTATCAGGTGAAAAACCCTCTTTTTCAATCTCGCACGAAAAAGCTTCGAAATCGATCACTGCAATCTGGTAATGGACTTTATGGGCGTTTTTTGGATCGGCGGCTAGAAGCTGCTGGCGCAACCCGATCACCTCAGGATCGTGATGGCTGCCCTCTTCCAAAAGGAATCGGTAGCGTTCCAATTGAAAAAAAAGCTTCTCATCCGAATGGAGGCCTGCTTTGACGATGCGAATGGTGTCAGAGTAGATATCCAGCTCCTTGGATTTTTCATAGAGCCGCTTGAGCTCGGCTCCGGAAAGCTTCTCCACCTGTTGTGTTTTCTGTTTATATGCTCCGTAGTCCGAAACAATTTTGAGCAGGTGCGTTGCGTAGGCTTTTGGCCCTCCAGCGCGATATCCGACGGTTCCCATGCTTTGCAGATTCTGGCTGTCGAGCACAATGATGGTCGGAAAACCCCTCACGTCATGTTTTTTCTGCAGTTGTTTGTTTTGGGCGCTGATCTGGGGATCGATGGCACTGTAAAGGGGAAAATCCAGTTTGAGGAAGACAAATTTGTCGCCAGCGGCATCGGCAAATTCTGACGATTCCAGCACTTCGCTATCAAATTAGTTGCACCAGCCACACCAATCCGACCCTGTAAAGAACATTAGCAGTGGCTTCGAACTGGACTTGGATTTAGTGACAGCCTCTTCATAATTGGTCATCCAGGGGATTTTCGCCTCTGCTGGACAGAGAGGAAGCAAGATTGTAGCGATGACGAGGGCTAAACAGTGTTTCATCAGTATCACCTCATTTTTTGTTCCGTTCATCAGCCCCTCCATAGTGGGGGGACCCTGACCGTCTACTATTTTTTCTTCACCCTAAGCGCGATTGGAATTTAATGCAAATTTTCGGTAGATTAGATGAACAGATTATACGGAACCTATGGATTTTCCTGCTACAGTGATCCTGCGGCACAGGCGAGAAAACCTGAAAAAATGCAGCTTGCGCGGTTTGGAAGGGCGCAGCGACATGCGTTTTTACAGCTATCCGATAGAGGCTTTACCTTCCTTCGAGGGTTATGTCCTGCTCGACCTCGATGCGCCTCCTCTGACAGCGGCGGATAGCGCATCTGGCATTTTGCTGCTTGACGCCACTTGGCGTTATGCGGAGCGCATGCGGCGCTTTGTTTACAGCGCACCCGGCCTCGTATCGCGCAGGCTCCCAGATCATTTCCGCACGGCCTATCCCCGACGCCAGGAGGACTGTCTCGATCCCGAACGCGGCCTGGCTTCGATCGAGGCGCTCTATGCTGCTTACAACATCCTGGGGCGCGATTGTTCCGGGCTGCTGGAGGGTTACCATTGGAAGGATGAGTTTTTAGAAAAGAATAAACAATTTCTTGACAGTTAATGGCAAAATCAATTATCCTTAACTATTAAATTTTATTAAATCTGGAAGAAAACATGGAACAGCTCGGCTTGTTTCTCGACACCTTCGAAAATGCTCTCTGGGGTTATCTTGGCTTTCCCATCCTGATGGTTTTGGGCCTCATCCTCACATTCCAGTCGCGCTTCATTCAATTTCGCAAACTTCCCACCGTCATAAAGCAATTTTTCAGCCTGCTCTTCTCTCGGGATCAAGCCAAAAGGGGTGTGCATCCCATGCAGGCCTTCTTCGCCGGAGTGGGGGGATGCGTAGGCGTTGGCAATGTGGTCGGAATCTGCACGGCGGTCCAGATGGGAGGGCCGGGTGCCCTGTTTTGGATCTGGGTGACAGCCATTGTCGGTGGCATGGTCAAGTATGCTGAAGTCTATCTGGGAATGCGCTACCGGCAGGCCAACGGCAAGGGCAGCTATAATGGTGGGCCGATGTATTTTCTACAGCGCGTTTTCACCAGTTCCTGGCCCCCCCTTATCGTCTGCGTGCTGCTTTGTGTCTACGGAGTGGAGATCTACCAGTTCAGCATTGTCAAAGACAGCCTGGTCCACAATTGGGGCTTTAACCAGTATGCCGTCATTTTCTCACTTCTAGGCCTGGTCCTTTTCGCGGGCGCGGGCGGGGTTCGCCGTGTTGGCAATATTGCCTCGATGATTATGCCGCTATTTGTGCTGATCTACCTCAGCATGGGAGGATGGCTTCTGCTGCAGAATATCGATAAGTTCCCTGCGGTAATCGCCTCGGTTTTTGCCTCGGCCTTCAGCAGCCATGCCGCTGTGGGAGGATTTGCCGGCAGCACCCTGCTGATGACAATTTCGCAGGGAGTCCGGCGCGGCTGTTACTCCGGAGATCTGGGGATCGGTTATGCCTCGGTCATCCATGCCGAAAGCAGTGCTCAGATACCCGAGCGCCAGGCTTCTCTCGTGATATTCGAGATTTTCATGGACGCCTTTTTGATCTGCAGCGCCAGCGTGCTCACGATTCTGGTCACCGATGTATGGCATCAGCCCATCACGACTGATATGCTCGTTCAGAGCGCCCTGGCAACCTATTTTCCCTACATGAACTTCTTCATGCCCTTCCTGCTGTTCCTGCTGGGCTACACAACCGTCAATTCCTATTTCTGCGTCGGCATCAAATGCGCCGAATATCTCTCTCCCAAAAGGGGAAGGCTTCTTTATTACGTTTATGCCGCGCTTGCGCTCCTGTTGTTCTCCTTTGTCGAGTCCTCCAAAGCCCAATAGGTCATGCAGATTGCCGGAGGCTTGCTCCTGCTCATCAACTGCTATGGGATCTTTCGCCTGCGGCGCGAGCTGTCGTTTCAGATTGATAGCACAGAGGAGCTGGCGTTAGAGGCTGAGCCTGAGACCCTGGTTGCAACTAGAGTTTAAGACCTGGATACAGACAAGGATGTCAGAATGCAGCCTGTAGGATGTTCTGATGCCTATTCATTGGTAGATTTTTGGATCTCTAATCGAGTTCAACTTACTCCTGCCAGCGCGCTTCAATTTCCCCAGCATGTCAAACAGCAGCTCATTCAGATCATTCTGGCAAAAAAAGAGGCCCTGCAGTCCGATATTGAAAACCTCATTCACATTGAGACGTCTCTCGCGAGTACCGATGACCAAATTCAAGAGTATCTTCTAAAAAATCCGCAAGAGTTGAATCTGGAATTATCCGAAGAGATGTCGCCTGAATTACGGAGAATGCTTCTACAAAGTCTCAAAGCAAAAATGGATAACATGAGTTACCCGAATACCCACCCAGAAATACACCGGGCAACAGCGGTAGCGGCAAGTATGACGCAAAAACGCAAGCAGGCATGACAATGAGAAAATACCTCGGAAACCCTGCGGGCGAGGCAGCCTATCCTGTTCATGTTCGGTTGACATGCATAACCTAACCTGTTATAATTATCTTATAGATCTAAGGAGGCAAACCTTATGAATTTTAACGTGTATGTAAACAAAAACACTGGAGAGAGGGTGACGAAGGTCGCAAAGGCTCTTCACCGAAGCCGGAATTCTATTGTCAACGAAGCTCTCGAAGAATGGCTCGGCAAGCACACTCAAGCCAAATGGCCTAAGGGTTTTTTTGACTTTGAACCTATAGAAGATGTTCCCGATTTTAAAGCTTTACGTGCTGATCTGAAAGACAATATTCCAGAGGACCCCTTAAGTGAACTATCTGCTTAATACTTGTGTATTGTCAGACCTATTCAGAAAAATACCCTCAGTGATCAAACATTTTGAAGATATTGCTTCCGAGAATATTAATGTTTCTTCCATCACTGTAATGGAAATCGAATATGGCCTTAAACTTAATCCAGAAAGAGAAAAGAAAGTTCGACCTGTTTGGAAGAAACTTCTGGATAACATTCACGTTGTTTCCTTTTCCCCTCAATGCGCCTGTGCCGCTGCTTCCATTAGAGCAATTTTAAAAGTGAAAGGTTTGTCTATTGGGCCTTATGACTCTCTGCTTGCAGGAACATGTCTGGCCCATGATATGATTATGGTGACATCGAATCTCAGTGAATTTAATCGCGTACCTAAACTCTCCATCGAAGATTGGCGAATCTAAAACAGACATGAATGCTTTGCAAATGCGCAGACTATGAATTGTTGTCAAATTCCTCTTTGAGAGCCTGCCAGGTGACCTGGGGCAGTTCAGCGCCCATGACTTGAACAACGGCTGCGGCAATCTTGGCGCCATAATGTGCACAGAGAGGCAACGGTTTGTTTCTGAGATATCCATGCAAAAATCCTGCTGCGAAGAGATCCCCGGCTCCTGTCGTGTCCACCGGCTGGACGGGATAGGCAGGGCAGTGCATCTCTTCGATCCCGTCGGCAATCCAGCAGCCCTCTTTCCCCATGGAAACAACGGCCACTTCACAGAGATCCCGCATGATGGCGCATCCTTTTTGGGGATTGCGCTTAGTCAAAGCGCGCGTCTCGTCGCCATTGGCAAATAAGACATCGACATACTTGGAGACGAGCGAGATGATCTCGGATTTGTAGGCCAGGACGAGTTCAAAATTGGCCAGGTCGAACGAGATGCGCGCTCCGGCCGCTTTGGCAAGCTCCATGGCGCGGGCGGCAACTCCTTTCCTCATCAGCATGTAGCCTTCGATATGCACCCATTTGACGCCTGAGAAGGCATCAGGGTCAAGGTCCTCGGGCTTCATCTCCTGACTTGCGCCCAGAAAGTCGCGCATGGTTCGCTCTCCATCAGGGGTCACTAAAGCGATGACCTGGCCAGTCGGAGCCTTGCCGGGAATGAGCATCGGGACAATATCCAGCTCACGCATACGCTTGGAAAATGTTTTGCCCGCTTCGTCAGCTCCAACTTTGCCTAAAAGGGCGCAGCGATGGCCTAGATGGGCCAGTCCTTTGATGGCGTTGGCGCAGCTGCCCCCTGCAGCAAGTGTCACAGGCATCTTGCTCTGGTCGATGATGCGGCGAAAGGCGGTGGCGTCAATGAAATCGACCCCTCCTTTTGCTTGCGTCAGGGAAGAGAGGAAATCTTCGCTGACGAGAAGAATGTAATCCCAGAAAGGCGCTCCGATCCCCAGAATGTCGAATTCAGGATTTTTCATGATGGGATTCGGAATCTGTCAGGATCTTTTTGATATAGATGGAATTTGCGATCAGATAGTCGATGCCCGAAAGCACCGTGTACGCCGCTGCGAATGTCACAATAAGGGCGCTGATATCTCTCAAATGCTCTGTGGAAAGGGAGCCAAGCGAATGAGGGATCATGAGAATGAGGATGATGAAGGCCGAAATGGCCTGGACAACCGCTTTGATTTTGCCGCTGGGACGGGCGGCAAGAGCAAACCCCTTCAAAGCACAGACAGTCCTGAGGGTACTGATGACAGAATCGCGGTAGATAAAGACAAAGATGAGGAGCATGGGAAGGCGCACCGGATCAAGGGTGAAAGTCAAAAAGACGGAGATGCGGGAAATGCTGTCCGCCATGGGATCGAGGATCTTTCCAAGATCGGTCACCTGGTTGTATCTTCGCGCGAGAAATCCATCGAAGGCATCGGACAGTTCCGATACCCCCAGCAGGAAGAGAAGGACGTAAGGCAAAAGAGTGGCGCTAATCCCCATCTTGTCATGCTCCAGATAAACGAGCAGAAAGATCGGGCTGATGAAGATGCGGATAAAGGTTAAATAGTTGGCAATGCTCAAGCGGGTCCACCTTTGCCTGTGAGTTTGTGATAGACTTCAAGATACAAATTTGAGGGATGGTTCCAGCTGAAGTCAATGTTCATCCCATTGATCATGAGCTTGCGCCATTTTTCCGGATCGTGGAACCAGCAGTCAAAAGCGCGTTTCAGGGCTGACTCCAAGCCAGGAGCGTCGGGAAAGTCAAAGGTATAGCCATTGGTTTTTTCGAACGGCCTGCCCGAATTATCCACATCGAAAATTGTGTCTGCAAGGCCCCCTGTTTTGCGTACAATAGGAATTGTACCATATTTGAGCGCGATCATCTGAGTGAGGCCGCAAGGCTCAAAGATGGAGGGGACGATGAACATATCTGCCCCAGCGTAGATCCTGTGCGCCAGCTCTTCATTATGATGCAGGTTCAGATGCACGTTGGGATCTTCCGCAAAATGGTGTTTCAAGGCTTGAAACTCGGCGTTGATGCTGGGGATAGGACTTGAACCCAGCAGGACAAACTGCCCTCCGTTGAAAACGGTGAAATTCAAAGCGTGCTTGATCAATTCGACCCCTTTCTGCGGGACAAGGCGGGCAATGCAGCCCACAATCGGCTTGTGCTGTTCGGACAGTAGGAGCTGTTCACGCAGCATCAACTTCACATAGGCTTTGCGGTCGATTGTGTTATGGTCCTTTTTGCTGGTGGGTGCCTCGCGGGAGGAAAAATGGGCGGGAAGGTGCCTGTCAATTTCAGGATTCCAGTAGGAATAGTCGATGCCATTGAGGATGCCGCTGAATTTATTCTCATATTGGATCAGCACTTTATCCAGTCCACGACCACCTGCAGGAGTCTTCACCTCTTTTGCGTAGCTTGGCGATACGGTCGTCACATAGTCCGAGTAGACAATGGCGCCCTTCAGCAGATTTGTCAGCTGAGGGGACATGGGGTCCTGGAGCTTTTCCGCAACGAGATAAGAATCTCCTTTGAGTCCGATTTTGTCCAGATCGGCAGGAATACATTTGCCCTGGTACTCGATGTTATGGATGGTGAAGACCAGTTTCGGCCCCGTGTAGTCGAGAGCCTGGTACATTTCGCGGAAAAGGGGAGCGATGGCGGCTGTCTGCCAGTCATGCAGATGGATGATATCCGGACGGAGCGTCTTTTTGTACAGGAACTCCATCGCGGCTCTGCTGAAATACAGGTAGCGTTCGAGATCGTCCTCGCAGCCGTAAAAGCAGCCCCGATTAAAAAAGAGACGCGGGTTGTGAGGCTCGATGAAGTAGACCTTGAGATTTTCTACCCAGCCAATCCAGACAGTATTGTGATGCCATTCGCCTTCGTAAAAGGTCAGCAGATCGGGGATGTCGATCGCGAAATCGCGGATATCGTCGATATTCAGGCAGTCATATTTTGGGAGGATAATGTCGACATCGTGTCCTTTCCAGGAAAGTTCGCGACATAGTCCCAGGAGAACGTCGGCCAGTCCCCCCACTTTAGCAACTGGAGCCAATTCCGAAGCAATGTGAACGCAGTACATATTCCCGCACTAGTAGGTAAATATTCACCACCCTTCCCTTTTCTGGGAGGCTGCGACGCGCAATTTGCCCAGCTTCTTCGTCGGCAATAGCGCTTCGGCTATTGCCTCCGCAGGAATCTGGCCAACTTGCACGTCTCGCTCACCCAGAAAAGGGTGGTGTGATGAACATTTACCAATATAGCCGATCATGGTTTTTTAGTGTTGCAAATAATTCTCTGTCACATTAGCATATTTCTTTATCTGCTGGGGTGTCGCCAAGCGGTAAGGCAGCGGTTTTTGGTACCGCCATGCGGAGGTTCGAATCCTTCCACCCCAATACATAAATGTCGAGAGAGATGCAAGAGGCCGAATCGCGCTTCATTTTGTTTTCCGGATCTTCGCATCCGGAGCTGGCGCAAGAGATGGCTTTGCTTCTCGGGGTGCAGCTGGGAAAGGTCAAGCTGGGTCAGTTTCCGGATGGCGAATTATCCATCCAGATCCTGGAAAGTGTGCGTGGCCGCGATGTGTTTGTTCTGCAGACGATCGCTTTGGATCCCAATAACTATTTGATGGAGCTGCTGATCCTTCTCGACGCTCTGAAGCGAGCCTCGGCGCGCAGCATCGCGGTCGTGATGCCCTATTATGGGTATTGCCGCCAGGATCGCAAGGAGCAGTCCCGGGTGCCGATCGCGGCAAAGCTGGTCGCCAATGTTCTGGTGAATGCGGGAGCGACCAGGCTGTTGACCATCGATCTGCACGCGGGGCAGATACAAGGATTTTTTGATATCCCTGTGGACCATCTGCATGGCCAGCCGGTATTGACGGCAGCTATCAGAAAAGAGGTGCCGGATCTCGCAAGAGAAACGTGTGCCGTCGTGGCCCCAGACGTGGGCAGCGTAAAGCTGGCCGGGTCGTATGCAAAAGCGCTGGGAGTCGACTTAGCTATTGTCGACAAGCGCCGCATCCATGAAAGTCTCGTGGAAGTCACGAATTTCATCGGGGATGTAAAAGGAAAAGATGTACTTCTCGCTGACGATATGAGTTCCACAGCTGGAACCTTAGTGTCAGCAGCGAAAGCTTGCCGTGAGAAGGGTGCCAAGAGGATCTTTGCTGTTGTGACCCATGGAGTTTTAGTGGGGCCATCGGCAGCGTTGATCGAGGATAGTTTGATCGAGGCACTATGGGTTAGTAATACCATTCCGCGCACTCCGCGCCTGTCGGGAACGACAAAGGTGCGGTACGTGTCTGTGGCCCCTCTCATAAGTCAAGCAATTCGCTGCATCCAGTCAAGCGAGTCCATCTCTTCACTATTTGAGTAAAGTTATTTGGAGGCGTCATGAAACTTAAAGTGTTCCCTCGCAAGGGAAAAAATAAATCGGAAATCAATCAGATCCGGCGTGAAGGCAACATCCCCGCGATCATCTATAACCGCAAGAAGGCTTCTGAAACAATCTCGGTCCATGGGATCGACTTCACAGGCCTTATGCGCAAGGTCCAGAACGGCCATTTGCCAACGACTGTCTTTGACCTGGTCGATGAGAAAGGCCACGTGCGCCACGCGCTTATCAAAGAGATCCAGTATGCTCCGACTACCTATCAGGTCACCCATCTGGATTTTGAAGAGATGCTCGCGAACGAGAAGATCAACGTCAAAGTGCCTATTGAATGCACGGGTGTTGTCGACTGTGTCGGCATCAAGCTGGGCGGCGTCTTGCGCCAGGTCATCCGCTATCTGCGCGTCCGCTGCCTGCCAAAGGATCTTCCATCTAGCTTCAATCTCGATGTGAAGAGCCTGGGCCTTTTTGAAGTGAAGCGCTTGAACGAACTGGAGATTCCAAAGGATGTCAGACCTCTGGCCGATCTTCATGAAGTCGCCGTGGTGATCGCTAAGAAATAATGGAAGAATCTTGGGTAATAGCAGGACTGGGCAATCCCGGAAAGCGCTATGAGAAAACGCGCCACAATTATGGAGAGCTTGTCATCAGAGACATGGCGCGCCGCTTGGGATGGGTCGTTAAAGAGGATAGACACTTTCAGGCCCTCGTAGCTAAGGGGAACTTTGCAGGGAAAACAGTGATCCTGGCAGTGCCCTTGACCTATATGAATGAAAGCGGGCGGGCAATCCGGGCCCTGCTCGACTATTACAAAGTACCGGTCGACCATCTGGCGATAGCCTGTGACGATGTAGCCATCGATTTTGGAACAATGCGTCTCAGAGCTGAGGGGAGTGCCGGAGGGCATAATGGCCTTAAGAGTGTAGAAGCGCATATCGGCACCTCGCACTATATGCGGCTTCGCTTAGGAGTTGGAAGAGGCAGGCCAGAGAAAGAGCAGACGTTAGCGGATTATGTCCTGGATGCTTTCTCAAGCGAAGAGATGGCGGCGCTACCAGTGTTATTGGAAAAAGCCGGTGTGGCTTTAAGCGACTTGATGTGCGTTCCCGTTCAGACGGTGATGAATCGCATCAATGCGCCGGCAAAAAAAGTTAATTTAGGAGACCAACATGAGTCAACACAAGCAAAACCTTTACGAAGGGATGTATGTCATCAGAGCGACCTTGAGCGAGGAAGCCCGCCGCAAAGCGCTGGATAAGATCCAGGCTGGCATCACCCAGCATGGTGGAGAGATCGTCAAAATCCACGACCATGGACGCCGTCGTCTGGCTTACCCGATCGAAGGACATCGGGAAGGGCATTACTACATCGTCTATTTCAACCTGATACCTGCGGCTATCGAAGAGCTGTGGCAAGAGTACCATCTCAACGAAGACCTCGTGCGCTTCGTGACGCTGCGTACAGATAAGGTGCTGGAAAAAATCGAATTCAAAGTTCTGGAGGAAGTACAATGATTCCAAGAAAACCAAGATTAAGTTCCGCTGAACCACCCGAGTTTCGTTCCAGAAAGCGCAAGCGCTGTCCTTTCGTGACGGGCGGCTTCAAGGATATCGATTACAAGGATATTAATACCCTGCAGAAGTTTATCACAGAACGGGGCAAGATTTTGCCAAGGCGCATTACCGGCGTGTCGTCCCATTTTCAAAAGAAGTTGGCTCTTGCAATCAAGCGCGCCCGCTATATGGCTCTTTTGCCATTCGTGGCAGAAGTTTAAACCCTAAGGAGATGAAGAGTTATGGCTAACAAATTGCTATTGATGAAAGATGTCGATGATCTAGGGCGCAGCGGCGATATTGTCACTGTAAAGCCTGGATTTGCGCGCAACTTCCTCCTTCCTCAGGGATTTGCTGTGCTGGCGGACAAAAGAGCGCTGAAGATGCAGGCGCGCCTTCAGGAAGAGCGCCGTCAGAAAGCGGTCGAAGATAAGCAAGAAGCTGAAGAGCTCGCCGCCGCAATTGAAGGCGTCACCATTGAAACGATGGTGAAAGTCGATCATGAAGGCCACATGTATGGATCCGTATCGGCGCACGATGTCGCTGATCTGCTCGAGAAGCAAATTTCACGCCATGTGGATAAAAAGGCGATTCAGAACGCTCTCAAGCACCCCATTAAAGAGACAGGTGTTTTCCCGATTGCTGCAAAATTGAAAGAGGGAATCACTGCCACCTTTACGCTGAAAGTCGTTCCTGAAGAACATCACGCATAAATCCTGTGCGGCCGCACGCCTATGGCGGCCGCATCTTTTATGAAACTTCGCTCACCCGCTAAGATCAACCTCTTTCTCCGCATCCTGCGCCGCCGTCCAGACGGCTACCACGAGCTTGCCTCTCTATTTCAGGCCATCTCGCTATTCGACACGCTCGACTTTACCCTCGCCGAACGCGATCAGCTCACCTGCAGCGATCCGACGCTGCCTACAGACAGCTCCAACTTGGTTCTCAAAGCCGCCAATCTGTTTCGTCGCAAAACAGGCCTGAATTTCGGCCTGCACGTCCACCTCGACAAGAAAATCCCGCATCAGGCAGGCCTTGGCGGCGGCAGTGGCAACGCGGCCACTACTCTTTGGGCGCTCAATCAGCTCCACAACTATCCAGCAAACCCAGAGACCCTTGTGCAATGGGCAGGAGAGATTGGCTCAGACGTGGCCTTTTTTCTCTCTAGCGGCACAGCCTACTGCACGGGTCGCGGGGAGATCGTCCAATCCCTTCAGCCCCTTCATCCTCAGACCATCTGGATCGTCAAACCCTCTCAAGGCACATCGACGCCGGCCGTCTACGGAAGGTTGGATGCCACCCGGCTCCCTCAGCGCGACCCCGAGCTTGCCTTGAATCAGTTTCTTGCCGGCTCACCCTGTTATTTCAACGATCTTGAAGAGGCGGCTTTGTTAGTGACGCCCAAACTCGCAGCCCTAAAGAGCCACCTGATGAGCCAGGGATATCCTGATGTCATGCTGTCGGGTTCAGGCTCCAGCTTTTTCTGTGCTGGCGCAGCGATGCGGCCCGTTATCCCAGGTTGTGAGATATATGCCGTAGAATTTGCCAACCGAACCAGCGATAATTGGTACTAGTAAAATACCATTTTAATTATTTATTGTTGCTTTTAATTTGCACTTTAATTATAATTGTTAATATTTTTTAGTGGAGATAAAATGTTAGGCGGTCAAGTTGATTCAGTGGATATGGGCCAACAACTCAGAAACAGAGTACCAGTCATCCGCACAAAGGTATGCTGATAAAATAGTTACAAACCCTATTCCAATGCTGCTGCATCGTGCACGGTCGTAGCACTCGCTGCGCTAGCGGTTTATTCAGGCGCTTTTAAGGGTTCGAGAATATAGATTCATCATTTAATTATTTAAAAAGGAGATAAATCATGCAAACTACAAACGCAGCCCCAGTCGGGCAACAGTATCAACCCAGTGTACGGATTGTAAGGCACAACGCAATGCCTGCGCCTACTGCGCTCGATCGTGCTCGGTATAAGATTTCCCTTGTGGAAGCAAATCTAAAAGTGATTCATGGTAATCTTGTAGATTATCAAAGAAACAAAGTTAATTTTCCAGACCGAAATCATTCGACGTTTTTAAAAAATATCATTGCTGAACGCCAAAATGAATTGGCGGATTTGAGTACTTACTTAAAGCAAAATGATGTGAAGCATGGTTTGCCGATTGGTACCGAAAACTATGCAATATTAGCGAACAAGATGACGACTTTTGAATTTCAATTGAATAAGCTCAAAAAATTCAAAAGCGAGGAAGATCTAAAACATTTCTCTTATAAACCCTATGCCTTTGCAGCAGTATCCTGCATGCTCGTAGCACTGGCTGCGTTAGCTGTTTATTCAGGTGCTTTAAAGGTTTAAATCGAATTGCTTATAGCAATAGGAAGGGGTATTCACCCCTTCCTCTGCGAATCTTTACGCCAATTACTTCGCTCTCATTTCATCCAGATCATGCTTTTCGAATTGAATTTGAGTTTTGTATCTTTCGAAGGGAGTTACCGTTTCTGTTGTAAGCTTAGGAGACAGAACGATTTTCACCATGCGAAGTTTTGGAGCATCTGGCGGTAGCGTAACGCCAGCCAGATTTGGGCAGTCGATGAATTCGGCGGCTTCGAGTTTTGCACATTGTGTTAAATCTAAAGTTGGAACATTCGTGCATCCATTCATCTGCAAAATGGTCAGATTGTGGGCTTTGGTTAGAGCGCTTAGGTCACTGAGTGCGGTCAAAGAACCGTCAAATTTTTCCAAAGCATCGAGGCAAGGTTCCCGACGCTGACGATCCTTAGAGGGCCAATCGATCTTTGTTAAGAAGCGGTTGTCACGAACATCCACGTGGCGGATGAGAGGCGCATTGATCGGAAAAGTCAGCTGCGCAATGCGAGTTCCTCTACACCTAAAGCCACAGAGTTTTGGCGCAATTAGGGGCATATCGATACGGGTTGTAGGTCCCACTGCGGCAAAGGATTTATCGGACAGTTGTACTTTTTGCTGAGTAGGCGCAGTGATGGCAAAAAATTCCAGGGCATTAGCCTGCTCGGGCAGTTGGACTTCTTGCAGCTGATTGCAAAAAAGATTCACTGTTTTGAGCTTTGAAGCCTCCGAAAATTTCAGTGTCTTAAGTCCTGTAAAACTCAAACTGACTTCCGTTAGATTGTGACAATTTTCCAGGTTCAAACTGGTACAATCTTCACACCAGTTGATTTCAAGAAATTGCAGTTGCGGGCACTTCGATAAGTCAAGACTTGTGAAAGTCGGACTTGGGAGACTGGACCCTGTGATCACCAATTTGCGCAATTGAGTGAGACGTTCAATGTGCTGAATACCTGCCTGGGTAAGCAGTTTACTTTTAATCACTAACTCAGACATATCCGGACAGGCGTTAACCAACTTAGCCAATTGGTCGTCAGTCAGATCCACATAAAAGTGATAGAGTCTAGTAATGCCCCGAGGGGGCTTGGGCAAGCTCTCGTAAATAGTTGCAATCTCTTCAGGGTTACCTCCTGTCGCTAATGCTAGCAAATCTACAACCAATGTTTTGTTCCCATATTCTTGATCGACATGTGCGGCCAGCGAAAGCAAATTTTTGATCAGCATTTGACCGTATAAGGGGAGACACAGAGGCATTGGTTCCATGCCTTTTATTTTTGCTATCATCTCTTTCAGAGCAGTTTCTGACAGACCGGCTTCTTTCAATGTCTTTTCCCCATGGTTTACTTTCTCTAGCCACTGATTGAGAAGAACAACACTTTCAAAACGCTCATCGTCTGGCGGTAAAACGACTTGCTGAGTTTCCTTCGCAGCAGGCTGCAATGGCTTTTCTGGCGAGTGAATGGCCTTTTCTGCCTTTCCTAAGCGTTGGTCTGATGTGAGCGTCGTCAATGTGTTTGGAGGTATGCCAGCAGCTGCTGGTGGAGGCGCTTGGCGCATGACTTTGTTTGCTGCAGTGCGCAACGCTTGGGCTATCTGATTTCCACCTTCTCGCGCAAATTCTCTTTCTACGCGAGTAGCTAGCAATTTTACTTTATTCACCAATGATTTCTGTTCTGGAAATGGCAAACTTGGCCAGCCAGATTGTTGATTGTAATAATCAATGCATTAAGTTCATTTACTGTGACACCAGAATTTTGTAATGGCCGAGGATTTAATAATACAGATTCAAGCCTGGCATTAATAGTGTTAATGTTATTAAATAATGACATGTTCTCTCCTTGTTTTGAAAAAAGAATGTCACTTTGATGTTTTTTAGGCAAAGTATTTCGAAGAGGCAATGGCTGAATCGGATGAAAATTGTTGTACAATCACCGTACATTTATGCTATAATGAAAGATCTGATGGAGGTACTATGAAAGAGGATCGTGTCGAGTTTAGAACGACGCACCAAGAACGCAAACAGTTTGAAACGGCTGCTGGAATATTGGGGATGAATCTGTCTTCATTTCTGCGCATGACGGCCGTTGAAAAGGCTTCTGAAATCCTACGGCAAAATACGTCGATCGTGCTATCAGACGAAGATAGAGATGCATTTTTGAATGCCTTGCAAAACCCGCCTAAACCCAATAAAGAGTTAAAGAAAGCCCTTCTGGAACATCGTCGAACGGTCAAATTCGAGTAAGAATGTGTTAGTTTCACGAGCACTAGACGAAGTTCTTCCAAGCGCCTATCAAAGTTTCTCCTGCGGAAATTTGGATCTGGATGCCTATTTATTGCGGTTTGCGCGAACAAATCACAAAAAGGGGATTGGGAAAACCTTCGTATTTTTGAATGAAAACCAGGTCGTAGGATATTACACAGTCAGCATGGCCTGCATAGAATTTAAACATCTTCCTGATCAGTATCAGAAGGGCATTCCTAAATATCCCATTCCGGTGGCGCGCATAGGAAAATTGGCTGTCGATACAAGATTTCAGGGTAATGGCATAGGAAAGAGACTTCTGATTGATGGTTTGAAAAGAATATTGGAAGCATCTTTGTCGGTTGCAGCCTATGGCATTATTGTAGACGCCAAAAATCACGATGTGAAACAGTTTTATGAAAAACTTGGTTTTGTAAGCTACAAGAACGACCCGCTGGCTTTATATTTACCGATTACTACAGTACAAGACTTGTTCTCGACATTATAAGTTTGGCTCAATGAAGCGCCAGAAGTTACCTTCTCCATGGATCGACTGATTGAGTTTGGCAGCTGCGCGTATGACACCGCGTCTTACAGCTTCGCAAGCCCAATCGTCACCTGTCATAATGCCACCGGGTGCCAGATGGTCACTCCAGGCAACGACATCCTGATAGACGCTTTCTTCGTCATGAGAGGCATCGATATATATGAGATCTGCCTTCACATTTAATGCTCTTGCGGCTTCTAAAGAGTTCATCCTGACAGGAATGATTTTGTGTGCCAGATTAGCATGTTTGACATTCGAGAGAAAAAGTTGGTAGAGATAGGGCATGCGGGGATCTTTTAATTGTTCCGCTTCGTTTGGGGAGCCTGCCCACGTATCAATGGCATACACTTTAGCAGCAGGAGGAACTTTTTCTGCAATGAATCGCGTCGATGTGCCCAACCATGAGCCTACCTCGATGACCGTCTTGATCTCTTTCGCATTCAAGCAGTTTTCCATCTGTTCTGCATTCAGAAACCAGCCATGCCCATCAAAAGGCAGATCCTGTAGGGAGAAGTAGGGCTCAGGTACTTCTGTGCAGGTACCTGGAAAATGACAGATGACTGTCAGACATGATAAGATACATCGAGCGAATTTCATCGTGTTCTGCCTAAAGTAAAATTGATGGCTAGCCTGAAGATATGACTTTTGACAATATCAAAATTTAAGTCAAGCAGGTCGCTTTCACTTCACCGCGCGGATAAAGAGATGATTTTCCTTGAAGGGGATGCGATTGTCTGCTTGAAGGGGATGGTGGCGGACAAAGCACTGGCAAAAATCGGCAAGAAAGGCACAGCGCTTTTCGATGGGCAGGGTCCTGAGAAAGGGGGAGAAGGCACTCCACCAGTCGATCAGATCGCGCTTGGTGTCAAAGGCGTAATGGAAAGGGATGACGTCGATCTCAATCTCTTTAAAGCCGGCCTCTTGTAACAGAGCGCGATACTCTTCAGCCGTATATTTTTTGCGGGGATGCACATAGTTTTTAAAGTAATCGCGCCACTCTTCCTTGGCGCTTAAGTCTGCGAAGACATCTGAAACCTCTTTGACGGGGGTGGCTGGGATAAGAAAAAGGACCTTTCCTCCGGATTTCAGGGCCTGGTGCAGCTTAGAAAGAAATATTTTCTGCTCGGGGAACCAGTGCAGTGAGGAAAATGAGACGGCAACATCAATGACATTTGAGAAATAGTTTTCCAGGGTGTCATTTTGAATAAAACGTAGGTTTGAATAGAGCCTGGGACAGAAGTTGAGGCGGGAAAATTCGATCATACCTTCGTTGGAATCGATGGCGATCACTTTGCCGTCGTGGAGCTTATCTGCAAGAAAGGCGGCGACGCGCCCAGAGCGGCATCCCACGTTGAGGATCGTTTCATTTCCTTTCAGCGGGTAGTCGCGCAGAATCTGAAAAGCGAGCTCCCACTGTGGTCTGGAATTGTAATGATAAAAAGCCGCTTCCTGATAGGTATCAAATTGGCTGAATGCCAACAACAGCGTAGGAGAAAAAAGGCCAAGCACAAGTAGGAAAACGGAACGTTTCATTTTGCCCTCCACGCGCGCATCTTCAGTAAAGCAGCATAGGGCAAACGAGCAAAGATATCAAGAGCCTTCAGTCTCGAATCGATAGTCAAAGGCTTTGATATCGGCTTTGTACTTGTCGGCAATGATCTTTCTGGTGATGTTATTGTAGTATTTGCTGTAGTGTTCGTGCGAGGAACGGTTTTTTCTCGGGATAGTGCGATAACGGATGCCCAGCTTATTCAGCACGTAGCCTAGATCCTCCGAAAAGCTTTCCATTCTACCGATAAAATCAACATGCTCGATGGGAATCAATTCGGTCTGGAGCCGGATGTGGATATCGGATTTGGCTAAGTCACAGCTATTGATATAATAGACAAACTCTTCAAAGCTTCTTCCAAAGCATAGGGCAAAATTGGGATGGCATTGGGTGACTACTTTATTGAAATAGCAGGAGACCATGCGATCCCAAGGGTTCCTGACAAATGCAAATTTGAAAGACTTTTTATATCTGATGGGATCAAAGGCAATGCGGCTTTGGTTCTTTACCAGGACGGCTTGTGTTGACAAGATGTTGTAGATTGTTCGGGTGCCCACCTTGGCACAACGAAACCAGACGAAGCCATCGCCGACAGTCATATTATAGGCTGGAAGAGAGTGGTCACGAGCTTGGCTGCTGAAGGGAAGCAACGCGAACAAACCAAGAAAAATAAAAAAAATACTTGTCTTCGGCATGGACTTCCTTATCGAAATTCCATACCTGGATGTCAAGAATAATTAAGTTAAAGCTTTGGCTCTGTAACTTCTATAGACGCTTTCGATTTCTGTCCATTTGGGAAGCCACTCTGCTTGTAAGGTTTCATCTTCAGATAATTTTTGTGAGCTGATCATTTGGAATAACTTGTCTGCTTTTAGTGACGTTTGCATCATGGCCTCATGCATCTGAAGCTCTTCTTGGGCTCCTTGCCGGATCTTGCGCATCATCACAAGGGAATCGGAGTGGTTCTGGGCGATCACGCGGAGAGATCTCGTTTCAGACCATCTGTTGTCTTGAATGTTTCCCGCAAGTACAATGAAACTATCAAATCGAAAAGATAAAAAATCGATATGGCTGTTGAGGTCGTCTTTCATGCCCCTTACCGACCGAAGCTCGCTCAATGTATTGCCCGTGGTGGTCATTGGATCTCGCAGCCTATTGCCTAACTGGTTATAATTAGAAAGCTTTGCTTCAAGTTTTTTGATCTCGCGATCGTAAGAAGACACGGCTGCTTGAAGGGTAGCGAGCCTGCTGCGTTCTGTTGGGAAAGCGTTCTTGGCCTCCTCTAGCAGCAGGCGCTTAGCGATTTTGCGTAAGCGTTTTTCTTCCCATTTCTGAACATTTTCAGGGATCTCCTTTTCACATTGAACGATTTTTTCCTCGCATTTTGCCAGACCTGCTTTCGCTTTTGCAATTTCGTCCGAAAGGGCACCCTGGTGCTCACCGATGACTCTGACTGACAAGGTCCTATCCTGATTGGTCACCGAGCGTTGAAGATCGTTGATAAAGGGTTGCAATCTTTCCAGGGCAGCAATTTGCATACCCATGAAATCGCTACAACTTCTCTTTTCATTGCAAAGAGCTCTCAACCGATGCAAGTCATCTTTGATAACGCTTTGAAAACGACGGTCAAAATCTGAATCTGTGGAAGTTTCTTGACGCAATTGATCAATGCGCCCGTATAAATCTCGTAAAGTAGAAACTGCGCTCATAATAAATCCTTTGATTAATAAATGATGTGAATTCTATCTGTTTTAATTGTTCTAGGCAAGGACGCAAGGTTGCCCCTTCCCTCTAATCCGCATTTGCATTAAAATGGTTTTCATTTTCTCAGGAGTCTTAGATGAAACGGCAGAATATCGTCGTCACGGGCGGCGCAGGCTTTATAGGATCTGGCGTGATCCGTCATCTGAATGACCAGGGGCATTCCAACATTATCGTAGTCGACGAGCTAGCCAAGACGGAAAAGTGGAAGAACCTTGTTGGCAAGCAGTTTGTCGACTTTATTCCAAAGCATCAGTTTTTCGACTGGCTGAAAGGGCGTGAAGAGGAGATCAAGGCCTTCATCCATCTGGGCGCCTGCAGCAGCACGGTGGAGACAGATGCTAGCTATCTGCTGGAAAATAATTACCGTTTCACGATCCGTCTCGCCGAATATGCCTTCAGACATGGCAAGCGCTTTATCTATGCCTCTTCGGCTGCCACCTATGGTGATGGCAATCGCGGTTTTTCCGATGAACATGCCACGCTGGAGAGCTACCATCCCCTCAACATGTATGGCTATTCCAAGCACCTCGTCGATCTTTGGCTTAAGCGTGAAGGGCTTTTGGAGCGTGCTGTCGGCCTCAAGTATTTCAACGTTTTCGGCCCCAACGAATATCACAAGGGGAGAATGGCCTCAGCGATCACCCATATCTTGCCCACGGCAAAACGCGATGGCGTCATCCGTCTCTTCAAATCTTCTGAACCCAACCAATTTGGTGACGGGGAACAGAAACGCGATTTTATCTATGTCAAAGATGTGGCGCGCATGACTTGTGCTTTTCTGGATAACCAGGCCACAGGAATCTTCAATATTGGCAGCGGGCGCGCCTCCACCTGGAATGAAATGGCCAGCGCTGTCTTCAAGGCGCTCGGTCAGCAGACTAAGATCGACTACATCGACATGCCTGTCGATCTGATTGGTAAATATCAGAACTACACTTGCGCCGACATGCACAAAACGGAGGCTGTACTAGGGTCAGAAACCAAGTGCCAACCTCTTGAAGATTCTGTCATCGAATATGTTCGCAACTATCTGACGCCGGGTACCACATGGTAAGACTGACGGGAACATTCAGCCGCTTAGGTCGCAACAAGGTCCTTGTGATCGGCGATATCCTGCTCGATACCTATACGATTGGCAAAGCGCGGCGCATCTCCCCCGAAGCCCCTGTGGCCATCGTCCATGTGCAGCGCGAAGAGCATCGCCTCGGCGGTGCCGGAAACGTGCTGCTCAACTTGGTTTCCATGGGTTGCGATGTGGTCGCCATCGGGCGCGTAGGCAATGATCTGGGAGGAGAGCGCCTTCTCAACGCTTTCGAAGAGGAACAGATCGACACGCGCGGCATTCTCACGCAGCCTGCTTACCCCACACCCATCAAAATCCGCATCATCGCCGACAATCAGCAGATCGTCCGGGTCGACCATGAGCAGGTGATTCCGCTCTCTCTCGAGCTGCAGCAAAAGGTAATCGAGCTGCTGCCGGATCTGCTCCAGGAAGTTAAAGTGATCGCGATTTCCGACTATGGCAAAGGTTTTCTGACCTATGAACTTCTTCGGGCGATCATCCGCTTGGGGCGCGAACGCTCCATTCCCATCATCGCCGATCCAAAAGGGATCGAATTTGCCAAATATGCCCAATCGACCATTCTGAAGCCCAACCTTTCCGAAGCCTATGCCGCCGCCGGCCTTCCCCGCGAAGCCCCACTCGATCAGGTCGCCGCCAAAGTTCTGCAACTCTCTCAGGCTGAGATGCTTATGGTTACTCGATCTGAAGAAGGCATTTCGCTCTTTTACAGAGATGGCAACCGCCAGGATTTCCCTGTCCGGGCGCGCGAAGTCAAGGATGTCACAGGCGCAGGGGATACCGTCCTGGCCATGCTGGCCTGCGCGATGGCCAATGATCTCACGGTCGCAGAAGCCATTCAGCTCTCCAATGTCGCCGCAGGTATCGCCATCGAACGCGTTGGCTGCGCTCGCGTCTCCCTCTCTGACCTGGCCCGTCGCCTCCTCGAGCAGGACGTCGTCAACAAGGTCTTCGACCAGGAGCACCTCTTCGCCCTGCAGCAGGCGCTCCATGGACGCAAATTCGCCCTTCTCGGCCTCTCAACCGACGAGGGCCTCAGCCCTAAACTCTTCAGCAACCTGCGCGAACTCGGCCTCCGCCATGACTGGGATCTGCTCGTCTATGTCAAAGACAATCAGCCCGATGAAGAGTTTGTCAACCTCCTCGCCTCCCTCCATGATGTCGATTTTATCCTCGTCCACGGGGATAGTCTGCGCAGCCTCTGCAGTCGCATCTCTCCCGATGAAGTCTATGACTTTCAGAGCGGCCTCCTCCAGAAGCTGGAAAACGCCGCTTCGCTGATGATCGTTTAAATTATACATTAACATATATTTGTTAATTATTATAAAATATAATTAACAGGGAATGTTTGTATATGCCAATAGATGGTGGACTACCCGATCCAGTAGTACATACCAATATAGGTGTAACGCGGCAAACTGAAACAACAGCCCGCCAAACAGCCACGCCTGTAAAGCCTGAAGAAAAAGCCACGGCGCGTCTTGGTCAAATGGCGCTGAGTCAGCCGCCTGCAGAGGCTAGGCCCATGCAGGAGCATCAAGTGCAATCTCTTGAAGATGCTCTTGTTTCGCAAGCAAAAGACTTGCATAATGAAATCGAATCTCTTTCAAAAGAAACAAAGACTCCTGAGAACCAAAAGCTTATCAACGATATGAAGGGCCTTCTCAATAAAACGCGGAATTTGCTTCTCCAGCCTTATCGCGCTGTAATGGAAAAGATTTCCAATGAAAGCATCAAGGGAAAAGATCAGCAAGCAGTTAATGCCCTTAGGAAAGAATATGAAAGTGCTAGGCGCGAACTTGAAAAATTGGATGCAGAACTTCCTCCCGAGTCAATAGAATCGCCTGCCTCACATGTTGAATTTGAAGGGAACAAAGCGACATTAGGAAATCTGCGCGAACAGCGCAACCTGCTGCAAGCTCAAGATCGCACTTTGCTTGAAGAGAATCAACTGGATAAACTGAATCGCAAAATATCGACGCTGGAGAAGCAACAGGCCGCTTATCAAGAAAAGGGTGCAGTTGAAGGGGAGACAAAGCCCGAAGTTCCAGCTAAATCAGAAAAGAGGGAATTGCCAGTTGAAGTAAAGACTGAAACTAAAAGTTCATTTTCTTTTTTGCGCAGTCTGTTTAAGGCGGCGGAAGGAATATTAAAATTTTTTAATATAAAAGCGCAATACTCCAAAGAGACAAACAAAACACAAAGACAAACAGCATCGAGTGACATCGGAACCTTCACACAAGAAGGAAAACTGGAGCGCGAGGTGCAGCAAAAGGCGCTTTATAATGAAATTCTGGCGCAAGGCAAGATGTTTCAGGGAGTTCCTCAAAAATATAGTTCATTTTTTAACGGATTACAAGGATGGGTCCGAGCCGAAGTAGTTCAAATGAAGGACCACAAAAATGAACTTGATAAGGTTGCGCATTTAAAAGACAGTAACAAAGCAGAAGAAAAAGAGAAGTATCAGGACATGGAAGATCGTTTCAAGCGCACGGAAACCATTGCCGTAGGCTTTAGGGAACATACTCGAAAAACACTTGAAGATATGAAAGCTGATATAAATGAACTTCGTAAGATAGGAATGGAGAAAGCCTATCCAGAAGAATTTAAGAAGCTTGTGGAATTGCAGCAAGGTCTTGAAAATATCTGTAATCAAAGTGGAGAATTTCGGGCACCATATGTGGAAACCTTCATGAATTGGAGGAATCAATATCCGCTGATTAGTCCCCAAGAATTTCTGAGGCGTATCGATAGTGAAATAACCTTGACGCTCTTTAGTGAAAAGCTGGACATCAGAACAGATATTGATTTGACACCTTTGAAAAATACCTTTCGGCTATTGGCAAGTGTCGATTCTGCTAATCAAACTTTTATTGAAGGCTGTGACAAGGCCGCAGAGAATATGGCGCAGATGATTGCCAAGAATGCTATCGTCTTGAAGGGTCTCAATCCGGGACAGCGTTTAGATGACAAACAGTCTACAGCCATGAAAAAAGAAATTACGGCTTTGCGCGCTCAGATTTCTGCGAGGGAAATACCTGAAGGTGACTATAAGAATGCTTACACCGTGGCGAAAGAGAAGATGCTGAGAGCTCTCCATGCATATGAAAATAGGCTAGAATCAGTTCAACCTCAGAATAAGCCAGCCTAGTCTTGCCATTAACTGAATTTCTCTGTTACTTGTAAAGATTAACGAGTCGCGAGGAGGCCGTCATGTCTGCTAACCTTCCCTTGGAATGGGTCTGCCAACCGAAGGCGGAAGCCCTTGTGGCACGTATCCTGGAGGCTTCCTGCAACAGCAATCCTTTTATTCAGAGTCTGCAGCGCGACTTGTCGCTTCATACCAGCACCCGTCTGTTCGACTGGCTCGACCATGTCGTTGTCGGAAGCTCACCCTCGTTAGAACGAGAGCTGGAGGAGACGGGATTCGTATCGCAGCATGCGACACCCTCATACCGCGTCTTCTATCATCCTGGAGCGCAGTTGCCGCGCATTGTGGTCAGAGATAAGGACCAGCCGATCGTCGGCATCGCCGTGGCGGTGGAATCGATTGCGGATTTCCTGATGGCGCACGGAATGACGGGGTGGATCGAAGGGGTGCCCTTCAGCGGGTACCGCCGCTGCTCTGTTTCTACAGCCGACGGGGTATCTCTTTGGGTGATCGAGAGGCGTGACACAGAACTCATCGAGCCCACCTATCCGAATGAAGGGTATCTGGAACGCTATTTGGAGGCGGTGGAGAAATGGCAGACGCGCCCGCGCTCTCTTCATGATGAAGATGAAGCGATTCATCGCACGCTGGCACTGGCCTCGGAATTGGTCAATTTGCTGGGGCAGGATCTGGCCGCCTGGGTGGTCTTGGAGTGCGAAAGGAAGTACTGGCAGGCGCGCAATGGGGCCGGTCAGCTACAGAAGAACCGTCAGGATAGGTTGGGAATGGGATGGGCAAACCACGACCATCACACGTTCCGATCGAGCAGGCGCCACTTCCCTCAACTTGTGCGTCTCTTTGAAATGCTAGGTTTCTACTGCCGGGAGCGTTTTTATGCAGGAGAGGAGGCAGGTTGGGGCGCACAGGTGATGGAAAACCCGCGCTGCAAATTGGTCCTGTTTCTCGATGTCGACCTCGCCCACGATGAGCTGGAGGTCGATTTTGCCCATCATGCGATGCCGGAACTGGAGAAGCTTGGGACGATTGGGCTCTGGTGCGCCATGCATGGCGCTTCCATCCTTAAGGGAGGCATGCACCATCTGGAGGCGCAGTTTTCTTTTGATTCCCTGACGCATGATCTTGGAGCCATGAATGTCCGCATGATGGAGCCCTTTAGCAACTTTTCCTATCTCAAACAGGCCTTCACAGAGGGCGAGGTGTGGCATGTAGAGCCCTGGAGGGTCCAGAAGCTGCTGACGGCGGGCAAGATTACAGGGGAGCAGGCGGACAAATTCTTAGCTTATGGAGCTGTCGGCAGCCATATGGAAAACCTGCAGAGGCGCGAGGGTTACAAAGGCTTCAATCAGAAAAATGTCAGTTACATTATTAAGAAGACAGATCCACGCTTAAATCCGATTCTCTAAAATTCCTTCGCGGTATTTCTGCATCAGCTGCACGATGTAATGCAGGTTGTGAGCCGTTGCTAGGCTCATGCAGGTTAATTCGCGCGCCTTGAAAAGATGGTGCAAATAGGCAAGGGTGAACCTGGTGCATGTCGGGCAGGTACAATCTTTTTCAATGGGGGAAAAATTCGCGGAATTGCTTGCTTTAGTGATGTTGAGAGGGCCTTGTGCGGTCAGCAGGATGCCATGGCGCGCCGCACGGGTGGGATAGGAGCTGTCAAAGGTGTCGATTCCCAGCGGAATAGATCGATCGATTGACGGCAGATCGCCGATGCCGAGCAGGTGGTTGGGCTTGGATTCAGGAAGAAGAGGAAGTGTGAAGGCGAGCA
>JAJFUZ010000164.1 GCA_021372155.1 Parachlamydia sp. | reverse complement strand
TTCCTCATGCGGGTCCACGACTATGACTCAAGCCGCCTCGAATATTCGCAAAAATTCTACCGTCCCTTGCACATCAGCGGATTCAATCTGCTTCCTCAGGCAGGCGGAACTGCCATCTACTACGGCAACACCCCTTTGCACCGCCCGCGCTGGGTTGCAGCAGGCATTCTTGGATTCGATTTTAATACCCGCCTGCAGCGCTTCTATGGTGACACCAAGCATGTCATCATCCCCTATGCCAATTACAGCTATATCACTTATCCCACGACAAACCCTCACGACCATTTCATCTTTGATATCGAAGATGGCTGGTATCGTCTTGACATGGTGCGGTTCGGCATCAAGCAATTCCTTTACGTCAAAGACTGCCTCGGCATGATTGAGCGCCGCTGGTCTGCCGATATCTGGGCCAATGCCTTCTTCGACACCCATACGATTCCTCAGAAGATTCCAAAAGTCTACGGATCATTCGTCATGAAGAGCTCTCCCACGCTGCTCCATGTTTTTCAGTCTGCCTGGGATCTGGAATTTGGCATGCTGGACCACTTCAATTACCGCATCGAATGGACCTTTTCCGCCGATCTGGCGCTAACCGTCGAATACCGACACCGCGATTCCCTGGACTGGCGAAAAGTGGACCATGAAAATTTCATCCTCGATTCATTTCGCTCCATCCATCAATTGCGCCGATCTTCCCTCTCAGACAGGCGCGACACTCTTCTGTTCCATATCTTTTATCGCCTGCATCCCAACTGGGCCATCGAATTTCAATCCCGCCAGGGCTGGAACCGTCTGCATGAGCGTGGTTACAGCGAATATGAAATCGCCTTTCTCACCACGCTGCGCTCCGCCTGGAATTTCAAGCTCTCCTTCCGCCACCAAGAAGATGACGACCGCTTCGCTGTCAACTTCTCGATCGGACTCAGACGCCCCGATCTCGAAAAATGCCTCATCCCCTGTCTCGACTTTTAAGACTTGAACCTTGTAGAATGACAGCATTATGGATGCTTTTGATCTGAGGCTATGGAAGGGATTTGTAGAGGCAGGTGGGAATGCCTCCCAGCCTGCTGTGATCGAACAGATCGCGATCGACTCAAGACGCATTGTCTCCCCCAGAGCTCTATTTGTCGCTCTCCCCGGCAAGGTGCATGACGGGCATATTTTTGTCAGCCAGGCCGCCCAGGCGGGAGCGCGCTTTGCTCTGGTGAGGCACAATTGGCAGCCCCCGCAGCTGACGCCTCACCTTCAGCTTCTGCGCGTCGACGACCCCTTGCGCGCCTTCCAGGAAATCGCCGGCACCTATCGGATGGGCCTGAAATGCCGCCTGGTTAGCATCACGGGCTCCTATGGCAAAACAATGGTCAAAGACCTGCTCCAGATGATGCTGGAATCTACGTGGAGCGTTGTGGCATCTCCAGGAAGCTTCAACAGCCAGATCGGCGTCCCCTTAAGCCTGTTGACAATCCGGCAGGAGCATGAAATCGCGCTGATTGAAGCCGCCATCTCCCAGCGGCAGGAAATGGATGCCCTGGCGACCATAATTGCCCCAGAATGTGGCATTTTGACTCATGTTGGGAAAAAGCATATCGCCACGTTGGGAGACCGCGGCACAGTGGCAAGCGAGCTGATCAAACTTTTCCAGCACACAGCTGAATGGGTGGTCCTGCCAAACGATCCTTATCTTCAGCCCCATCTCAGCCATCTCAAAGCCCCTCTGCATTTCTGGAACGATGTCGACGGCGGACTGCCTCATGCCCGCTTCATGACCCAAGAACATAGCTCCACAATGCCTTATAAGGTTGAATTTCCAGACGGAAACAGTTTCTGCGGCCTCATCCATTCAGGATTTTATTACTTTCTCGACCTGGTCAACATTACATCCAAAGCTGCCTGGCTGCTGGGCGTCCCCTCTGCAGGCATCTGTGAAACCTTACGAAACTACCATCCTGAGCCGATGCGCACAGAAATCTGGAAATCCCCGCTGGGCGCGACTTTCATCAATGATACGTATTGCACCGACCCTCAATCGGTTGACCTGGCCCTCAAGCACCTCGATTATGCTGTAAGCGAATCGAGGCGAACATTTCTATTTGGCGGCATGCGCGGCAAGCGTCAGCATAGTGAATCTGATTACAAAGCGATTGCTAAAGCCATCCAACGCTCCAAAGTGCATCGCCTGTTTCTTGTCGGCTCTCAACCTTTCTCCCCCCTCATTTCTGAGCTGAAAAGCCATTATCCCCAAATTGAGATCGCCTCTTACCCCGATTATGACACGGCCATCCAGCAGATGCGCCATCAGATCCGATCTGACGATATCGTCCTGATCAAAGGGATGAAGAAAGTCCCTCTCGACTCTTTGACAGAAAGCTTTAATGACAGCATCTGCAATAATCAGTGTCTCATCAACCTTGCTGCCATCCAGGCCAATCTGGAGACCTTGCGCCATAAGCTTCCTAAAGGAACGCGCATCATGGTCATGGTTAAAGCTCTTGCGTATGGCACTGACGAGGTGCGCATGGCCAAGTTTTTAGAGACCTGCGGGATCGATATCCTTGGCGTCTCCTATGTCGATGAGGCTGTCACCTTGAAACGTGCTGGAGTCCGCCAGGCCATCTTTGTCATCAACGCCGCAGTCTATGAAGCTGCTAAAGTGGCCAAATGGGACCTCGAAGTTGGCGTCAGCGACCGCGCGCTGATCGACGCCCTCTCTCAAGAGGCGTCCCGGCAAAACAGGCGCATCAAAGTCCATCTTCATATCGACACAGGCATGAGCCGCTTCGGCTGCCGTCCCGAAGAAGCCGTCGAGCTGGCTTTGCGCATCAAGAGCCTGCCCTCACTTCAATTGGAGGGCATCATGACACACTTCT
Organism: Parachlamydia sp.; assembly: GCA_021372155.1. GTDB lineage: Bacteria > Chlamydiota > Chlamydiia > Chlamydiales > Parachlamydiaceae > JAJFUZ01. The sequence goes on along the minus strand of JAJFUZ010000164.1, from coordinate 8,038 downwards.
CTTCCGCCGACAATCCTGCCGATGACCCTTTCACCATTACTCAGGCACAGTGCTTCGAGCAGGCGATCAAGTCGATTGAAAATGCGGGAATCCGTTCCCCCTGGAAACACGCGGCCAATTCAAGCGCAGCTATGCGCTTCCATTTTCCCCAGTTCAACATGGTGCGCGTCGGCATCGCAGTCTATGGCCTCTATTCCTCAGAAGCCACCAAGCAGGCTCTTGAACTGCGTTTGGGACTCTCTTTAATTTCGCGCATCGTAGGGATCAACATCTGCAAAACCGGCGAATCGATCAGTTATGGCCGCAGCTACACCGTCGAGCGCGACCGCCAACGCATCGCTGTCCTTCCCATAGGCTATTTTGATGGCCTCCATCGCAACTACAGCGGCAAAGGCCATGTCATCATCCGCGGCCAGAAGGCTCCCATGGTCGGCAAAATCTGCATGGATTTCATGATGGTCGATGTGACAGACATTCCCAACGCTACTGTCGGCGATTCGGTGCTCATCTTCGGCGAAGATGAATTTGGTCACTACCTCTCTCCTGAGGATCTCGCCAGCAGCGGCGACTCGATCATCTATGAGTTGATCACCTGCCTCGGCCCCCGCATCCAGCGCATCTTTGTGCATGAAGAGGCGCAAACATATCGATAACCTGTCAATAAATCCGTGTACATTTTGCTGGATCGCTATCATTTCCAAAATACCAGGTACGCCGAGCACGGATAATGAAACTGCTGATCTGATCATCCAGCAGCTGACGCTTCCGACTGACAATCTGCTAAGCCTTTTCCGATGTTACAATTTCGATTGTCAACTTATCTGAAAGTGCCTGAAGGTCGCGGACTTGACATTCCAGAACCCTGAGATTTTTGATTTCCATTTGGATAATGGCTTTTTGCTGACTCTTTTCGGTAATGAGTCTGCCTAGATTCTGGATCGTCTGGTCCAGCTCAATTTGCTTTTGTTTAAGGGGCAAGGCCTCTTGCAGGATCTTTTGGGCCGTATCCAGACGAGTCTGTTCTTGCGCAATTTGATCTTTCTGCTGATTAGCCGCTTGGAACGCTCTGAAGCAGGATTGAAATTGTAGATCATCATTTTGACTGACCCTCAACTCAGCCAAACGATCAGTGAGAGATTGAATCTTTAATAGAATCGCCGTCATGCGAGTCTGAACCAGGCTCTGATGTCTCTCAATTTCTGCTGAAAACGGGGCGAATTCAGGTTCTGGTATGTACATCGGTCCACATGGAGTAAATACGAGTGTCTGTGACATGAGAGCTCCTGATTATGATAAAGTTCCATTAAAATACCGTAACAAGTGATTTCCTGTGAAGACTGCTCTTTCCCTTCCTCTAAAACCCTAATATTTGGTATTTTTTTTCTTTATACAGGTGCTTAACTTATCATTGAGAGATACTTATGCCGACAAAAGATCCCATCCCAAAAGATTACGTAAATGTCCACGCCCTTTCGCGCCACGCTCGCATTCTGGGAGGCATCAGCTCTCTTCTGGAATGGGACCAGGAAACTTATATGCCTCCAGCAGGAGCTTCCAACCGCGCCGAGCAGCTTAAAACACTTGCTGGAATGACCCATAAGGAGCGCACCAGCAAAAAATTCGCCAATGCCCTCGCCAGGCTGATCGACCTCAAATCAGGCAAAATCGTCAGCAAAAACTTAAGCCCCGAGCAGCAAGCAGCGGCCAGAGTGTGGCGCCGCGACTATCTCCACGACACGGCTCTTCCCCGTAATTTTGTCGAACAGTTCGCCAAGCTCTCCTCACAGGCCCAACTGGCCTGGCGCGAAGCCAAGAAAAACAATGCCTTCCAGCATTTCGCCCCTTTTCTGGACAAGATCGTCTCCATGTGCCGCAAAAAAGCTGACTATCTGGGCTACAGCCATCACCCTTATGATGCCCTTCTGGATCTCTATGAACCCGAAACCACATCGAAAGAAATTAGCATGCTTTTCAATCCTTTGCGCAAAGAGATTGTCAGCCTGTTGAAGAAGATCACCTCAACAAAACAAGTTGACGACCGCTTTCTCTTCGGCAAATTTGATCAAGAGAAGCAGCTCGAGCTGGGACGTCGCATCCTTGAAGACATGGGTTACGATATGGCCAAAGGCCGTCTTGATATTTCCACGCACCCCTTCTCTTCCGCCAGCCACCCCTCCGACAGCCGCGTGACGACCCGCATCCATCCCACTTCCGTCATCAGCAACATCTCCGTCGTCCTGCACGAAGGCGGCCACGGCATGTACGAGATGGGTTTGCCCGAAGAACATTATGGCTCACCTCTCGCAGAGGCCATCTCCTATGGAATCCATGAATCGCAGTCGCGCTGGTGGGAAACACGCATCGGGCAGAGCAAACCTTTCTGGCAGCACTACCTGCCTCTCTTGCAAAAGGCCTTTAAAGGCAAATTTGATTCCCTCACACCAGACGCCCTCTACCGCGCCGTCAACAAAGTCGAACCCTCCCTGATCCGCGTAGAAGCGGACGAAGTGACCTATTCTTTGCATGTCATCTTGCGCTTCGAACTGGAAATGGGGCTGATCGATGGGTCTCTTCGCATCCGCGACCTGCCTGAAGCCTGGAACGCCAAAATGCAGGATATGCTTGGAATCACTCCTCAAACCAACAGTGAGGGCTGCCTTCAGGACATCCATTGGTCGATGGGCGGCTTCGGCTACTTCCCCACCTACACCCTGGGCAATCTCTACGCCTCCCACCTCTTCAAAGGTTTTGCCAAGGAGCACCCCGATTGGGAAAAGCGCGTCGCCAAAGGCGAGCTGCTCTTTATCAAAAATTGGCTGCATGACAATGTCTACCGCCACGGCAGACGTTACACCGCCCAGGAGCTATTGAAAAAGGTCACAGGCAGCGCTTTCACATCGGCGCCTTTCACGGAATATCTCAACAAGAAGTATCAGGAGGTTTACAAGCTGACTCAGAGATAGTTTATGCTTTTGTGGGATCATAAACTGAGATGTGCTTACCTTTGCCATATTCGATTAGTTGGGCATCGCAAGTCACAAGCAATGCATTGACCTCGTTTGCGGAAGCGATCAGGATGCGATCTGCTGGATCTCCGTGTACTTCAATGGGTAAACGCGAACTTTCGATCGCAATTTTTGGAGATAGTGGAACAAGCTGAATCCCCAAGTTGCCGATCGATTGTTCCACCCAATTCAATACGTCCATTTCGAATTGAATTTTCTTTTTTTTGGTTCCCATCATTCCAATTTCCCAAACCGATATGGCCGAGAGGTAGATTCTATCGTTTTCTTTAGCCGATTCGAGACTATTCAAAAAATCCCTGCGGAACATGGGTTCACCCAACGCGACCCAATACCACACGTGTGTATCCAGGAGTATTTTATGCTGCCGGATACTAGTGACGATCGGCATTCCATACCTCGTCAATCGGCTCGATAATATCGCCCAAAGTTTTTGCTGTTCCCTTCATACAGCCGAAAAGCGCTTTTTTTTCTGTAACTATTGGAATGATTTTTACCAGAGGCATGTGATGCTTTGTGACGATAAGGGGAATTTTTGTTCTATTAATCTCAGCGAGAAGTTGCAGACACTCAGCTTTAAATTTTCCGATTTGTATCTGTTTCGACATCCATATCTCCTTTGTCTATAGTCATAATACCATGGTCATATTTTTTCTGCAAGGGCTTATGAAGCTATTCCATCGATTTAGTTGGATAGCTTTCATACCTCTTTACATAATATTGATGTTATTTTATTATTTTATTAATTAACAAGTATTATGATTTTGATTTTGGAAAAATAATAAGGAACTATATATGGAATTAAAAATTAAAGAACATGTCAGCACATTTGTCAAAGAGACAATTGGTGGAGAGACAAAAAAAGCCGGTCAGACTTTGCTGAAAGCTGGCCAGAATTCGATTCAAAAACTCAGCAATAAATATGACGCCTTGTGCGAAAAGGGTGGCAAAAGGTGCGCCTCCGTCCTGAGTAACCTCAGCGGCCGCAAACTTAGCCCTCAGCTGACGGAAAAGGTCGCGAAGAATGTCCTTAAGGTTCTGCCGATCGCGCTTCTTTTCCTGGCGATGGCACCCATGCTGTCGATCACATCCCTGGTTCTCGCTGGCGCTGTCTCGACTGCCGCAGTTCTGCTAGACCCGAAAGTACTGCCAGTAGCTGGCAAAGTTAAGATCCTGGAAGGTGCTGCACTGGGAATCGCTCTGCAGACAACGCTGACGATTTTGCGATCTCTTGTCACGCTCTCCCCGTTCACTGCAGTAGGAGCTCTGGTTGTGGGTGGAGCTGCAACAGGACTAGCGCTATACGCCTCGAGAGCTTTAAAGGCTTAGAGCTATCTTAAAAGCATAGCTTTTAAGATGTGGCTCTTGAAATAGTCTCCAAAAGCATCGCGGATGATGAGCGTGAACTGCTCATCACCGTTTTGAATGCGCGTGGATTCCAGGCACCTGATCGCACTCACCATGCGGTTGAACCGTTCAGGCTGGATGAGGCGATTGCGGAGCATGAGCGCTGGCGCGTGCAAGATTAGATTCATCTGATCGCGCTCGGCAGCCTCTGTCGATTTGTCAGATCCGATCATCTGCATAAAGGCGTAAAGCTGGACGCTGGCGGCTGGACCAATATCGACGCCATCTTTGCATGTCAGACTGAAAGAGTCGGGTTTGACAATCTCGATCAGCTTTAACTGCAGAAACAGATAGAAGATCTCGATGAAATCGAGACGGTGCTCTTTTGAAAGGACGTTGCGGCCTGAAAAGAAGACGCGATGGATGGCATCGATCACTCCTTCCATAAAATGGGGAAAGATCTTGTTGGCAATCTCGTTTGGAAAATAGAATCCCGCGTTCACATCCTGAAGCATATCTTTGAAGTTCTGAATAAAAATATCGGCTCGGTTCTCATGGCTGTAAGGAGCCAGCTGATGATAGAATTCTGTATCTTTTGCCAAAGTGACAACGGTAAGGGCACCATCAAACTCCTCTTGATGCTGCAGCTCTTCCAAAACGGAGCAGCGAGCATGCTCACGCCACGAAGTGCGGTCTTGCAGATTGATCAGAAGGTGTCTTCGGAAAAACTGATTTTTCAGACAGCCCCTTAAAAAGCCTTTGAACTCATCGATCACTGAAGCCTTATGAATTATCTCCTGATGTGTGGGTGAGGGCAGAAGAATATTGACTACCTTATTTTCAGTCATTCCCAGAGCATAGAGGCGGCAAGGCAGATCACGCTGAGAGATGGGATCAAAGGACTGAACCCCGCTGTTCTGCAGAACCTCGAGCATTTTGTAGAGCGGCCCGGCTGTATGATGCTTGAACAGTTTCACAAGAGCAGCGCCATCGCAAGAAATCCCACTCCAGAGTGCCTTGACAGCTTTCTCATGCTCGGGAGACTGCTTTTCCCTCGCCTCCTGGATAATGTTTTGAATAAAGGAGGCGATTTCTTGAAAGGACTGCACATTTTCAAACAACGCAAGGCAAAGACCGTGCGCCACATCCAGAACACAATGAGCGACCCTGTCCGATGCTTTTGGAGGATAGGTGATCAGCTTATGGTAATCATCCGTGCGGAGGGCACTGCGCAAATAGCGCTGAAAATCGGCAAAATATTCCCTGCAGCACTTAAGTTGCGCATCGCGAAGCTGATTCTGGGGATTGGCCGCCAGCATCAGCGCCATAAGCGCTTTGTTCAAATATTCGATGATTTCCCTGTCCTTCAATCGCAGGGCTTCTCGATAAAAACGGTGCAGATTCTGTCCCAATGCGCTCAATATTTCTTTAGCTGACGACCTGCAGACCTTGTCCTGCCAGATGGCAACATCATCCAGTGGATCGGCTTCAACTTTGGACCCCGGAAAATAATCTCCGAAATCACATACCAGCTTGATATTGCGGATGAGCCTCGGGCTGTAAAAGCGACTGCCATCTTCTTTACGCATTAAAAGAAGTTCATATTCGCTGTCCTTACGCACCCCTTCCATGTCGACAAACACATGTTTTGTCTCAATAGCAGGTTTGCCCGTCAACTTGAGCCTTCCACCCTCCTTCCAGGCTTTTTTCGTCAGTTCCAGAAGCCACTTCCCGAGCATTCTGTCGTCTACTTTCCGGGCAAAGCGGGTCAGATAGAACTCCTGGAGCTGCTTATACTCTTTCAGTTCCGTCACGCTGGACTTTTTCTCGGCAAACAAATGCGTGTAGCGGTCCAGCTTCTTGGCCACTTCGCCTACAAGAACCATGATCGTTTTAATGCCCTCGACTGCCTGCGGCTCCGTTACAGAGCGATACTCCTTGTTGTAGTAATTGCGCAGGTAATTCAGAATAACCTTGAAAATCTCCTTGATCATCTGCACAGTTTCGGTAGCGCCCTGCTTATGCAGCCAGTGCACCGTTCGATAGGTTAAGGGGTTCTCCTGGACGATCAGTTCGTGCCTCTGAGCGATGCCAATTTCCCGATCCATTTCAAAATCAGCAATACTTGAGAGTGCCTCAACAGCTTCGAGAAGTGATAAGTTTGAAGTTTCGTGTCCTCTACTAGCCATGGCCGCATCCTTATTTTTATTATTTACTAAACTCAACCAAAACTATCTAACAATTATTATTACATTTTCTAAATTATTTAAAAATATTCATATCATTTTATTCAAAATAAATTACTTGCAAAAAAAATCTCTTTGGGGGCTTTGAAAAATGGTAGCTTTTTTTGACTGTTCTCTGGCAAACTAATCTGCGGAAGAGTGGCAGAGTGGCCGATTGCGTCTGTCTTGAAAACAGAAGGCGGTTTACACCGTCCGGGGGTTCGAATCCCTCCTCTTCCGATTGACTAAATAAATCGAAAGCCACGGCCTAAGTTTCTGCTCTATCTTGTCATCTTTATTTCTACAATCTAACAATAATTATTCAAAATCTAGCATATAATTAATTAGATTAAATTATATAATTAATTTTAGAATCTATTTTATTGGAGGAATCGTGACAAGCACAGTTTCATCCAAAAGCGCCCCATTTGCTCAGGGAGTGGTGGAATTGCTGAACATTTTGACTCCCGAAAATAAAAATCAGTTTCTTGGCAAGCTCTCACTAAAGGAGCTGATGGCTCTTTTGCCTCAATTGAAACATCCTGATCTGCAAAGCCGTGTTATGGATAGAATTGAGCGCATTGTAGAAAAGCGTGGAAATGCAGCCCTGCAAAATGTCACTCAAGGCCAGGACAAAGTCATAGAAAAGCTCTTTCAGCGACTCATGAAGGAGGTAAAATCTGAAATTAATCAAGACATAAGCAAAATAGATAGACGTGTATTGGAGCATCTTTTCAAGAAAGACGTGAGCTCTGAAACGTATCGCGCAAACCGAAAGATTCTCAAAACACCGCCATCTGGTAAAACTGCTGCCCAACAAGTGGCTGCCATCAAAAAAATCGTGGGGATGATCAAATCTGTTTCACCGCCTGCCCAACAGCCCCAAACCTGGAGTGATCTGATCGCCCTGTTCGAAGATGGCATCAGCAAATTGAAATATCTCATTTTTTAACAAGGCGAACCTAAGATCAGTAAAATTTTTGAAGGGGTGGAAAGAATCACAGGCAAGGGCGAAAGCCAAGCAATCAAAATTCCACCTGATGAACGAAAAGCTCTCCTCGCTGGCCTGGCGGCTAAAACGAAGGAAAAAGTGCAGAAGGAGATGTATCAATCGGCCGCCTTTTATGGGATGACAATAGGAGAGCAGGTAGCCAAGCATGCCCACGTGGAAACGGAGGCTCTGGGTAGTGGTGGAGAGGCAAGTTTTGCCGATGAAATTGAACGGCGTGCCCTGGAAAAAATGAAAGGTGATCCTTCGCTGACCGGACCTGAGAGAGAGCGATTTGAGGCCTATTGCCGGGCTGCTGACCGGAGTCGAGAGTTTAATGATGCGTTAGAGGCGGTCTTTGCCTTCATGGAAGCCACCCCGCCAGAATCCATGTCGGCTGCTGATATCCAGAAGTTAGCAGTCCATTTGACTGCCCTGACGGATGAATTTTACTC
>JAJFUZ010000159.1 GCA_021372155.1 Parachlamydia sp. | reverse complement strand
CCAGGTGAAGGGGATGCGAAAAGGATGTGGCGGCAATTTCCAGAGTTTCCAGAAGGCATCCTAAGGCAAATTGACTGTAGTTGCCTTGATAGTCATACACGCGTGATGTGCTCATGTCGTATCCATGAATGCGCGCCGTCGAATCGCCTAAGATTTCAAATCGCCAAGGCTGGGAATTGTCGCCGCTTGGCGCCCAGGAGGCTAGTTCAAGAATGTTACGCATCAGGGGGCACCTCATTTTGTGTTTTCAATACTCCATTTTCGATTTCCATAATTGTATCAGCATACTTGATGGCGCGAGGATCGTGCGTGATCATTACGACAGCACGGTTGGATTCCTGAGCCAGCTCTTGCAATGTTTTGAGCACGATCGCACTGTTGATTTGATCGAGAACGGAGGTCGGCTCATCGCAGAGCAGAAGCGGAGGATCGTTCATCAGCGCCCGGATGATCGCAACCCTTTGCTTTTCGCCTCCTGAAAGGTGCTCTGGATAAGAATGGACATGCTGCTCCAGGTCAAACTGCCACAAAAGTTGCTTTGCTTTTTGCTGATGTGCAGGGGTCACAGTGCTACCCTGGATCCCAACCGGGATCAGGATATTCTCCAGCACATTGAGGGCATTGACCAGAGTAAAGTTTTGAAAGACAAATCCGATGGATCTAAGGCGAAAAGTGGTGATTTCGTCTTCAGACCGATCCGATAGATCCTGGCCCTGGATGTAGACTTTCCCTTCTGAGGGCGGGATGATGAGGCCGAGAATGGATAGCAGGGTTGTTTTACCACTGCCTGAGGGGCCGACAATCATGGTCAACTGCTGCGAATAAATCTCCAGATCCGCATGCTGCAGCACGCGGCGGAGCGTGGGGCCATCCCAGTAATCCTTGGAAATTCCAACTGCTTTTGCCACAATCTCTTTCATTCGGTCACATCAATCCCCGCAATTCGTCTCAGTGCATAGTATCCCCTCAGCAGCTCATACGCTGCTCGATTGGAATTATGCCGCGCTTGCGTATAGCTGAAGGCGGCATCGCGATATTCAAGCGGCGTGATCAATCCCGCTTTCAGCCGATCCATGGCCTGCTCCAACGCGGTATTTGATAGAAGTTTACTGACATGCGCGGAATAGAAGCTATAGAGCGCCTGTTCGATCTCGTCCATCTGGTTTTTCATATCGATGAGCGCGTCGTCGCAGGCCCTCCAGTAATTCCAGAGAGCTGAAGATTCTCGAAAGGTTGCCTCTGCGATCCTGTGTTCTCGACCCGTGCCGTCAAAGATGTTCCAATTGAGTTGAATGCCGCCATACCAGGTGTACATCTGCTTTTGAAAGGTGGGTGCGCCCACAAACTGCTGGCCATAGCTGGCAAAAGACTGCAAAGTCGGATAGTATTCGGCGACATGGGATTTGCGCGTCTATCTGTGAAATCCGACGTCGCTGTCCTGAATCAGGATATTAGGATTATTATCCAGCGCCAGCTCCTGCCAGTAGCGCTTCTCTTCACAGGTAAAGAGATGCTCCTCAGTCTTTGGCAGGGAAATGTTGTCTTGCGCCTTGTCCCATCCCAGCAAGTTGAGCTTATCGGCCAGCATCCAGAATTCCTGGATGGAAATGTCCTGATCAGCTGCCTCAACCTCGTCTGTGCATTCAGGCCCCATGCCTAAAACGCGCAGCAGGTGATTGTGCGCCGATTTGAGGTCTCTTACGGATGTATAATAGTCAGTATGGGCATTAGCCAGCGAGACTTTACTCTGGTTGACGTTGAAGGCCGTCGCTTTTCCAGATTTCAGGCGCTTATCCTCTTCGTCGAGGGCTTCTTTAAGAAGTTTCATATTGACTTTCTGCACCTCGACTTCTTCTCTGGCAAGTACCACAAACCAGTAGGCCGTACGCACTTCGAATAGGATCTCATTTTTCAGATTGATTGCTTCCAGTTTGACCCGGTGGGAGTCCCATTTTCCTGCTTTGATTTGATGGTAGAGTTGTTTGGAAAGAAGGAGCTGGTTGAAGTGAAAGCCGGTGGTCCAAAATTCGGACTGAGGGCGCAGCCCCGGAAGCAGGGCGACTTTGATCTCAGACTTGTCATATTCACCTTGGAATTGTGCCTGAGGAAGCCACCGCGCAATGATCTCAAAGTATTGTTCTCTGGAAGCGTTTGCGAGCTCTTCCAGAGCCAGAATGTGTTTGTTGTTGTCCATGGCATAGCTTTCAGCCTGTTCCAGAGTAAAGATCACGCCAGACAGCGAGCCGCACAAAGCCAGCATGTAAGTCAGAACAAATCTTGTCACTTATCCTTCTCCGCATAGACGACAAGCTCAATCGGGAGATTGGGCATGACCGGTTCCAACGTGATAAAGGCTTCCTGATATTTGATCTCGACCATGACAGTGGGGTCTTCAATATAAAAATTGGGCGGTCCCATGAAAAGTCCTGTGCGAATCAATTCGCCAGATCCTAAATATTGTTTCGTATCGGCGTGATAAATTTTATAACGGCCTTTCTCAACGCGGTCGATCCAGAACGAATCGACGCGCAGATTGACCCAGAGCTGATCTTTTCCGACAATAAAGGAGCGATCTCCTGGACGAAAAGCTTCCCCCAGGCGCACGTCCTGGCGGTAAATCTTGCCGTCAATGGGGGATTTCAGCGTTAACTGATCGAGGACGGCCTGGGCTTCCATCAGGATTTTTTCTGCCACTTCTACTTGGGCGCGTTTGGAAATCATGTCTAATTCCGACTGCATAAAGTCATATTCGTTGACCACCTGCTGCGCAAAGAGGGGTTTGTTGCGTTTCCATTTGTCTTCGCTGATGGCCAGCTCGGCCTTTCTTGCCTGGACCTCAGCAAGCGACCGTGCGACGCGCGCCTTCTCTTCCACCTGGTCCAAAATCATCAGTGGCTGACCCTTTTTGACTGGATCGCCGACATGAACGAGGATGGCCTCTACCCTCTTTTGGAGAGGTGGGCTGATGAAGACGGCTCTACCGGCAGGCTCCACAACCCCATACATTTTGAAGGGAGCTGTCTGTAGATCAGGCGGAACAATGGGAGTCGTCGTCGGAACAACTTTGGCGAGTGTAATGCCGACATAGGTCAAAATGGCACAGATGGCCAGCACAATGAGGGCAATTTTTAAATAGCGTGTCATTTATGTTTACCTGAATACTGTGGCAGGATCGATTTTGAGAGCATGTCTCATGGCAAAAAGGGAGCCCACCAGACAAAGCAAGATCGTGGAACACACATGCACGGGCCCAAACCAAAAGGGGAGATTGACCGGAATGCGCGTTGCAAATGTCAGTTGAAGTGTGATCGCCAGGAAGAAAAATCCAATCAGCAGGCCAATTGTCGAGACGATCAGCACCTGGTACAGCAGAATCAAGAAAATATCCTTACGTCTAGCTCCTAAGACCCTCAAAATGGCAATGTCCCTCTCATAACTCAAAATGTTGTTATACAAAGTTAAGCCGATAATCACAAGACCAATGCCTGCCGAGAGACCTGCGCTCATGAAAATGCTGCCGCCGATTCCTGTTGCGAACAGATAGTAACGAACTGTCTGTCCTGCAATCTCGCGGTTAGTCATCACTTTGGCATATGGAAATAGTGCTTGAAGCTGGTTTTGCCTGTTTGCTCCGGTGAGTGCGCCTGTCTTGAATTTGACCATGATCGCGTTGCAGAATGCAGGGTTAAGATGGAATAATCTCCTGGCATTGGCTTCGCTCATATAGCCGACATTGCCACGAAAACAGCGGATGTGTTTCGTGATCGCTGTCAGCCGAAACAGGCGGTTCTGAACATCGACAAGCTGACCAAACAGAGGGGTTTCTTTATCTTCAAGAGTTGTATTGTCCATCGTAAAACCGAAAGGATCCAGCAGGGAAGCGGGCGAGCCTTTCACAAAAGTCCATGGGCCTCCTGTCATCTGCGGAACTTTCACACCCGTCGTGATAGCAAGCTCATAGCGGCCATCCCTGTTGCGGACGAGCCCCGTTGTATTGAGATAGGGACGGGCATAGTCGATCTCTTTTAATGCCGTGATGCGGTCTATGTAGGAGACAGGCAGCTGGTTGGAGAAATCCAGGTTGGTCGTCTTGGGAGTCACCACCCAGTAATCAGCACCGCTGTGCGTGATTTCGTTCGAAATGATCTCGATAACCCCAAATAGAATCGCGAGCTGAATGCCCACTAAAAAGACAATGGCGATCACTCCCAGAATCGCCCCCGCCGAAGCCGGGCGATTGTGCAGGAAAAGTCGCAACGCTGTCTGAGCGCGGGTGTCATACATAGAGTTTTTTATAATTCTCAGCGCAATTGCTGACAAACACTAAAAATTCTGTTATAATAATGTAAATGAAAAAGATCGTATACCAACAGGACTTACGATGAGATTTCATAAATTGGCAAAAATGCTAAAGTTAGGATATGGCAGCTCTTCTGTTAGATCTCGCTTCAGGTAAGGGAACCCCGCAGAAGCTCTTGTGGACAACAGATCTGCATGTCGACGCAACCGAAAAGGCACATCTCGAACAATTTTATCAGTTTATTGAAGCCAACGATCCTGCCGCAATTTTAATTGGCGGTGATATCAGCAATGGTTACCAGTCGCTCATCCATCTAAAAAATATGGGTGAGCGCCTCAAAAAGCCGCTCTATTTTGTCCTGGGAAACCACGATTTTTACAACGGCTCCATTAAAAAGATGCGTGGAAAAGTCCGCCAGCTCGTCGCCGAAGTTCCCAATCTCGTCTATCTGACTGAAGCAGGCGTCATTGAACTCAGTCCCACCACCGCCCTCATTGGCCA
>JAJFUZ010000152.1 GCA_021372155.1 Parachlamydia sp. | reverse complement strand
TCAGGTGATTTCTTAATTCTGACAAGTCCTGCAGTAGATAGTGTTTTCTTCTCACGGAATCAAGAACATTGGCGGAGTTATTCGCCCTCATACCATTTGTTATTATACGGCAGGTCAAGTTTGAAATATTTACTTGATCAGAATGACATGACTTTGCTCAATTATGATTTCTGTTATTCGCGTTCTAATACCTATAACATGTTAACATCCTGCATCCAGTACACTAAAAGCCAATTAGTATGGGCATTGCATGTCTGTGTGAAGGGTTATTCAACAAGACCTTGGTATCATGGCCGAAGCTCATTCCTCGCCATTGCAAGAAAGAATTGATTCTATCAACAGTCGCCTGAGTGGATTGACCAATTATGAATTTCTTCAGAACAGTTCTAACCAAGAGCAAATTTTTCTGGTATGCATTAAAATGGAGGCCACGTCTTAAAAGTTGTTATTGGGATGTAAAGTTTTGGGGTCCGCCGAGAATCTATCATCCGGAACATCTCGTTATCGGAAGACATGTATCGATCAATGACAATTTTTGGGTTAATGCCAAAGGTTCCGTTGAAATTGGCGATAATGTTTTAATTGGTCCTTATGTGATCATACATTCTGCAAACCATGATTTTACACTTCGTGATGTGCCGATACGTAGGCAGGGACATACCCTCTCAAAGGTTGTAATTGAGGAAGGTGCCTGGGTAGGCGCACGTGCGACGATACTGCCCGGTGTCACGATAGGGAGAGGTGCCATTATTGCAGCAGGTGCAGTTGTAAGTCGCAATGTGGCCCCCTACACAATTGCGGGTGGCGTACCGGCAGAATACCTCAATGATCGTCCGAAATAAGTGTACGTTTCTGAAAATGCCATCGGTATGGAGTAAACGCAAGCGTGCAAAAGCTGCTAAATAGATTGCTTTCGGGAAGTGTTTTGTATGGATTCAGTTCAATGCTGTTGCGCGCGGTGATGCTGCTTCTTCTCCCCGTATATACAAAATATCTGTCACCGTCTGATTTTGGTAACTTTCAGTTCGTAGTAGCGTGCACTGCGTTTGCCAAACTTTTGATAAACCTTGGATTGACGACGTCTTTCTGGAAATTTTATACAAAAGAAGGCGAGCACAACGGCCGGGTCCTGGTTAATATCATCTTTTGTCAGTTGACTATGGGACTCTTCTTTCTTGCTATTGGATATTTTGTACACGCACTGTTTATACCTCGTTCGGATCTCTTTGTTTTTATGCTGATACTCTTGGCGGGTGAGGTACTTGGGATTTTTTACGACACAACCTTGCTCCTTTTGCGTGCTCACGATCAACCAATTAAGTATCTCATCGTAGCATTATCCTATGCGCTTGTTTTTTTTGCGTCTAGTCTTGTCCTTATTGTCGTTCTTCAGCAGAATTATGGCGGGGCAATCTATGCGTACTCTGCTGCTTACGCCTTTATGGGTCTGGTCTTGTACATGTTTCTACGCAGGAAGTTCCGAGGGTCATTTGACATACCGCTTATAAAAGAAATCATAAGTTATGGGTTCCCGATCATGCTTGCCAATCTAGCGGCGGTAATCGTGGCACTGTCGGACAGGCCGATCCTGAAACTATTTGTTGATGATAGTGAACTGGGGCTCTATTCTTTCGGGTTCAAACTTGGAGATATAGTGAAGATATTATTAATAACTCCCTTTTTTTTAGCATGGAATCCAGTGAGATGGGAAATATACCGGAATCAAAACGGGCGACAGATATTTTCAAATATATATAAATTGCTTTTCTTTGCACTGTCATTTTTAGGGCTTTTCGTAGTGAGTTGTGCTCCATTGCTATGTCTCATTTTTGCGTCGAACAAGGATTATTATGAAGGTTTGGCTATAGCACCCATCATCGGTCTCGGCAGCATTTTCTATGGTTTATATTACTATAATGCAATGGGTATGCTTTTTGAGAATCAGACCAAACGAATATTCATGGTGGTCATCGCTGCAAGTGTTGTCAACATTGCACTAAATTTTATACTGATTCCCGTCATTGGAATGCACGGGGCTGCCATTTCATCCTGTGTGAGCTATTTTGTAATGTACGTGCTTGCCGTCGTATTGAGCCAGCAATGCTACCCCGTAACAAGAAATTACAGATTTGAAGGCGGTTGCGTTGGTTTGCTGATTATTATTTCAGCATCCCTATCAGTAGCCTATTCTGTTATGATCGATAGCTTCTATTGGCTCACATTGGTTGCTTTTTCGATGACGGGTATGTACTTGATAGGTTGGATAGTTTCTGGCAACATTCGATTTATAGGGGGCCTTAAGAAAATTAGTAATGTTTGGCGCTATCGTCATTCGATATGAACCGTTCTCTTAAACGAATATTTACCATACCACTACATGTTACCATCAAGAAGGCAGCCGGTTTGGCTGTAAAAGTCATTCGGGACTGCAAGGCTAGAGAACGAGATCTTAAAAGGGGCACTTTTTGTTCGGTGCCATCTATTGAGCTACAAATTCAGCCTTGTCTGGGGCCGGGGCCTGCTAATATACCAGATTGTGAATTAATGCCGTGCGCAGCCCTCACTGCTTATATCGAGCATCGGTTTGATGTACTTGGTTCCGGTTGGGTGCAGGTGCGGCACGGCAAGAAGTGCAGGGGGGTGGAAGGGCATCGGCATTCGATGGGAAGCACTTGCGATACAGATGTGGAAGGGAAATGGCTGAAGGCAATAATTAATTCGTCAAATTTAAATGAAGCCCAGCGTATATGGAAGCTAATTGATCCGGATTATAAACCCATTGATTGGCATATTGACTTCAAATCGGGATACCGGTGGTTAGAGAGTGTTTGGTACAAAGATATCAAGTTTGGAAACATGCTTGGCGTGGATGTCAAAGTACCGTGGGAGTTGGCTCGGATGCAGCACTTGCCGCAAATGGCCCTAATTTCATTGTCAACTTCAGAAGGCCAAAAAAAGAAAGCGATCTTACAATGTGAATTTCGCAACCAAATTCTCGATTTTATCGCCACAAATCCCCCTAGATTTGGTGTCAATTGGACTTGCCCTATGGAAGTAGCCATTCGGGCAGCCAACTGGCTCATAGCCTATGATCTGTTTTGTTCTGACGGGGTCGTTTTTGATCAGGAATTTATGTCGGTGTTCATTAGAAGTATTTATGATCATGGCTTGCACATAGTGAACAATTTTGAATGGTTGAATAAACGACGCGGCAACCATTACCTTGCAAATATTGCAGGGCTCGCGTTTATTGCCACTCATTTGCCTTCTGACAAGCAAATCGACGCATGGCTGGCTTTTGCCGTTCAGGAACTAGTAGCCGAAGTAGAACACCAGTTCTATCCCGATGGTGGTAATTTTGAGGGTTCAACTGCTTATCATCGTTTTTCCGCTGAAATGGTCTATTATGCTACGTCGCTAATTCTGGGGCTGTCCCGAAAGAAAAAGGAAAGATTGAAGAATTATGACCACGACGCGCTTAAAACAGGATGGGGCAAGCCCAAGTTGAAACCCGCGCCCCTCCCGTTTTACAGTGTCTCTGAAGACTTAAGAGTATATGAAGAAAGTCCTTTCCCGCAGTGGTACTTCGAGCGTATGGCGCGCATGGTCGAATTCATTAAGGACATCACCATGCCTAATGGTCATATTCCTCAGGTCGGTGATAACGACAGCGGCCGTTTTTTCAAGCTCGGCCCTGGATACACTTGCATAACAGTCAAACAGGCAAAGGAAGCATATGCGAATTTGAAGACGTACCTAGAATTACCCGATGAAGCCGACTACTACATCGAAAATCAACTAGATTGTGGCCATTTGGTAGCGGCAGCATACGGCATGTTTGGTAGTGAAGAGTTTGCGCTGTGGCTGGGTGGTAAGAAAAAAGCAATGAGTATACCTGACTACTGGGTAGTTCGATGCCTTTCGGGTGAAAAAGGTGTTGGCATGTCTTGGCTGCCTCGGCGTAACAAAAAGGAGGAGGTATTTCTTCCCTTAGAAGAAGAGGATTTTCAGAAAGTATTGGCAGAACTCCGTTCTAAGCCCGATGAGAATTTGCGAATAACTGAATTCCCATTCCAAATCAATGACACACAATGTGTGGTGCTATATGCTTATCCCGATTTCGGCCTGTATCTCTTTAAAAATCAAAACGGTTTTTACCTTTCCATTCGTTGCTGGTCAGGCAGAGAACCTTTCCACACAGGACACATGCATAACGACCAATTGAGCATAGAGCTTTGGATTGCCGGCGAGTCAGTTGTTTCAGATCCTGGTAGCTATCTTTATACGCCTTCAGTAATAGATCGTAATCGTTATCGTTCGATACATGCTCATTTTACCCCATGGACGTACAGAGCCGAACCGGCAGAGTTGGGACCCGGCTTATTCGCAATCCGTGAACCTGTAAAAGCACGCGTGCTCTATTTCGGCAGAAAAGGTTTTACCGGTAAACTTCTACATCAATGTGGCGTTGAGCGACGAATTCTGTTTACTACTCAATGTATTCGGGTGATTGATTCTGGCAAGGAGCCTTTCGACAAAGAACAAAGGACGGTTCCGTTGGCCTATTCAACAGGTTATGGAAATCGATTGGCCTCGGTGGAAAACCGCCGTCCGGTCATTCCGGTTTACGTTGAAAAAAACGATTGATGAATTAAAATGATTACTGTTCTATTAGTTTATATATCTATATCGGCAATAGTAGGTTATTTTTGTATCGCCAAAAACAACTTAATCAATGTATACAGCGTTGTTGTTTTTACATTGTGTGTGGTCTATATACTGCCTTATTTAAGTCCAGATTGTCCTTTTAAAGATGACCAATACTTTTCAATTATAGTTATTCTTGGCTTGCTTGGTTTCTTTGCATCATTCTTTCTTGTCTCTTTTTTGAGAAAACAACATTCACTTTGCACATATTGGTTATCAGGCCAATATCCTCGAATGAAATGTCGATCAGCTGTGCTCTCGGTCCTTGCAATGGCAGGCGCTATTTTGGTGTGGTTTAATATGGTATCAGAGATTCAATCACTTGCAACCGAAGGGATAATTGCCTTTCTCATGCGGGACCGCATACGTGAGTATCAAGAAATTGGTTTATTGAACTATGGCCATTTTATTATCTTTTTAAAAAGATTCTTAATAATACCTGTTTACCTGGAGCTGTTTCGTCTTTGGAAAGATCGTGGGCGTCTAGCATGGTTCTACTTCGGGACATTATTACTTGAGCCTATATTTTTTTCGCACGGCCGGTTTGGAATTCTTATGCTGATTGTTTTGCCATTTTTATATCAGCACTTCTATGTTCGCCCAATTGCGATAAAAAAAATCACTATCCTAATCTTTTTCTTGATTGTACTAATTGGTTCTTTTAATGTCATCCGTGGCGGTGGTGCACAGAATTTGAGACCAGATGTAGTGTCAACTAGCTCAACAGCTGGATATCTGTATACGCAACTTACGAGAGCTGGATCGGGTAGCACAGGAACTTTTTATAGAATGTATGAACTCATCCAAGAAAATGATGTAGACATAGAATTTGGCAAACAATATCTAATTTTACTATATACACCAATACCAAGAATGTTTTGGCCTGATAAGCCAATTGTTAGTTATTTTGGTCGCTTAACCGAGATTTTGGAGGGACGCTTGCCCGGCATTGGTCAAAAAGTCCTGACTTCGACAATTCTGGGGGAAGCTTACCATCAGTTTGGGTTAGTTGGGGTATTTTTTACGCCATTGATCTATGTGTTAATGATCTATTTTTACATTCTTTTCTTGGGACGTTA
>JAJFUZ010000150.1 GCA_021372155.1 Parachlamydia sp. | reverse complement strand
AAGTAAAGTTAGGCTGCAGCCTAACATTGTCCTAACCGCTGCAATTGGCGAATCATTGCTTCTTCAAAGCAAGAGCCCATCACAAACACAACATCATGCAGCTCGATATTGCATCGATCCGTCCGCCCCCTACATAACTTAGATCTATCATCTCCTTAAAACAATCTTCTGCTATTTGGCACCTTCATCGTGGGCTCAAGCAAAACAACATGTCCTTTATCATCAGGTAGGCCAAGCGTGAGCACCTCTGACACAATTTTTCCGAAAGCGTTTGGAAAATATTGAAAATGTTTGAACCGCAGCGCGAGCTAGATCGCCTGTCTTGCATCTAGAAAGATCTTTTCAGGTTTTTTTGTGATCGACCGTTTGTCATGCCAAACTCTTACCTGCAATTTCTAGCAAGGTAAAGCAAGGTAATGTATATAGGAAATTCAAACCATGCTAAGGGAAAAAAGGTCACCATCCATGGAATGACTTTGCTCTGGGTCAAAAGGCATGGCAGAAAATTTAGCACAATCAGGACAACGAATTATCTCCAGTATGATAACAAACAACTTAGAGGTGTTCAATGAATGAATCTTCTGACTTTCGGCTAACTAGAATAGCGCTCAATAACGGAAGCAGCCACATGCCTGCACTCGGCTGCGGGACCCTTATTCCCGACCCAGCCGAGAGCAAAGCCGCTACTAAAGACGCGCTCGCAGCTGGATTTCGACACTTCGATTGTGCAGAGCGTTATCGGAATGAGCGCGAGGTAGGCGAGGCGCTTGCCTCGTCGGGGATTGATCGCGAAGATATTTTCGTTACTACAAAGTTGTGGAATACCAATCATCGGCCTGAGCGCGTCGAACCGGCCTTCGAGGCGAGTCGGAACAGACTCGGGCTTAGCTATCTGGATCTTTACCTCATTCACACTCCGTATGCATTTCAACCAGGGGGCGAGCAAGACCCACGCGATCAAGACGGCAATGTCATCTACGACAACGGCGTGACTTTGCTTGATACCTGGAGAGCAATGGAAAGTCTTGTGAATCACGGCAAATGCCGGGCCATCGGGCTGTCGGACATTAGTCTGAACGAACTGCGGCCCATCTACGAATCGGCGCGAATCAAGCCGGCGGTGGTCCAGGTAGAAGCTCATCCGTATCTGCCGGAAGTGGAGCTTCTGGAATTCTGCAAGGAGAAAGGCATTGTGTTATTGGCTTTCGCGCCACTGGGTCATGGAATGCGACCGGGGTTGCTCGAAGATCCAGTCATTGTGGCAATCGCCGCAAAGGTTGGAAAGACGCCAGCACAGGTGCTTCTGGCATGGGCGGTGCAGCGCGGTACGGCAGTGCTGACCACACCCAAAACTGAGGCTCGTGCGCGAGAGAATTTTGACATCTCCCCCCTCACGGAAGACGCATTTAATGAAATCAATCGCATTCAGACTAGGCAGAGGCTCAATGAAGTTGTGAAAACAGGCGTCCCGGGTTTCATCGCGCGGTAGATGAACTCTTCCTCCATCTTTGATTCACATTGAAATTAACAACCTTGTTGGTCAGTATTGCTTAACTTTCTACAGGAGCAAAGAAGTGAATTTACCTAATAAATATTTCATTTTTATTTGATTATAATTTTTTTAAAGGAACAGTATGCAGCCTGCAGTTACAGGTCTCTTTCTTGAACAAGCAGTTCCGAAACGGACTCGCGATGAAGAACTGGAGCACCAACGCAATTTAAGACCTCGCGTTACTTCACTTAACTCCTGGCCACAAGTTGCGGAAGAGGTCCGACCCGCCTTTCAACTGTTAATGGATCATGGTGTGATTACGTCTAAGGAGAGAAAAAAGCTTTGGGTTGATCTCATTCCGGATATTAAGGAGATCACCTTTCGGAACAAAGAAAACAATTCTCGCGAACCTGTAGTGTGGAAGCGAAAAAAATGACCATTTCAATGTAATAGCCGTTGAATTTAATAATTATGTTGTTTAGTATAACATGAAAACTAACCAACATTGAATGAATAAAGGCTACATCATTGGAGAGGGAATCTATGAAGGTCAAGACCATGCCTTCCTGCTCATCCCCAGAATGGGTAATCCGTGAGTTGCGACATTATGTTTTGCTTGCATTTAATGGTTTGAATTCTTATAAATGATCAACTTTAAAAGGATAACATGCTACTGCCTGAAGTAACAGATCTCTCTATTGAACGAGCAGTTGCGAAGCGGACTCGCGAGGAAGAATTTGAACCCCAACGCCATGTTAGACCTCGCGTTAGCTCTGCACCCAAATCCTGGCCACAAGCTGCAGAAGAAGTACGATCCTCCTTTCAACTGTTAGTGGATCATGGGGTCATGACGTCGAAGGAGAGAAAAAAGCTCTGGGTTGATCTCATTCCCGATATGGATAATGATGCCCTGCCTGAAGAGGCAGAGGAGAAGTGGGCCACTCAGTCTCTTGTCACTATCATCAACAAGGTTCAGTCTCTTGCACAAGCCTGCCAACTCACCTCCACTTTCAGTGCACCTATCTTGATGAAACGCGCCTATACCCTTGCTGATTTTCCCAAAGTTGCCCAAAAACTGGTGGATGCTTATTACCCTTGCGTTGTGAATGCCCTCAAAAGCCCGTTAGACTTAATTCTAAAAAAAAGCAATGGTTCGCCTTCCAATTGGCTCCATTTGCTTCAATCTGAAAATGTTGAAAAATACACCTTCTTACAGCAATTGGACCACTTTTTTTCTAAGCGGCCCCTTCTATTAAAGGATCCAGCCATTGCAACTGCGGCCAAACATTTAATCGAAATGTATTCAGAAAAAGCGTTGAAAGCGATAAGACCTTTATCGGTGCTCTGGAAGGAACTTTCGGCAGGACAGGAGCTTCTTAAGCGGATCGATCCAGAACCTCTTTTTACGCCTTTTTCAGTGACCACCGAAGACGGGGAGGAATTTAATTTAGGATTCGCTGACATGGCCGTGCTCAGCGAAGCTTCTCTATTCTTTCAAACAATGTTTTATGGAAAAAATTTTGCAGAAGGTTTGGAAAGGCATGTAAATTTGCCCATTTCCTCTGAAGATTTTCAGATTTTCTACGATTCTCTAATAAAAGACAGAGAGCCTTCTATGGAATCTCTCAAATGCTTATTAGTGGCTGCCGATATTTATATGATTCCTCAATTAGCTTCGGCAAGCTTGGGGTGGTTCAAAAACTATATCGCAAAAATCTCGACTTCCGAAGAAAAATTGATAGCCATGCAGCAAATTTGCCTTTTACAAAACGAACTGCACGATAAGCTGGCTCAATATTCAAAAGAATGGGCAGTGGTTCGCGATGAAGCTGTAAGCTTTCTTTTATCCAAAATAAACGATAAAGAAAGCGGTCTATTTGATCAACTTGTTGCTCAAATTATTGAGAGCCAAGGAGAAACTGTTTATTGGCCCACCTCTTTAAATCTCATTTGCAGCTGCCAGCCCGCCATTGCCCCTTTAAAGGCACTCGAGCACCTGGCTCTATCTTCTTTATCCAAAAAATGGGAGCTCAGAACAGCTGAACAGATTGCAAATTTAACACAACTCAAAAGTTTAACATTAGATGTCAATGTCCCTTTCACAGGCTTTAATTGGTCC
>JAJFUZ010000140.1 GCA_021372155.1 Parachlamydia sp. | reverse complement strand
GCCGGTGCGCACGCCAAAGAGAGATTCCGCAACATGCAGATCGAATGCCGTAACTATGCCCATGAGCATGGCATCGACTTACCGGAGCAGGCGAATTGGAAATGGCCGTTTTAATAGAAGCGAAGGAGTTTAAAAACTCCCCTTGTTATATCCTGGATACCTTCGGATCTCCTCGCATCAATGAGGAGGAGATCCGAAACAAATTTGGGGAGTCTATCGATGCCCTGGTGCATGCAACCGGATATTTGGCAAGCCGGTATATACCTCTAATAACTTTAACCCAATCACCAGTTTTGATGTGATACATA
Organism: Parachlamydia sp.; assembly: GCA_021372155.1. Taxonomy (GTDB): domain Bacteria; phylum Chlamydiota; class Chlamydiia; order Chlamydiales; family Parachlamydiaceae; genus JAJFUZ01. The sequence goes on along the minus strand of JAJFUZ010000140.1, from coordinate 4,080 downwards.
TGATTTTTATCACTGTATCCAGCAGCAATCGCCTGTTGATAGGTAAAATATCCCTGTTGGCTTTCTGCTATTTCAAAAAGGTTTATCTCTGGAATCTTCATACATCCCTTAATATTTAAGGGTTTTATACAAAAATTACGCGTATTGTCAAGTGGATTTTGCCCCCCACCTCGCAAAGCTGGCGTCGCTTCTGACTATATCTGTCTATATTTAATGCTGCTATTGGCAACCCTTCCACCGAAGATTCAAGGCACCATGTGATGGCCTTTTTCATCGAGGATGACGATCATGCCAAAAAGTGGTTTGCTGTCGCAAAGTTATGACTTACCTGGCAAGCACCAAGGGAATAAACAGCGGATCAGGGATTTCATGATGTCTTCCATTTCATCCAGGACAGCTTCCGTTAACGTTAAAGGCGTTTGCTCATTTTTTCTTAGATGAACAATCTTGTTCTGCGAAGGACGCAGCTGGATGCAGGTTACAGCGGGCGATCGAGGTATTGCGCGCAAAGCAACCATTTGACACTGAGGTTGTGCTGGGGCAGGCAATTGCTTTGGAGTGTGGGATGCAGGACCGATTGAGCAGGTTTGCTGAATGTAGGAACTTAGAAAATCAAAAAGGGTGTGGAGGGCAACCTTATGGATCTCACAGGGGCGGCCATCATAATCCAGAGGGATAAGGCAAAAGACGTGATTGCCTTGAGTATCTGCCCCCAGGAGCTTTGGGGCCCAGCCTTCATATCTTCTAAAGACAAGTCTTTCTAAAATATCGAGGCTTAACTGGTTGGAATTTTCAATTGTAAACAGGCGCTCTTTTGAATGATACGTCAGGGATAATGATGGGTCGTGTGCTTCCAAGGACGTCCAGACAGATCGAATGGTCGCCAGACCAGTTGTTCCATTTCGCACAGCAACTAAAACTAATTCTTCAACAGGGAGCATCTGATCTCCAAAATGATCAAACAATAATAACCGAAACTACCGCGAATTACAACCATCAAAATAATGCTTGTAAAATTGGCTGGAGAACATCCCAGCGGGATCGAATGCTTGCTTGCTGGCCTGGAAGGCCCTGTGTTCCGGATAGACCTTTCGAAACTGCTCAAGCGAAGGGAAGCGGTGATAAGGCAGGTAGTAGCGTCCTCCGCGCGCGCTGGCTTTTTCCACGAGCGCCTGCGTCCATTTGCGCGTTTTCTCCAACTCCTGGCGGGCAAGTGATTGATTGAAATAGATCACGAGCGAAAAGCAATCCTCGAGGGCGTAAGGAAGGGCCGTCTGCGTATCCTTTTTTACATGGCGGATGGTGGCGTTGATCACGTTCACCCGGTTGGCAAGCATCGTTTCCTTGAGTTCGCTGATGAAGGGCGAGAACTGACCTTTGGGGATGAAGTACTCCTGAAGAAAATCGGCGCTGCTCTCAGAGGGGTTGTAGATGAAGCGGATGTGCGGGCGCATCGCCTGGTTGCGCGTCACCCGCTTGATACTCGCGACAGCCTGTTTCTCGATTTTTTCGCGGATATATTTGGTCCATGACATGCGGCGCAGGACATGCAGGCCGATGCGGCCGAGGCGACGCGAGTGCTCGGGTTGGAGTGGTGTTATTGAGGTGGTGCGAGCTATTTTGCTGTAATTGACGGCAATGACCTTATCAAAAAGCATTTTGGGGTGGATCGACAGACGGCCGCAATGCAGGACGACGTTGGGGTTAGGGCCAACCTTTTCTTCGTAATAGCGTGCATAATCTTTTGCCGCGATCTCTACCGCCCGTTTTTCAAGGAGTTCGTTGTCAGCCAGCTCAATGGTAGCTTCTACAATGACGCCGAAAAGACCATAACCGCCAATCGCGTGCCGAAAGAGCGGATCGCCTGGCTTAGCGACTTTGATCGATCCATCTGCCATGACAAGGGTGAGAGAAGAGACGCCATCGCTAAGTGTGCCTCCTTGATGGTCCCATGCATGCACATTAGCAGAGAGCGAGCCGCCGATCGAGAAGATGTTGGAGGCTTGCATGCATTTGACTGCAAGCCCATGCCGATTGGCAGCCATCTGCACATCGTCCCAGGTAGCGCCCGCCTGCACAGTTGCTTTTTTGCTTCTCGGGTCCACGGAAACTTTGTTAAGTTTCTGGGTGTCGATTACGATGCCCTTTGCGCTTGGGAGGATGTGTCCTCCTTGCGCGTAACGCGCGCCGGCGACGGTCACTTTCAATCCCTTGGCCTTTGCCTCGCGAATGAGGGCGGCGACTTCGTCGACAGTACGTGGATAGCGGGGAGACGCTTCCCTCGTTGCATAGATATTTCCAAAATCCTTCAAGGGCAGTTTATCGGGATGAGGCTGTTTCAAATAGTGGTAGGTCACCAGGTCGGGAGTAACCAGGCTTAGAGGGGAGGTCAGCGCTGCGACAGAGGACATGTAAACGTGCATCAAAGCCCTCTTTGCTGGAGCCATTCCCTTGAAAGGAGCGGCAACCAGGCAACATGCTCCCTGGATAGCATATCCAAGGGCATCGAGAGCAGCAAAAATTGGAAAAACCACTGTCGCAATGATGCGAGAAAGCACTTCGCGGCGTAAAAAGGTCTGACACTTAGATGCAAGCGGGGTTTGCAGCCTGTCAACCGCCACCGCTGCATAGCGGGATGCTAAAGAAAAAGTTGTGCTCATATGCAGAGATTCATCATATCATTCAGATGTAAAATTGTAAATTTCTTTGAATGAGAGAGATAGGTAATTCATTTTAGTAATAAAAACAAATAGTTAATAAATTAATTGAATAATAAATACCGTGATAATATAATAAAAATTGAAGGAGGATTGAAGAAACAGTTGCACAAAGGAAGGTTTCTCCGCCTTTGGGTAGAGAGATAGAAATAGACTCTAATAATGTCTGCTTCGTCTTCCTTTGTGCTACTGTCAGTTCAATCCAGGGCGCTGCGGCGCAAAGGATGATGGTCCATCAATGATGGGCGAGAGTGGTCCTAAAAAAAACCGCTTTATTTCGTCCTTTGTGCCGCAGCGCCCTGTATTGTTTTATGGCTCAACAGCCACAAAACCCTCGTCATAGATGGGGCCCTTTTTGCCTATCGGCAATGTCCCCTTGAAAAATTCGCGGTATACCTTCAAACCCTGCTTCGCTGTCTGAATGCAGTAAAAACAGTTACTCAGCCATTCAGACCCTTTGATCGTGCCCGATTCGAGGTTGCACCGGAAGCGGCTAGTGAGCTTTTTGCGCCAATAGTCAGCATCGCCAAAGAGCAGCACGGGCAAGGCAGGCGCAGCCCCGACTTTGCGCCGCACCTCTTCTAACGAAAATTCAAAGTCGGTTCCGATTCCTCCTTGCAGGAATATAGCGAAGTCGAGATGGAATTCAGCCTGCCTTTCCACCAGTTTGTCCAGACGGTAGGTCATTTTGGCCTGAATATAGGGGTTCTGGATCTGCTCGTTGATGGGAGAGGAGTCGTCGCGCGGTCTGAAATCGACCACATTGGCACAGGAAAGGATATTGAGCTCCATCGCGACGCGGTTGCCTACCTCCATCGCGCCGGGACCACCTCCAGTGACCAAGGCAAGGGGAGTATCTTTGTGAAGTAGAGGATGCTGCATCTCATCGCGCATTTGGAGAACACCCTCCAGCAATTTGCGAAGTTCGCTTTCAAAATTGCCCTCAAGAAGATTGGAACCATAGATCCCGAAAACTGTCGATTTCAGGAAGGTCTCCACCTGCTTGAGCGGGACAAAAAGTCCCGAATCGCGCTCGGGTCGTTGGCAATACTGCAGAATGGTCCTCGATGCCTCATCGACCCAATAGACTGGAATGGCAAATTTTTCCAGGTCGTGGAGAAGAGTGCGGTCTTCGGCTGAGAAAAAGTTCTGCTGGGATAGAGAAGGATACTGGAAATAGATGCCTTTGAGGCAGCGCTGGACCTGATCGCTCAGCAGCATTCTCTTCATCAGAGGCGAGGGAAAATAGCGGGTCAGCAGGATACCCTGACTGGTGATCAACCCGTCATCGATGCTTTTCAGGAAAGGATAGGAAGGTTGCTGCTCGATATACCGCTCAACCATCATCGCCTGGCGCGTCCCC
>JAJFUZ010000139.1 GCA_021372155.1 Parachlamydia sp. | reverse complement strand
ACCCGCATGAGGAAATTGGCGTAGCGGAAATCCAGGTAGGAGGCTTTGGCTTGTGTGTTGACGATGATGCCAGTTTCATACAGATTGATTGGGCGCCAATTGTTTTGCAGGGTGGGCAACTCCTCCTTGACGGTCTGAAAGCTGTTGGCTTTGATTTTGACGAAAAAGTTGGTGATTGTATTGGGATGTTCATGCCTCACATGGAGTTGAGTGCGTTGCGCAGTGTCAAGTTCGAGGCCTTTGTCATAGTAGTCTGTGGCCATGTACTTGTCGCTCAATTTGTCCCAGAGCAGATCGGCGCTGAATCCATCGCCAAATTGTTTGTTGCAGTAGACCCCCTGAAGGCGATAACGGAACTTCTCATTAGGGTGAACAAGGGATGAATCCATGGCAGCGTAACTGATTGTTTTCAGAGATTGAAGATGATCTTCAGAAGTATAATCCGTTTCTATGCCAAACCCCGGTCCGCGGTTCAGGCGGTAATCGAGCCGCAGGAAGGTGGTAAAGCGTTTCCATGATATCGCTTCATAGGTAATGCCCAAGCGCGGGCCCTGATGGCCACCCCAGCGCACCGTATAACTGAGAGGAGATTCTCCGATTTCGGATAGATTCATGCTGTAAGTAGGCCATTGAAAAATGGGGATGTCCTCAACAGAAAAGGCGATCTTTCTGGCGGTTAACTCCAGATCCTGCGTGATTGTCGCTTCATGGATGGAGATCTGCCAGTCGGGATCGATATTTTCGGAAGTCGTGATGTATCCGTCGAGAATGACGTAGGTGCCGTCGGGGCACAGCTCGATGCTTTTGCCTCCGAAGAACCACGGTTCCACCGAAGAGCGGCCGTCGCTGATCAGCCCCCTCCTGGTCTGAAAATCAAATTCCAGACGGCTGCCGACAAAGAGGTAGTGGCCGAATTCCACGATGAGGTCCCCTTCGGCAACAAGCGTGCAGATCGATTTTCCCTCAACGGTCTTGCGCGTATACTCAATTTTCTGCGCCTGGATGCGCATATCCGGAGCGGTGATGACTCCACCTTTTTCTGTCGAAAGGACCCCTTCGCTGAAATGGGGTTCTCGGAGATCAACTTTGATTCCCTGACTAAAAAGCTGTTCAAAGTGATCAGCTGAAAGATTGCTGAAAAAAAATAAGCTCAGAATCAGCAATGACAGCATAGTTTCGCTCAGTTAGAAGGTCGTGCGAATGAGTAAACCCGCAAGGGCATAACGGTTTTTGGGGTTCCCATTTTGCATGGCTTCCAGCAGGACGTCAATGCCTTTGTCATTCTGAGTGCGGGCGAAGGCTTCAAAGGAGGCGATAAGCAGGCGGGATTGTTCTTGAGGGGTCAAAGGGGATCCAGCAACAAAATCGCGCCTTTCAATTGTCAATGCAGGGCGGAAGCGGATCAGCTCCTGATCCTGCTGGTGGAGAATAAAATGGCGCAGCTGCTCTTCATAAGGGCCCTCTTCTTTCATATTGAACAGGGCAAGATTGCAGGAGTGCCGGATAAGGGGGGCACCCGCTTTCTGGGAGTATTTTTTGAGAAGCGCCTTGGCTGGATCGTTGTGCAAGGTTGCAAGCAGATCTGTCAGGGTTGGAATCAGATCATTCTGATGGGATTCAAAAAGAGACTCTGCCAGCGCGAGGAAAGATGTTTCAGGCAGGTTAATCGTTTCTCTCAAAGCATCTTCACGCAAAGAGAGAGAGACTTCAAATCCTAGAGGGTCGTCAGCCAGATTCACTTGCGCAGATGGGATGGCACGAAAGGCGGTTAGCCCCAGCCCATGCGACCCCATCCTTTCGAAAGCGAGGTCGCGCGAATCGTTGATCAGCATTTCCTTTAGCCCAGAAAGGCAGCGTCTGTCACCGAGTTTAAGGAGGGACAGTGCGGCGTTGATGCGTATCTGGAGTTGGTGAGAGCGCACAAGTTGAGCCAGTGTCTCTTCACTGCCTGGCATCTCACTCAGCATGGCGATGGCGAAGATATTACCTTCTTTGGCCTCTTTCTCTATTTCCAGGCGGTTCTCTTTCCTGCCCAAGCGATAGAGGGCGTGACAGGCTGCCAGGCGAACAGAGGTCACGTGGGAGCGCGCAAGCGTCTGCAGGCGGGGCAAAGAGTGTTCATCGCCGAGAAATCCAAGGGCGATGGCGCATCCTTCCTGCTGGGTAATTTCCCCATGGGTAGCCAAGTTTCGGATTTGCGGGAGCAGATCATCCCTTTCACATTTTGCAACAGCGAACACGGCAGCGATGCGCACGCTTTCCACAGGATGAGCCAATAGTTTGCGCAAGGATATGGTTGAAGATTCGTCGCCGATGACAGCAAAGATCTGCGGAAATATGGGAAGCAGATCCTGTGGCAGTTTGCACATCAGCGCCTCCGTTTGCGCCGTGGCTCTGGGATGATGCTTTTCTGCCAGATAAAGCAGGGCTTCCAGCCTGATGAGAAGCGAATCGCTGGTCAGACAACGCTGAATGGCGTCATCGGCCCTGTCATGCTGGCTGCGGGCGAGATAATTTAAAGCGACGAGCTGCATTTTCGGGTTGTTGCCCCCGGCTGCCTCCTCAAGGATGTAAAGAGCCTTTTCATAGGAGGAAATCCCCGCACCAAAAATGGTCAACAGCCGGATTTCAGCATCATGTGATCGGCTTCCCTGATCGAGCAGAGTTAATCCGATCTGCTGGAGGAGCTCCTGGTCATGGTGTCCAAGGCTCTTTTGATGTTCCCGATAGAGGGCAAAAGCCTCAGAAACCTCTCCCGTATGCATGCGATAGAGAATCTGGTTGGAAACCATACGGGCTTCCTCGCCCTCGATTCTTGGAAGGAACAGCAGAAATGATAGTAATAAGACTCTGATATTCAATGCCATAGATCAATTCCTACCTTCTTCAATAATCTGTGAAGGGTGTTTACTGGCAGACCGGTCACATTGTAATAGCATCCCTCGATCTGTCGCACCAGCAAACTTCCTGCGGACTGGATGGTGTAACCCCCCGCCTTTCCAACCCAGAGCTGTCTCTCGACAAATTGACGTATTTGCTCGGGAGTCAGTTCATTGAAAAGCACGCGAGTCTCTTCGAAGCCCTGATACTCCTGTGAGCCGCTTTTCACAGTCACGCCAGTGAAAACACTCTGCCATTTTCCAGAGAGCTCGCTCAGGAATTGAAATGCCTCTTTCTCATCAGAGGGCTTATTGAAAATTTTTCCGTTGCAGAAGACAGACGTGTCCGCTGTAATGATGACCGCTTTTGGATAGAGGTGGCTTAAAGATTCGGCTTTGCCTTTGGAAATTTCCAGGACATAATCTGCTGGATCGCCTCGAAAAAGGACAGATTCTTCGACAAAGGGAGGGGATGCCAGTTCAAAGGGGATATTGAAATATCCCATGATTTCTTTGCGGCGAGGAGACTGTGATCCTAAAATAAGTCGTTTCATATCATGGGAGGAAGATTTGAGGGAACACACAAAAGGCCAATTTTTCTGAATTAAGCTTTGGACAATAGGATTGCATGCGGGCCCGCATATCGGTTTCTATTTGTTTCAATTCGCGCAGTTCCAGCTGCTGCCCATCATAATACCTTCCAAGATAATCTTGCTTTTGAAAACGGACTTCGATCAAGTTGCGATCAGGATCGATGGAGGCCTGATTCCAGGCAGAGCTCTCTTTAAGATGCATGCGCAGTTCGGATGTCAACGGACAGCCGATAAAGAACTTGGTAATCGTATTCATCAGGGAATAAGTATAGCAGCTAAACTCGACTTTGTACAATTTTTAACGAGCAGATCCTGGGACATGCTCCTAAAAATTTTCAATTTTCAACGATATAAAACAAAAAGGGCAAGCCCGGTTTCCCAGGCTTGCCCCTGTTTGTCTTCCGCCGCAGGCGGATAGCGATTAGTTGACGATCGTGCTCACTTGCTGAGTGATCTGCGTCTTAATCGTATCGCTTGTGACGCTTACAGAGACGCGTGCATCGCCTGAAGAGACGCCCTTAGCATCGACACGGTACTTCAATGTCGAGCGTGGAGGTACGTTCTGAACAGGTGCGAATGTCACCGTCTGACCCGAGACAGTCCCTTGGCTATCGCCTGTTGAGCCGATAGGGGAGATCTGGCTTGGGAAGTTGACGCTGACGGCTACGTTGCTATCAGACTCCTGGCCCTGGTTGACGACGGTGATGACATAGCTTGTTGTCTCGCCGACGCAAATGGGGTTTTCAGTGTCATTCATGCAGACGTTCAGAGCAGGACGCCCTTTCCAACGAGTCGTGAACTCTGCGCAGGCGTTGCAGCCTTGGCAGTCTGTGACGTTCACGCGGTTGGTGAAGCAGCCTGGTGTGCAAGTTGTCAGAGTCAGACCGAACGAAGCTTTCTCGCCTGGCTTCATCTCTTTCATGCGCCATACGGCCTGATTGCCGTTGACTGTCGCACCTTGCGCCGATACGATCGATGTTGCATTTGGAGCCACATCTGTCACGGTCACTTCTGTCAAGGACTTGTCGCCCTGGTTAGTGACAGTGATCTGGTAATCGGCTTTTCCACCAATCATCACTTCTTTTGGACCAGTCTTGGTAATATCAACCGCGCAGCAGCAGACACATGTGCACCACTGGCAGGAGACAGAATCAGCATTACATGCTGTGACAACAGCTGTGTTGCAGATCTTGCCACGCTTGGTAGCAGTGAAACAAAGGTTGATCTTCTTTGTCTGGCAAGGTTCGAGGGAACCCAGTTTGTATGTGAGCGTTCTCAAGCAGCTGCTGTGCTCAAGTCCATCTGGAACCTGGTCTGTCACGACCACATCTTCAGCTGTGCAGCTGCCGCGGTTGGTGACAGTGATCGTATAATGCACGGCATCGCCTGGGCATACTTCTTCTGGACCGCACTTTTCGCAGGTCAGGACCGGCTTGGCGCAGAGAAGAGAACAGAATCTCACAGGAACAGCTGTCGCGCAGAAGCAGGCGCAAAGTTCGCCTTCGCATTCGCACTTGACCCACAGTTTAGCAGGGCGGCATTCGCCTTTCCTCATGGGGCCGATATTCCATACGACGCGACGGCCTTCCACTTTAGCTTCGGGCGTGCTTCTAACATAAGTTACGCCTTCAGGAAGGTGCGTGACGACTACGACGTCGCAGACATCATCGCAAGCTTTGATGTCGAATTCGAGCGGATACTGGTCGCCCAGCATGCACATGCTTGGGTTTCTAGCCGAAACGATGATGCCATCACGGCAGCAAAGTTCGTTTGAGCTTGGGTAGTGGCATCTTGCCATCGGCTTGCAAGCTGGTGCGCAAGGTGCTGCACATTGAGGTGCGCATACGGGTCCGCAAGATGGTGCGCATGGTGGTGCGCATACAGGTCCGCAAGATGGTGCGCAAGAGGGTGCGCATGGTGCTGCGCAAACTGGTGCGCATGGTGCATCGCAGCAAGGCTGGCAGGGATCGCATGACTGTCCATGATTGGACCAGTTATGGGAGCAACCCACCAAAAGTGCTGCTGTGGCTAACAAAAAAACGAACGAGGTCATCATTCCCAGTTGTTTTCTCATTAAAGACTCCTTTTGTTTTGTCTAGATAACTTTTTCATAAGCAATGCTTTTAGGCCGTCTCTTCTTTCTTTTTTCTGGCGATGATCATCTCTTTCTCTTCCTGGCAGAGACGCGCCTGATAATGTTTGCTGTCGTTCAGCATTCTAATAGTAGGTGTAACTCCTTGCTACACAGTCACTCTGATCCCATCCATGGGGCGGTGCACATGGCTTCGGTTTACATTGGCAGACCCTGACAGGAACATAGCAACAGAGGGGACAGCAGGGATTTTGGCAGGCGCCGCAGCAGCCTGACAAAATACAAATAGCTGCAAAACCTAATAGGGAAATTGCAAGGGTCTGAATTGGATGCTTCATAACAACAGTGATATCTCCACTTTATAGTCTTGTGTCAAAAATTTGCTCATATGTTTAACAGACACATTCTAAATCAGGCACCTGCATGCAAATTGCATGCAGTGCCTGATATGTTCGAGCTTATTGGCAGCAAGGCTGTGGGCAGCAAGGCTGTGGACAGCATGGCTTTGGGCAGCATGCTGGTGGAGGACAGCATCTTGGTGCGCAGCAAGGATCGCGATCCCAGCAGCAGCAGCTTGTTAAAGCGAAAGCTGTGGCAGCAAGTGCAACCATCGAGCTCAGTGACGCGATTTTCTTTTTCATAACAACACTCCTCTGGTTAGTGTGTTTAATTTAGATAACAACCTTTTCGTAGTCTCTTTTAACCTCTTTCAGTTAGCCGTGTGAGCTCATTTTAGAGTCTCGCGGGGCACTGCCACCTGACAAAAAAGGATTTATCTCTTACATACGCATCGGCAAATAATTTCTCCACAAGAATTTTTTACTAAATGCAGAATTTTTGAATTTTCCGAGAGAAAATGGACCTGGACTTGAGGTAGCTATGTCTTCAACTTTCCTGTCCAGCCAAGCTTACTGCGCAAGGTGGAATAGTAATCGTGGTAAGGCATATGGACGAGGCTGAAGAGGCGCTGTGAGCGCCTGACGCGGAATGTCTCTCCAGTCTGCATGCGAGTGAGGGGAATTCCATCGGAGATGATCTCAACAGGCTCATGCTGGCTGACGTACAGCACTTCGATTTCGTCGCTTGCCTTAAGCACAATTGGCCTGTTAGATATAGTGTGAGGGCAAATAGTGGTCAGAAGAAAAGCTTCAATGCCTGGGGTTAGGATAGGACCACCAGCCGAAAGGGAGTAAGCTGTGGAACCACTGGGAGTGGCAATGACGATGCCGTCGGCAGAAAAGGTGTTCAGATAGGTCCCTCCTACATTGATCGATAGATCAACCAGAGATGGATTTTGAGCCCGGTGAATAACCAGATCATTAAGCGCAAAGAAGCGCTGGCCGTCGGGACTCTCACCTTCCATCATGATGCGCTGGGAAATTGTATAACGGCCATCCAGAAGTTCTTGAAGACTGGAAAGAACATTTTGGCTGGGAATGTCAGCCATAAAACCAAGGCCGCCCAGATTGATACCCAGCATGGGCGCTTCAATTTCGGGATGTTTGTGGATGAGTCTGAGGATTGTCCCATCGCCTCCCAAGGAAATCATAAAGTTGATTGTGGCGGGATCGACATCTGAGAGCTTGACCACTTGCAGGGCATCCGCTTCAGAGTCTTCAGTGACAACAGTGACGCCTCTTTGGACAAAAAAATGGCGGATATCGACCGCGATGGCTCTAGCCTGGTTCTTTAGTGTGTTCGGAAAAAGGCCGATGATCATGCCTTTTTCGATCATGCCTTGATCCTTTCAGCCAAGGAGAACTGCTGGGTCACGCGCTGGGCGATCTTGTCCGGACTGAGGCCCAACTCCTGGGAGAGTTGCGCATGACTCCCATGTTCGATAAAGGCTTCAGGAACTCCGATGTTAATGACCTGGAGCTGGCTGTATCCTTGTGTCATTAAAAAGTGATTGACAATAGCGCCAAGCCCACAAACCGCAGAATGTTCTTCGATTGTGACGATACGCTGATGGGTATCGAGCAGGCTGAAGAGCAGCTCTGTGTCAAGCGGTTTGACAAAGACGGGGTCTAAGACGGTAGCATTTATCCCCAGCTCAGAAAGTTTTTCGCGCACTTGAAGAGCTGTATAGGCCATATGGCCAAGTCCGATCAGGAGAATGTCCTGACCTTGTGCGAGCACCTCGCCTTTGCCCAATTCGCGATAGGTAAGCGGACCTGTGGAATCTTCCGTTGCAAGATTGGGATAGCGGATAGCCGCCGGTCTTCCCCAGGCAAAAGCCGATTCCATGAGCTCTTTCAGCAGCTGGCCGTTGCGCGGCTGAGCGATGATCATATTGGGCATGGCGTTGAGGAAGGAGATATCGTAGATGCCATTGTGTGTGGAACCATCCGGGCCTGCGATTCCTGCGCGGTCGATCGCAAAGACGACGGGAAGCTCCTGCAGACACACATCATGGAAAAGGTTGTCCAGAGCACGCTGGAGAAATGTGGAATAGATCGAGCAGATCACCTTCATTTTGCGTCCATAGGCCAGGCCACCTGAGAAAGTCACGCAATGACCCTCGGCAATGCCGACATCGAGGCAGCGATCCGGAAATTTCGCCATGAATTCGTCGAGGCAGGAACCAGCCGACATCGCCGGCGTGACGGCGACCAGGCTTGGGTCGTTTTCAGCCATTTTCAGGATATGGGAGCCAAATATCTTGGGGAATGTCGGCTTTGAAGACGGTGTCGGCAGGAATTTGCCGGTATCTTTATTGAATGGTTTAACGCCATGGTAAGAGACGGGATTGCGAATGGCCTGCTCCATGCCCTGTCCTTTATTTGTCTGGACATGGACGACGATCGGCCAGTTGGAGTCTTTCAGTTCTTCAAACAGCTCGACCATCTTGGCGATGTTATGTCCATCGACAGGCCCAATATAAGAGAGGCCATACTGCTGGAAAAAGGCGGCTGGGCTGACCAGGTTCTTCAGCGATTCTGTGATCTTGTGGCCCTGTTTGGACAGCATTGCTCCCAGACTGGGGATTTTCGAGACCAGCATATCGATTTCCTGATGGAGCTTATGGGTCGTCGGATTGCTGAGGATGCGGCTCAAGATACGGGTGATGGCTCCCACATTTTGCGAGATCGACATGGCATTGTCATTGAGAATGACGATAAAGCGCTTGATTTCGCGCGACAGGTTGTTGAGAGCTTCCAGAGACATGCCGCAGGTCAGGGTGGCATCGCCGATGATAGGGATAATATATTCGTGGCGTTTGGCCAGGTCGCGGTTTTTGACCAGACCCAATGCAAGGGAAAGCGCTGTGCCGGCGTGTCCGGCATAAAAATGATCATAAGAGGACTCTTTGGGATGGCTGAAACCGCAGAGGCCTTTATGCTGACGGATCGTGTGGAAACGTGGATTTCGCCCCGTCAGCAATTTATGAGAATAGGTTTGGTGGCTCACATCCCAGATCAGCTTGTCATCTGGCGAGTCAAAAACTTTATGGAGGGCAATGGTGAGCTCGATCGTTCCCAGATTGGAAGCCAGGTGGCCACCGTTGACAGACATGACGTCGATGATGCGCTGGCGGATCTCGGCTGAGAGCTGATTCAGCTTTTCGTCGTTCCATCCTTTAATATCGGCGGGAGAGTGGATCGATTCAAGGAGTGGATATTCCATTATTTGCCCGAAAAATCCTGCGATGCTGGCCGCTGGTCGTTGCCCAGCACAAGCTCTCCGGAACGGTTTTTGATCAAAATCTCGATTTTGCGTTCGGCATCAGTCAGCTTTTTGCTGCAGCTGTTGATCAATTTGTCTGCTTCCTCATAGAGCTTGAGAGCCTCGTCCAGATGGACGGCACTGCTGTTCATCTTTTCGAGAATTTCTTCGAGGCGATGGAAACTCTCCTCAAAACTCAGTTCTTTAGGTTGTTCGGGACTACTGCTCATTTTGGGAATCGCTGCTTTATCGTCGATACGAGCTCGCCATCGGCAAGCATTGCTCTCAAGGTGTCGCCTTCGGCAACATCATCCACCGATGTTACCGCCGTCCCCCCTTTTTCCGCCAATAGAATTGCATAGCCTTTCGCCAAGAGATTTTTTGGGTTGATGGCGTGCAGGGAGTCCGAGAGTTTGCGCAGCCGCTCTTGCTTGAGACTAAAAATCCTTTGCCACCATAGATCGATCTGCTTCTGCCTACCCTGTGCGTCGAAATGCCGTTTCCTTGTTTGCAGTTTACCCAGCAGGGCAACCTGCAGCGACTTATCAAAATCGCTGAGACGCCTGCGCAGATGGGCCACCTGGCTCGTTGGTTTCAATGCTTGGGCCTGTCGCTGCCGGGATGCAAGTTCCAGTTTAAGATGCACAATCTTCTGCCGCACAGCAAGATCCGCCTCCTGGCGCAGCGTGTCGAGTCGTTGCATCCAGGGACCCAAAAGACCGTAAGGAGATTGAAACAGGGGAAGCCGCCGAAACCCTTCTAGCCTTTGTCGTCCATGGCGCAACAGGTGCTGTAGGGTTTGCTGCATGCGTCGCTCAATCTGCACAAGATGCTGGAGCTGGTGTGCCTTTTCAGCGATGACAAGCTCTGCTGCGGCAGAAGGGGTGGGTGCCCGGACATCCGCGACATAATCAGCGATGCAGTGGTCCGTTTCATGTCCCACAGCCGAAATGACCGGAATCTGGCTGCGGTAAATTGCCTCTGCTACGATCTCTTCATTGAAGGCCCACAAGTCCTCCATGCTGCCGCCACCCCGCCCGACAATCATCACGTCGACCATTTGATAGTCATTGAACTGCCGAATCGCCTGCGCAATTTCCTGCGCGGCGCCCTCTCCCTGCACCTTGACGGGATTCAAAATGATGTGCACGCCGGCAAAACGGCGGCTCAGAATATTGAGAATGTCCTGAATCGCCGCTCCGGTGGGACTTGTGACGATGCCGATGCGGCGCGGGAATTTTGGAAGGGGCCTTTTGCGTTCGGCTTTGAAATAACCCTTATCTTTCAATTTGAACTTGAGCTCCTCGAGCTTCAACAACAGCTCACCGATGCCAGCGAGCCGCATCTCCTTGACAATGATCTGATACTTTCCGCTCGGCGGGTAGACATTGATCTCGCCACGCACGATTACCTGCGATCCATCTAGATCGGAAGAG
>JAJFUZ010000138.1 GCA_021372155.1 Parachlamydia sp. | reverse complement strand
GAAGCCTTTAATACGATGTTCGCAGATTTGGTGGATCCGCTGCCCATCGAAGCGATAGATGAATATATGGAGGATAGACGCGGAGTAGTCCAAGTTAGAAGAGAACGTATCCCAAAAAATGTCCCCCCATCGCATTGGTGGTGGTTTGTCAAATATTCGTAACGGAGAAACTATGGCTCGCGTCGCTCATCAAATTACACTATTTACCATCATCGATACCAGCTCCTTCCTGCATTTGAATTGCGATACGGAAAAATGCATTAAACTTGGTGGAGATATTTGTATCACGAGGGAATTGGCGGAATATTTAAAAACCCAAAAGCGAATCCAGCAAGCTTATCCTGGTCGGTATGGAAATGATTGGGATCACCTTACAAGCAAAGATCCTGACGTTTTAAACGACCTTTCTTCTCCAGAATTTTATCGATTACGCTTTAAAAAACATTCTGAGATAGGTAAACAGTATGTTAAAGATACATTATTGAAACACCCAAGCATATGGGAAAATCAAGATTTAAGCCATTTTTGGGGTTCTCCGTTAAAAATGACTTATAAAGACTGTCGATTAGATTTGCTTTTTCTTCGCGCAGAAACGCAGTCCGTTGGTGCGATCTATCGCTTGTACGACATTCTCGATGGTGCTTCTCCAAATACAAAAAGATTCAAATTTATCGATTTTCTTTCTTTGCTCTTTGCACTCGGGCATGGTAAGGATATGCCGCTTTGCGCGGAAAGTATCTCCGAACTTCTTGCGGGTTTTCAATTTTTTAAAGCTTTTTCTTTTAAAAAACAGGCGGGCTTTCGTATCGATTTTACCAAAAAGAAAGCGAAAAAACCTACTGTTGATGTGGAAACAGAAACCAGTAAGAAACTCACTGCTTATTCTCTTTCCGCTGTTGCACGATAAAGTGCCGGCGTTCTAAAATAGTGTTTCGCTCTACCTCTACTAACCCGGAATGTAACAGTACGTGAAGACCCTCTTTGTCATTGACGCTTCTGGCTATCTCTATCGCTCCTACCATGCCATCCGCAATATGACCAACGCCAAAGGTGAGTCCACTAACGCTCTCTACGGCTTCATCCGCTCTGTGCAGAAGCTGATCAAGGATTTTAAGCCCGATTATCTTGTAGCTGTCTTTGACGGTCCTCAGAATGCAGCAACGCGGGTAGCCATCTATGCAGATTATAAGGCTAACCGCTCCGCCATGCCCGATGACATGCGCTACCAGATCCAGTGGGCGCATCGCTACTGCGAACTGATGGGCATCCCCCAGCTGAACATCACAGGTTGTGAAGCTGACGATGTGATGGGGAGCGTGGCCAAATGGGTCGCCAGAGGAGGGGAGAAGGTTTATCTCTGCACGAGCGATAAGGATCTCTGTCAGCTGGTCGACGACCATATTCTCATCCTGAATACCAATAAGGATAACCAGCTCATTGACGCCCTTGAGGTGGAAAAGATCCACGGCGTGCCTCCGCAGAAGATGGTGGACCTGCTGGCGATGGTGGGGGACGCTTCGGACAACGTGCCGGGTCTATCAGGATTTGGTCCAAAGACTGCCTCTGAGCTGCTCAAGAACCTCGGCTCGCTCGATTACATCCTCAGCCATCCTGAAGAGATTCCTGGCAAGAAAAAGCAGGAGACGATTGTCCAGGAGCGCGATCTCGCCCTGTTGAGCCGCAAACTGGTCATCATCGACACCGAGATAGAAGTGCCTCAGACGTGGGATTTCTTCCGCCTGAAGGATCCGGTGGCTGACGATCTGAAGGACTTTTATGGGAGCATGAATTTCAATTCTCTGATCCGCGAGCTGGAACAACTGGCGCAGCCTGTTGCAGGGGTTGCAGAGGCGGGAGAAGAGGAATACCTGCTTGTCGATGAGGAACAGGCTTTCGCCGATCTCCTCGCTTTTCTATCCCAGCAGAAGGAGATCTGCTTCGACACCGAAACCACGGCGATCCGCCCTATCCAGGCGGATCTGGTCGGTATCGGCTTTGGAGTTGAGCCCAAAAAAGCCTGGTATGTCCCCGTCAATGGCAAATTGGGCCTTGAGAGGGTTTTGGCCGGGCTGAAGCCTCTCTTTGAAAACCCCCAGATCAGCTTTTACGGCCACAATGTCAAATATGACTATCACGTCCTGAACAATTGTGGCATCCGGGTCGCACGCCTCTCTTTCGATACCATTTTGGCCTCCTACGTCCTCAATTCCCACAAGCGCCAGCACTCGCTCGACAATCTGGCTCTGGAGTACTTTGGCAAGGTCAAAATCCCGATCAGCGATCTCATAGGCAAAGGAAAGAAACAGCTTTCGATGCGCGAAGTGGCCCTTGAAGCCGTCTCCAACTATTGCTGCGAGGATGTCGATTACACCTGCAGACTTAAAAAAGTGCTCGAAGAGCAGCTTAAAGTGCGCGGACTGGAGAATCTCTTCCTTAACCTGGAACTGCCTCTTCTGCCTGTTCTGGCCGACATGGAGCGCCATGGTATTTATCTCGATACACCCATTTTAGTGGCCTTTTCCACAGAGCTGACCCTCCAGATCCAGGATCTGGCAGAGCAGATCTACAAGGATGCTGGAGTGGAATTCAACCTCAATTCGCCTGCGCAAATGGAAAAGATTCTCTTTGACAGGCTCTCGATTCCCTATCCCAAAAGGCAGACAGGCTCGCGGTCGACGGCCGATGAGATCCTGGAGCTATTGAAACTGGACTATCCGATTGCCGCAAAGATCCAGAAATACAGGGAACTGGAGAAGCTGCGCTCCACCTATGTCGATTCGCTTCCCCACGAAGTCAACCCTAAAACCGGCCGCATCCATTGCAATTTCAACCAGTCTGTCGCTGCGACGGGCAGGCTCTCTTGTCAGGATCCCAACCTCCAGAACATCCCCGTGCGTAGCGAGGCCGGCCGGAAGATCCGGAAAGCCTTCGTCCCGCGCTCTTCCTCTCAAC
>JAJFUZ010000131.1 GCA_021372155.1 Parachlamydia sp. | reverse complement strand
GAAACACCCCCTACAATCCCCTCTTATAGCTCTGATTAGTTCCATGAGTCAGAACGGAGTGCGAATTTCTCATTATGAAGGATTTCTAATTTCAACAATGCGCCCTCTTTCTCGTTTTGAAAAGGGAGCCCTCCAAATTCTTTTAAAAAACAATCCTGAAAAAATGATTGCGGCCGCTTCACTTTGCGACACTCCCGTCCCAATTCCAACCAACCAACCCCCTTGTCGCGATGCAGTTTATCCCAATTACTATTCCCAGTTTCACTGGGTAAGTCCTCATCAAAAAGATTTTCAAAGTTTATCGCATCCTTTTCCCGAGGAGTTAAATCACGTCTATATGCTCCTCACATTGCGAGTTGCACATCTGTTTGATAGTGAAAGAAGAACACGGATGCGGCTGCCTGAGGGATATCCTGTAGCGTGTCTTCTTGTATCGAAGGCCGGTGAAATTCTCTTTTGGGCAATCAATACAGGCGATAAAGATGCTGTCCGCCACGCAGAGGTTAATGCCTTAGGGGCCTATTTCAAGCGAAACCCCGATCAACGCTTCCTACCTGAAGGGACATTTCTTTTTACCTCATTGAAGTCTTGTCACATGTGCGCAGGCGCAATCTCCGATTCTGTACAACCTTCACACCGTTTAGAAGTCATGTATGGACAGACAGATCCCACGGAAATGCACTCGGACATTCAACACATCGAGTCAAAGGTGGAGCATCCTCTCATTGTTGAAATCGATCGAATCTATCAGACGGTTAAAGAAAAAACCAAAATCAATGCCGCGTTAAGTCTAAAACAGCCGGGATTTGCTTCCATCAACGACTCAATCAAATCTGAGCTTGATAAGCTTTTGGAACTCCATAAAGATACTCTGCAAGGAAAAGAGATTCGTTCATTTTATTCATTTATTGAAAAAATATGAATACTACAGCGCTGGCTCTGGCCAATGCTATTTCAGGTCCTCGATGTGAACATACCATCAATATCACGTGTTTTGATTGATTTGCTGAGCTACTTTTTCCAAGTTATCCCTTGCTGCGCGCCAATTCTCTCCGCTTGATGGTGCTCTTTTATCCGGTGTTTGTTCAACCTTTTTTGGTACTTGAAGTCTTGTACTTTCTTTCGAGGGTGATGCTGGACTTAATGGCGACGCTTCAGCAGGAATTGCCTCTTTCTTAGCAATCTGCGCAGCAGTCCCTGGATTTGCAAGTCCAGCTAACATTGCTTGACGAGATTTCATAAAATCAGATGTTGACTTAGCAGGTGTTGCTGGAGCCGTAGCTGGAGTCTCATCCTTTTTCATCTTTTCAGCAGGTTTCTCGGCTGGCTTACTTACAGGTGTTGCTGGAGCAGCTGCTGGAGTCTCATCCTTCTTCTTTTCAACTGGCATCTCGGGTGGTTTACTCGCAGGTGTAGCTGGAGCCGCCGCTGGAGCCTCATCTTTCTTTTTTTCAGCCGGTTTCTAAGCTGGCTTACTCGCAGGTGCTGCCGCTGCTGGAGTCTCATCTTTCTTTTTTTCTGCTGGTTTCTCTGCTGGCTTACTCGCAGGTACTGCCGCCACTTGTGGCTCGTCTTTCTTCTTTTCAGCAGGTTTCTCGGCTGGCTTACTTACAGGGGTTGCTGGAGCAGCTGCTGGGGTTTCATCCTTCTTTTTTTCAGCAGGTTTCTCGGTTGGCTTACTTACAGGTGTTGCTGGAGCAACTGCTGGAGTCTCATCTTTCTTCTTTTCAACTAACTTCTCGGGTGGTTTACTCGCAGGTATAGCTGGAGCCGCTGCTGGAGCCTCATCTTTCTTTTTTTCAGCCGGTTTCTCTGCTAGCATACTTACAGGTGGAGCACCAGCTGGAGTCTCGTCTTTCTTCTTTTCAACTGGCATCTCGGCTGGCTTACTTGCAGGTGCTGCTGGGACAGAAGCTGATGGCTCCTCTTTCTTCTTTTCTACTGGCATTTCGGCGGGCTTACTTGCAGGTGTTGCTGAAGCCGCCTCTGGAGTCTCATCTTTTTTCTTCTCAGCTGGTTTCTCAGCTGGCTTATTTGCAGGTGCTGCTGGGACAGAAGCTGGTGGTTCTTCTTTCTTCTTTTCTACTGGTATTTCGGCAGGCTTACTTGCAGGTGTTGCTGAAGCCGCAGCTGGAGTCTTATCTTTCTTCTTTTCTACTGGCATCTCGGCTGGTTTACTTGTTGCCGGAGCTACCGTAGGTGATTCATCTTTGTTATTCTCTGGAGCTACTTCTGCCGGTTTATTTGTAGGAGTTGTTAAGGCAGACTTTGGAGTCTCATCTTTCTTCTTTTCCGGTGGTTTCTCAGCTGGCATACTTGATGGTGTTGTTGGAGCAGTCGCCGCGTTTTCTACCGGTCTAGTTGGTACTGCTTGAGGTGTCGCCGGTGGCGCATCTTTCTTATTCTCTGCAGGTTTCTCTAATGGTGTGTTAGCTTTGGGAAATTGAACAGGTGGAGCTGCGACCAATTTTTGGTCATTTTTTGGCTGTATAGCGGGAGCAGGCAATGGCGCTAGTAATGGGTTTGCCTGTTCCTTTGCACTAGCTTGATTTGGTGCTGACTTATCTTGTTGAGTATTTTCTGCGGTTTGAAGTTTCTTAATTAGCTCGCGAAAAATGATGTTGACAGTCAACGCAGTCGCGAACATAGCACCAAAAGAGACGAAAGCCGGCATTGCTATCAATTCTGTAACTGAAGCTGCAAATGCAAAGCCGTAAGATGCAATAGCACTCGTGATAACTGCGACAGCATGTTTTACCAAGCCACTGCGAACTTCACAAGGTCCATTTAAGATATCATGTGTTGCATTATAGACAAGGCCTGCGACGGCACCAATAGCTGTCCCTTTAAGAACAGAGCCTTCGTAGCCATAATTTATCGCACCACCTGCTGCAGATGCAGCAAAATTGGATATCAAATAGGAAAACACAGACGAATTCCTCATATGCAATCCCTTCTGAAAAGTTAAGGGTTAAAGCGTATCAGAAAGATTAGACGAAATCCAATATATATTTTTAACTTGTCACCTAAAAGGAAACATCTATCCAAATGCAGCATCGGCTCCTGCCAGTAACCTGCGCATTCTTCCTCATTCCCTTGATCCCTACTCGGATATCAGCTATACAATCTCAACATGGCAACTGTTGTTTTTGACTTTGATTCGACGCTTGTGACTTGTGAGAGCATGGAAGAAATGGCCAGGTCCAAGGTAGATGCAGCCACGCTTCAGGAGGTCCAGGCCATCACCCGCCACGGCATGTCGGGCGAAATCGATTTCCTGGCCTCCCTCAAAAAACGTTTGAGCCTTGTCGCCCTTACCAGGGACGACTGCATTCACTTCGCAGAGCGCGCCTATCACTATCTCACACCGGGTATGGCTCAACTGATCGCCGATTTGCAAGCGAAGGGCATCGCTATCTGGGTCGTTAGCGGCGCTTGTCGCGAAATCCTCCTGCCTATAGGCAGGCAGCTTCAGATCCCCGAAGAACATCTCTTGGGCATCAACCTCAAGTGGAGTCCTGAAGGTGGACTGGCCGGAATCGATGAAGCCCTGCCCATCAACCGCTCCAAATGGGAGGGGGCCCAAGCATACAGCCGCAGCTGGACATCCCCCATTATTGCTGTGGGCGACGGCGTGACCGATTATGCGCTCTATGAACATGGCCTCGCCGACCACTTTATCGCTTTCACGCAAAATGCCCGTCGCAGCGCTCTATTGGACAAGGGGGTGGCTGAAGCCAGATCTGTCAAGCAACTGAGGGAGCTTTTGATGTAATGTCATGCATGGTCCGATCCTCGATCAAGCTTTTCAGCTGTAACGAAGGAAATGTTCCATTCTTGAAATAGTCTGACGCACATTCTTTGCTTTGCAAAACGCGCACAATGGCCAATGCACGCTCGTTGATGCAGCAGCGCTGAACCTCCGGATTAAGAAAGAAGTCCGTCATCGCAGCGAGATAGGTATGGATATCAAGAGTGGAGCGGTGAAGTGCGATATAGCGCCAAACGGCGATGATCGGATCGGTTTTATCGACCATCTGGAAAAATCGATAAGCGGGAGAGTTTGCGCAATTGAGATAATCCTCAAAATGTACTTTAAGGGCCTTTGGCAAGGCGGCGAGAAGTCTTTCGCTGGCTTTTTCTTCTGCGCGCTCCTTCTCTTCAAAAGACCTGAAAGTCTCCTGCGCAATGTCCTGAGCTGTAAAACTGGGTGTGTCGCCAATGAGCGCCTCGGTGAGATCGTGGAAGAGAATCATGCAGTCCAGTTGATCAACATCGATCTGGATCTTCGTTTCAAAAATAAAAAACCGCGCCTGCGCAGGCAGGGAGATGATATGGTCATAAACAGAGCGCTTGGGAAGGCGTAAGCCAGCCCTGTCAAAACGGACAGCTTTGCCTGATCGAGCCGTCTGCTTCAGCTTCTCGATAATGGGAATCTGATCCACCTCGATTTCGGACAATTGCTCAAGCAGTGTTTCAAAGATGATAGAATTTTTCCACTCCATAGCGATAATTGTATCTTCAGATGGCACAGAGTTCAAGGTTAAGAAATTCAGGAGTTATAGCAAAGACGCCAGAAGACGGAAAATGCCTGCAGAAACGAGTGCTGTCGTAGGAATGGTGAAGATCCAGGACCAGATCATGCGCATCGCAAAGGCCCAGCGCACGCTGTAGAATTTATTTGTGCAGGTGCCCACACCGATGATGGAACCGTTGATAATGTGTGTGGTCGAGACTGGGATGCCGTAGAGAGTCGAAACAAAAAGCGTGGTAGCGCCGGCTGTTTCGGCGCAAAAGCCCCCGATGGGCTGCAGACGGGTGATGCGCATGCCCATCGTCTTGACGATGCTCCATCCCCCTAAGGCTGTGCCGATGGCTAAAGCGAGGTAGCAGGAGAGGATGATCCAGAGGGTGGCCGGGTTAGTAAAGGAGAGCTGCGTGTCTGGCGCAAATTTCCCTGCGGCTACCATCAGGGCAATGATGATCCCCATTGTTTTCTGGGCATCATTGGCCCCAAACCCGAGGGAATAGAGCGCGGCCGAAAGAAGCTGCCCCTTGCGGAACAAGCTGTCGACGACCACTGGCCTCTGCAGGCGCAGCAGCCAGGAGGCTGAAAGGCGCAAAGCAAAGCCCAGAATAAAGCCAAGAACAGGTGCTACCACGATAAATATGAGCGCTCCTCTCAGCTTATCCCAGGCGATCACCTCCCATCCTGCATGGGCAACCCCCGCACCGACCACACCGCCAATCAGAGCATGCGAAGAGCTTGTCGGCATGCCGCTCCACCAGGTGAAGAGGTCCCAGGCAATGGCACCTAAAAGCCCTGACAGGATCACATACATGTACATAAACTCATTTGGCTCAATGGTGATGATTTTGGAGATGGTGTCAGCGACGCGCGGCAGAAATACAAACATCGCTGCCATGTTAAAGAAAGCGGCCCAGATCACTGCCTGGCCTGGGGTCAACACGCGCGTGGAGACAATTGTGGCAATGGAGTTAGCGGCATCGTGAAAACCGGTGACGAGGTCAAACAGCAGGGCTACGGCAATTGTCAGGATCATCAGTTCAAGCATCAGACATGCTCCAGAATGATCCCTTCGATGAGATTGGCCACATCTTCGCATCGGTCAATCGACGTCTCAAGACGCTGGTAAATCTCTTTCCATTTGATGATCCTGCGCAGGTCATCGCTTTCAAAAAGGCATTTCAGTGTCTCTGCGATGAGGTTATCGGCCTCGTTTTCCAATTCATTGATGACAATGCACTCGGCAATAATCGAAGAAGAATTTTTAAGGTCATGAAGACCTTTAACCGCTTTCTCTAGCGCATGCGCTGCTTTCACCAGAATTTCCGCCAAGGCTTTGAACTCGGGCGTCGGCTCTCCTATCTGGCAGCAGGCATAATAGCGCGCCGTCTCGTCGATCATGTCGATAATATCGTCCATGCGTGTGATCAGGCGGAAAATGTCGTGCCGGTCGATCGGAGTAATGAATGTATTGCGAAGCCCATCGACGCATTGATGAGCGACCTGGTCAGCCTCTTCCTCCAGCTTGTTCAGGCGTTCCAAATCGCGCGTGACAAGCAGCTCCTCCGCAGCTTGCGCGACAAGAGCCGCGTGCTGGCTGAAATAATCAAAAAAGCGGACCTCTTTGGGCAGTAACCAACTAAACATGTGCTCCTCTATCGGCATGCTTCCCGATGATCCGATTTATTGCAATCCCATTTTAAAAGATTTTTCTATCTATAATTTATTAATTACATTATAGTATTTGATTATAAAAACAACGACATTAAGAGATTTAGTTTAAAAGCAGCGTATGTGGAGGCAATCATGCAGAGTTCACAACCCGCACATTCATCTGTCCCGCAGTTAGCCTTTGACAGCCATTTGCGCTCAAAATGGTCTATGAAACAGGATGAGAGAAAAAGCGAAATCTCAAGTCTTGTGACACAACTCTTACAGGAAATTGATTCTTCATCCCCTGAAGAGTGCGGAAATTTTGTGATGAAACAATTCTTTAAGCTAGATCGCTATGACGCATCCATCGCATCCTGCGAACTCGTGCAATGTGGGAAAAAAGGAAATTTTATTTTGATCGATCAGCAAAGGGCCTATCGCATTCCTGAGAACTCTTTTATACCCTCCATCCTTAAGACATTGGCAAAAACAATGCGCGGCAATGAAATTGCCATCTCCTATTCACCACAGGGGCAGATCGGCAGAACGGGACTTCCCGATCACTATTGGTCGCAGTGGCGCACCTCCAGAAATGTGATGAGCGATGCCTACGACCAGATTGATTCCAACATGATGAAAGTGATCGATCAGTTGTATGCCGGTGTTCGCATTCCCTTCTCAGCTAAGGTCGGCAAGCTGATGCGCATCTTAGAGCTGTTTGGAGGCGTGGGAAACCTTGCTGAAGCAATCTTGAAAAAGCATCCTGCGGCCTATACGATGATTGATTTCAATCAACCCAGCTTGGACAAAGCCAGTGAAAAGCTCACTGCGGCATGTCCTCCGCAATCGACTTTTACGCTTCATCAGGCTGATATTGTGAACGCGCGTTTTGAAACATTTCTAAAAGGAGATAAAGCAGATCTGGTGATCGTAGAAGGAGGGCTCACGGAGCAAGTTCTAAATAGCAAAATGGATGCGATGCGAGTGGTGAAAAAGGCTTATGAGACATTGAACGACGATGGTGTGATGATTGTATCGGGTTTGGGTCAGCATTGGGTAGATGTCGAATCGCTAACGCCTTATTTCCATATTCACAATAGTTTTGATGCTAGCCGTCAGCGAGAATTTTATGTCCTGCGCAAGAGAAAGAGCCCTCTTCCCTTTAAGCTCCATCAAGGGACTCTTGATCTGTATAAACCGCTTTATGACCTGAAAAATGATCCTCAGAGAGTTGTGAAGTTGATCGCTGAACTTAAAACTGCAGAATTGCCCTGGAATGATGTCAGAACTTTGGATCTGTCTGAAACAGATTTGACACCAGGTCAGCTTGAGGAGCTTCTTCGCCATTTCCCGCACTTAAAGAATTTAAAACTCTGCAGTGTCGCAGGAGATTTGGCAGAGGTACTAAGCAAGCTCCCCGCTTTGGAAACGCTTGATCTCAGCCACACTCATGTCTCTTCAAGCATGGTGGATGGAATCATCCAAAGGCTTCATTTAAAGGATGTCGCTCTAAACTATTGCCCATTTATTTCCCCAAATGAGCAGGCCCTGATTCGCGCCAAGCTTGCGTTTCAGAAAAATCCCCACAAACCCAATCTCTTTTTTTTAAGCTATCGCCATTACCGGGATAAAAATCTTTTTACATGGGTGTTTGATCAATTGATCGCTCAAGGGTATCTCAAGGAAGGAGTTGTGTTGAAACTGGGCGATGTGGCGATCAGTGATGAGATAGCCTTTAAGATCATTCAACATGTTGGTGTCGATCATTTTGAATTAAAATATTTAACCTATTCCTCTTTGAGTGCTCCCTTTAAGTTGGCTTTGCAGCGGCTTCGAAATTGGCAAAACCCCATGCCGGGTGTCATTATCCTAAACAGAGACGATACGCAACTCGATTTATCTGCTCCAAAAACTTTTTCGGGTGATACTGTCGATAGTGGTAAGGCTTTGAAATGGATTACCCTTATGGCGCCACGCGAGTATTTGCAAAAATTCCGCTCTATCAATCTTGCAGCGACATCTCTGTCTCTGAAAGATCTCTCATGCCTAGCCGCTTTTCCGCATTTAGAATCGCTGAATCTTCAAAATTGCGCCTTTGAGGAGGTAACAAATCCATTTGTTTCTTCTGTTGATCTCTCTTGCCTTCATCCTCTAAAGCTTACACACATAAATTTTGTTTCCAGCAATATAGACGGTCATACTCCGCGAATTGCTACCTTATTCAAACCCGATACCCCTCTTTTTGCTCATTGTAAGAAATTGACTATCCGCACTTGTTGCCATAACCTTGCAAGCTTTTGTGATTTGCCCAAAGACCTGATTTTTTACGATCCAAAATATTTGCCTTGGGCAATTGGAGGAGCTATCTATGGGGATATCAATAGAGAAGGTGACTTTGACTCTGATGATGATTTAAGTCAGGTAGATTAGAAGCGGGAGCATCCGCTACCGCGCCCCTTCCAGCTGCTGGTTTCCAATAAACCAAAACAAAATTATGCATGTTTTATTTTGCATAAATATGTCGAAATTATATTTGACGTGAAGACAGGGACCTGTTACCTCACGGAATAAGGTCACAAAAATGAACAACACTGATGTAAAAGAGCTCGATTCGGAGAAGCGAAAATTTCTAGTCAGACAGGTACGCCGCTGGGGCGATTTAAATTCAGATGCTGTTTTAGATTCCCAATGTCATCTCTTTTCCACCCCTTCCATCGAAGGTTTTATAGGCTATCGCATTGAAGATGGCTGTGCGATTGCATTTGGTGATCCAGTTTGTGCATTGGCCGAGCAAGACCAACTAGCATTGGATTTTCAAAATTATTGCAAATCGCTTGGCGTAAAACCTGTCTTCGCAATGGTTTCAAAAAATTTTCCTTTCACTAATCGGCATGGAAGTCTGATTGAATTTGGCCACAAGCTTGTCTTGGATCCCTCTGATGATCTCCTAAAAAAAACAGGTCCAGATGCC
This sequence comes from Parachlamydia sp., assembly GCA_021372155.1. Taxonomy (GTDB): domain Bacteria; phylum Chlamydiota; class Chlamydiia; order Chlamydiales; family Parachlamydiaceae; genus JAJFUZ01. The sequence goes on along the minus strand of JAJFUZ010000131.1, from coordinate 9,066 downwards.
GTATTAATACGCAAGAAAGTCAAGCATGCGCAGAAAACAGGTGTTGTCATCGATGAATACCTCATTGAGGATCTGGGACTGGAAAAAGCAATCGAGCAAATCGGCGATTCCTGGTTGAAAGCCAGGCGAGGAGCTCAAATTTATATCGCGCATCACAATTTCTTTAACGATCGCGAGGGAAAAAGATGGTTTTACGCTAAGCTTGACAATCGGGTGATTGGATTCGTGATATTAAATGAAATCCGTGCTTCTTGGTTGCTCAATAATTTAATCACAACTCAGGATGCGCCTTCCGGAACCTCTGAACTTCTCATTGCAAGCGTTTTAAAGACTCTTGAAATGGAAAAATGTACGAAAGTTGTGATTGGACCTGTCGTATCCCGGCAAATCAAGCATATTGAGGGATTAGGAGTCTTTTCTACTTTAGTTGTTCGCTCGATTTTCTCACTGGCCAAAAACATATTTCGCTTAGATGGACAGACTAAGTTTTGGGAGAAATTTCACCCAAATAAAGAACCCTCATTTGTGTTGTTTGAAGAATTAAATTTCCGCACGATCAAGGCGCTATTGCGCGCTATGAATGTCAAAATCTAAGCTTTTAAATAATAAATTTAGTATTTTGGTATAATAAATAATATATAACTAAGCAAAGTTATTTATTATGCCGGAAGAAATATTTCGATCACAAGATTTTACAATTAACTATCCTACTGAAGCTGATTTAAATATAGCCGAAGGCAAAACTGTCGAAAAAGCGGTTACTCTACCCGGAATGGATCATTCCATAACGGTCAAAATCCATACATCTCTGAGCGTATCTAATGAACAAGTTGAGGAAGCCATCGCTCAAAGTATGGATGTTTTAAAAGATTTAGCAGAGGAACTCGAGGCATCTTCCGCCCCTCTGGAATTGAAGCTTTCTCTTACTACAGACACGCAGGAAACCGCTAAAATTTCGGCACTGTTTGCAAAATCCTCCCCTGGAAAAGTCGCAGAGCAGCTTAAAGAGGCGTCCAGGAATCAAAAGTATCATTTGACAGAAAGCAAAATCGAAGAGATCGCGCAGGCTATCATTGCGCATGGCGATAGCGCGCTGCAGCAAGCCAAAGAGTCTGGACAAAAAGTCCTCGTGAATACGGATCACCCTGATATCCAGCTTGTTGCTACAAAATCGGGCAAGCTCTATGTGAAAGTTTCCGTATTAGGCACTGGTTTCTTTAAAGAAACGGCGCTGTTTGCCAATGTGGTCGATTCGAATAGAGAAACGCAGGCGAAACATGCTGCCGTTGGCGTTCCTAAGTCAATCCCACTACCCGCCGATTCATCAGAGCGCAAAAGGTTGGAACGAGAATATCAAAATGAGGTGCATCTGCATCAGAATTTGACTGCCCTTCGCAAAGAGGCCACAAAGAATGGCCTTGCCGACCCTCTCCCTCATGTCGCAATATCCAAAATTATTACTTACAACAATCCGTCAAGTGTCGCCCTGATGGGGATCCCCTACAATGGAGGCGATGTCAACACGCGGATCAAAGAAAAGTCACTTCGCCAAGAGGAAAAGGCGCTGATTTGCGCCGACTTTCTTAGCGGAACCGCTGAGCTGCACGCCGCAGGGGTGATCCATCGCGATATCAAAGCCGACAACATCTTGCTCCAGACAGAGGAACGTCTGCTGCCTAAAGAGGAATGGCCAACAGATGGCGTAGAGCCGCCCGGCTACCGCATCGAGTGGAAGAATGATATGATCAAGAGCGTCAGGCAAACAATCGTTGTGAAAGCTATTCTGTGCGATCTTGGTAAAGGATCGCAACTTGATCCCACCAAACGGTTTTATAATAGCGCCCTCTACAACGAAGTGATGCCACCAGGAAGATACACCCAACCCGCTGTGCACTATTCCCCTGAGCTGGATGTCTATTCCGCCGGGAGGGCTGCCTACCAGATTTTTGCAGGCATTCCGGTAAATGAACTCCGAGGGGTTGCTCGCGATGCACCCGAGCGTCGGGCGATCACAGATCAAATGAAAGCAATTCACAATCAGATTAGAGAAGCTAAGGATAATGCGGAGCTTTCCCGTCTCAACGAACAGCTCCGCCCACTCGAGCAGCAGCTAGTAGACTGGGATGAAAAAAACCTTGGCCCACCAGCTGATTGGCCCGGATGGAATACCATTCCTCCAAAAGTACAAGAATACATTCAACGCATGGTGGACAAAGATCCCGCTAAGCGCCCGAAAGCTGCTGAAGCCGCCAGCTTTTTCCGATCGCTGACTCCTGAAGATCTGCCGATACCCATGCAAACCACTCAGGATGAACCTAATAAAAATGCCTCAGCCGGCTATAGTGGCTATCAGTCTGAGCCATCATCAGAGCCCTATCGTTCGATCGGTTATTCATCGGAAGACACCTAAGGGTCAGGCTTGACCCCTATTCCTTCTTGCAACACTTCCTGCAAACCGGCATACTCGCCAGGAAGTATGTCTGCTTTTTTCCAGAATATCGTGCTTGGTGGAGGAGCCGCAGGCTTCTTTACCGCACTCAACTGCCGCAAGGCCAACCCCGGCGCCAATCTCCTCCTTTTAGAGAAATCTGCTGCTCTCCTAGCGAAGGTACGCGTATCGGGAGGCGGCCGTTGCAATGTCACCCATGCCTGCTTCGACCCACGTCTTCTTGTGCAGAACTACCCGCGCGGAGGCAGAGAGCTGATCGGCCCCTTCACTCGCTTTCAACCCAAGGACACGATCCAGTGGTTTGAAGAGCGCGGCGTCCCTCTCAAAACAGAAGCCGACGGGCGCATGTTTCCCAAGACCGACAGCTCGAGCAGCATCATTGACTGCCTGCAGCGCGAAGCGGACAAGCTCAAGGTGGAGATCCGCACCAGGCAAAAGATCGCCAAAATAGAAAAGAGCCCCCATTTTGTCATCACACTCGCAACTGGCGAAACAATTGGAACACAGCATCTTTGCCTCGCTACCGGCAGCACCCCCGATGGCCATGCACTGGCAAAATCATTTGGGCATACCATCCAGGAGCCCGTGCCATCGCTCTTTACCTTCAATATTCCCGAATCTCCCCTGAAAGATCTTGCAGGAATTGCAGTCGAGCCCGTTTCGCTCTCTATCGAAGGGACAAACCTTGCCCAGCAGGGTCCTTTGCTGATCACCCACTGGGGCTTCAGCGGACCCGCTGCCCTAAAGCTGTCCGCCTGGGACGCTCGCCTGCTCCACTCCCAGCAGTATCAGGTCACTCTGATTGTCGATTGGCTCCCCTCTTTAAAAAAAGAGCAGCTCATGGTGACCCTCCGAAGCTTGCGCCAGGAGTCCCAGATACTCGTGAATCTTAATCCCTTCAATCTACCCAAAAATCTCTGGCGCCGCTTCATCCAATTGAGCGGCATTGACGAGAGCATGCGCCCCTCTTCCATCAGCAATGATGCCTACGCAGGACTCTGCCAGCGGCTGAAATCTGATCGCTACACGGTCAATGGAAAGACCACCTACAAAGAGGAGTTTGTCACCTGCGGCGGTGTCACTTTATCGGAAGTGGATTTCAAGACCATGGAGAGCCGCACATGCAAAGGACTCTATTTCGCTGGAGAGATCCTGGATATCGACGCAGTCACAGGTGGATTCAACTTCCAGAACGCCTGGACAACAGGCTGGTTGGCAGGCAATGCGATGGCTTCTGGTTCTGACTAGCAGCATGGATAGATATCACGCTACAGCATGGATGAGTTTGGCCAGAGTGTGAAGTGTGGGATTGCGACTTTCTACCGATATTTTTACTAGAAAATGTCAGGCTTAATCTAATTTTAATGAATTTTTAATCGACGCATGTTATAATATATCAAAATAACATTCAAGGAAACTAACCTGTATGCAAGCTACCGATCAATTGCCTATCCTCAATGTTTATAAACTACCTGATTTTCCAAAGCACCTTAACATCCATGAGAAAGAAGCTTTCACAAGCGAAACATGGAGCAATCTATTTGCCAGGGCCGTCGCCAATCACGTCCCCAATTATGCTATTGCTGTTGTGCCCTTATCATTGGGTAAAACGCAGCGGTACAATATCTATGATGCCCTGGCTCTTCGCAACTTTATCCTCGAGTGCAAACAAAAAGGCCAAACACCCCTTGATCCTCTGACACGCAGTGAAATCTGTCGTGATAAAATCAAGTTTATGGCAGTTAAATGCTTCGATTTGGACCCCAATGGCTGGGAAATCCGGGTAGTTCCCCTTCATGGTCAGGAATTCAAACCCTTCTTTCCAACTGTTCAAAACATATGTAAGAATGTCCGCAATCAAATGGGAAAACTGCAGAACTTTGATAAGAAAGTAGCAGACCGGAATGAACAACCTCTTTGGGATTCTATCACTGCTACATGGAGACGACTTTATCCCTCAAATGAACCTGTTGAAAAGGCAGTTGCACCGACGCTGCAAAAACTCGTGAAATATGCTTTGGATGGGGTCAATCCGCATAATATCGAACATCTTACAATGCACCGCGTTCAGTCTATCGTCTCCAACGCCTGGGATAAACTGATTGATGTTCGCAAAGCTAAAATCTGGAAATTCTGCTCCGATTGGCACGAAAAACAAGCTCCTGAAAATGCCACGAGTCCTGCAAAAGCTCCAACTCGTAAAGCGCACCTAATTTAAAAATTGACCTTTTGGAATTGCAAAAGAGATGCCTGTTAGCTCTTGATCTTTGCAAAATCGATATGTCCAAGTGAGACATCGACTCGGATGAGCTTCACAGTCACATAATCCCCCACATCAAGCCCTTGATAACCCTGTGCGAGACGCCCTTCCACCGGCGGAGAGATCACGCGCACCCAGGTGCCTTTTTCGCCAGTACCCGTGATAAAGCCCTTATATTCCTGCCCGATATGTGATTCAAGCATCATGGCGGCGGCCGATTTTTTGACACGGCGCTCTACTTTGACAGCGTCATCCTCTTTTTCCGTGCAATGCTGAGCCAGAGCAACGAGCTCTTCATCGCTGTAGGGGTTTGTGCCACCGTAAAAAACGTTCTTTAAGAGCCGCTGCATGATAAGGTCGGGGTAGCGGCGGTTCGGAGCTGTTGTGTGTGAATAGTCATGCAGGGCCAGATCGAAGTGTCCGGGCACTTGCTCTCCCGGGAAACCGACGACATACTCCCCGCGACCAATCAGCTTGATGATCGACATCGACAGATCGGGATAGCGTTGGGGATCGGCATTACGCTGGTCGAGTAAAAATTGGCGCAGGGCTTTGACATCTGGTTCTGGAGGCAATTTTGCACCTCGTTCCTTAGCCAGCATGACGATGCGGTCCCAGCGCAGCGGCGTCCGGACAATGCGTCGGAAAGTTGGCAGTTTCCGGTCGCTGAGAAAACGAGTCACGCCCACATTGGCGGCGATCATGGCATTTTCGATCAGAGCGTTGGCACGGTTGTGGACAGTCGCTTTCAGATCGACCACCTTCCCATTGACAATGGAAGGCTTCATTTCGATTGTCCCGAAGGAAAGGGATCCTTGGCGATAGCGGTTTTCTTTGATGCGTTGGGCCAGGCTATCCTGCAGGAGCAGCTGCTCTTTCACCTGATCGGGCAGATCACCCTGCCTGCCTTTGCTTTCAAGGAAGGGAGCCACCTTGTTATAGGTCAGCTTAGCCTGGTTGCGCACCCAGGCCGGATAGACGGCGCGCGCCTCAAATTCCCCCTCTTTGCCAACCTCAATTTCGACGACAATGGCTGCACGGTCGCACTTTTCATTCAGAGAAGTCAGATTCGTCGACAATTTGGTCGGAAGCATAGGAAAGACAGCAGTCGGGGTATAGACCGACGTCGTGTTGCTGGAGGCAAACTGGTCGATGGCCGTGCCGGTGTCGACGAGAGAATCGACATCGGCGATGGCAACGTAGAGGATCTCTTTGCCATCCCCATCCTTTTCGGCATAGGTCACCTGGTCGAGATCGAGCGAGTCATCGTTGTCGATGGAAACCCAGAGCAGTTCGCGCAGATCGCGCATTTCCGGCGAAGGACGCGGCTTGGCAGCTTCCGTTAAGGTTTCCGCCTCTTGCTCCACAGCCTGGGGAAAATCGACTAGCATTCCACGTTCGAGCATCGCATTCCGCGCAATTTGAGTCAGATCGTCCATAATTGCAATGTAGCAAAGCGATTAGTTTTGTTGAAATAAAACATGGCCCAAGATCAGAATGGGATCTATGAGCAGCTCTCCCGCTACCCAATTTATTCGAATCGAGAATATATCCTCATTGCCCTTTTTTCCTTCGCAATTAGATATGAATGAAAATGAGGCTATCACTTGCCAGACCTTTCGAGAGCTATTTGAGCAGGCAGTTTCCAAACCCGTTCCAGCCTATGTGATTGCAATCGTCCAGCTTCCGCCCCTGCCAAATGAAAACAAGCCGCACTATAAAATCTATGACAGTAATGCCCTTTGGGTTCATTTGATTAAAAGCCAAGACGATCCCCTGACTAGAGCGGTTATTAAAAAAATCGATTATTTTGCAATTCGTTGCTTTGCATTCCAAAATGGCAAAATCGAAGTATGCCTATTGACCAGCGAGCTCTTCAGGCCCTTTCTGCCAACCATTTCGAGGGAAAAGAAACGCATTCAAGAGGTCATCCGTCCCTATTTTCCAAAAAAAAATCCCTGCTTTGACATTGAAGAAGAAAAATACCATGCGGCGCTGCAACAAAGCCTGGAAAGGGTTGCAACAAAAGGCTTGGTCCGAGGAGCGAAAATTCGGCCAGTCATTGAACAAATCTGGAAGCATGCCCTAAACGGCGCCAAGTTTCATTTCAACGATCGGGAAAACCTTGCAAAATGTCAGTTTATCGTAGCGAATGCCTGGAGCAAACTGTTACATTCTGAGCAGGAAAAGGTCTGGATGTGGTGTTCGGAAAAAAATTGGCCCGCCGCGGAACGCGGCAGGCCATGAAGATTATCGCAAGAAGGGCTGTAAATCGTAACCGTACACAGCTTCTCCCTCTTTAGGATTGTAATTCCAGTCGCTTCTTGTCCTAATAAAGATGAGTTCGGCATAGCTGCCCTTGTTGATGCCATGTCTCTCAATAGTTTCCTCATACTGATTCTCAATCAGTTTGAAGAAGTTTGGCATGGGGCTTCTTGCTTTGCGCACAAGTCTATCCAGGTAGTTCGTGCGCTCTCTATCTATCCATTGTGCCGGCGCTCTAGCGTCTGCCTCGTGGATTTGGGCTTCAACAATTAGTCTTCCCGTCTTTTTGATAATTTTCTGGCAGGCAAGCAGACGGCGATTGCCTAAAGATGTGTAGCTACCGTCTTTGTATCTGACCACTGGCAGCGGCAGGCCATCCCACCCTTTGCTAAGAGAGTTTTGCAGGTCACGCAATGACATTTCCCCTTTCGTCTCTCTTGAAACACTCGCTTGAGAAAAACGCATGCTTCTTACCACATCTTCCGCCAGGCGCGCAGTCATGGGCATAGGGGATCGTTCTTCCCACTCGTGTCTGCTCGCTTCATAGTCAGCGCTCAGCACTTCTGCAGAAACAGAGATGCGGCTAAAGGGATCCGCTGCAGCTGGAATGGGAGCTGAAGCTGCTGCTGGCGCCAGTACGGCGACTGCTTTTGCGTTAGTTTTTGGAACAGAAGCTGCTGCTGGCACGGGTGCTGCTGCCGGCGCTTCAACAAATAAATGAGCCTTGCTGTTTTTCCCCCAGACGTTGGGTGGGGGTGTGGAAGGATTTACGGCTGGACTTGCTTGCATATAATTACCTATTAAATAAATATTAATAAAGTATAATTATACGAAACAATTGTTAAGATACTATTAATTTTACATTAATAGTTAATAAACGTTAGTTTTATTTATTGTTTCTATGTCTTTTTGGTTAGTTAATAATGGTTTTCCCCATTCACCAAGAAAGAAATTCTCAGAAGAAGACCGCCGTTCACGCGGTTTTGCGCCAGGATCTTGATCTTGATCCGAAGTTTCATAACCAATGATCATCAGTGTTACAGGTTTGACATTAGCTGGAAATGTAAATGCCTGCTCGATTATCTCATCATCGAAACCACCGATCTGATGGGCCATCAATCCAAGGTCAGCTGCCTGAAGAGCCATGCTCAAGGCGGCAGCACCTGTGTCATATTCCGCCCAGTCATTGGGCTTATCTTTATAAAGTGTTTTGCTGCGTGCGGCAATGATGACGATGATTTGGGCGTTCTTTGCCCATAGCTGCTGCGTCCCCTTTAGACTGCTGAGAGCCATATTGAAAGCTTCCGGTGTGGCCTCCCGATCGCAGAAGATAAAGTTCCAGGGCTGATCATTATGGCTGGAGGGCGCCCAGCGCGCGGCGTCAACCAGGGCGCGCAGCTGATCCTGAGAAAGATTGCGCGTCGGATCGTAAGATTTGCCGCTATGGCGTTTCATGAAGATTTCGGAAACTAACGATTCTCCGCTATAGATCGCTGGAGCACAGAAGGCAGTGAATGTTGTGAGGAGCAGAAGAATTGTCAGAAACCGCGACTTCATTATTACTCTCCGTAAAATTTACAAGAACTTTACAATATCACAAAACCTATTAAAAATGCAATAAATAAAGTTGTTTATATTTTAAAAAGTTTCATTTAATTCTCTATTAAAAAATTGCCTAGCGAAAAAAAATGGCCGGGGCTAGATTGAAAAATAAAGTTTGTAGAAGGAGACCTCATGAAACCCCAAGATCTGATGCATACGCTGCGGTCGATCGAAAATGATAATCGCCGCTTCTATTATGCGCTTCCCGCGCTTCAGGATCAGGGCTATCCCAATCTCCGCCGTCTGCCTGTCTCCATCCGCATCATGCTGGAATCGCTGCTGCGCCACTGTGATGGCAAGACCGTTAAAGAGAGCGATGTTCGCGCTATAGCAGAGTGGCACCCAACAAAGCCTCAGGATCTCGACATCCCCTTCATCGTATCGCGGGTCATCCTGCAGGATTTTACGGGCGTTCCCCTTGTTGTCGATCTTGCCGCGATGCGCGACGCTGTGGTCAACTTGAAGCGCGATCCCAGCCAGATCGGAAGAG
>JAJFUZ010000028.1 GCA_021372155.1 Parachlamydia sp. | reverse complement strand
CTCATCTATCCACTCCTTGCCCACGCCGATCTTTACCTTGGCGACACCTCTTCCGTCGGATACGACTACCTGCCCTTCAACCGTCCCATGTTCTTTCTCAATAAATTTAAAAAAGACCCGGCCAAAGACCCTGAAGCCTACCTCTTCCGATGCGGCGTCGACATCACCCCCGAAACATATGGCGAGCTCTACAAGATCATCGAACGCCATGTGCCAAAAGACCAGGAGCGCTTCAGCGAAGTGCGCCGTCAAGTCTACGCTTATACTTTCGGAGAGGAGCGGCCCTTTGCAGATATCAAGGCCGACGTCGAAAAGACTACTCAAGAAGCCCCATCTTTTTAAGATTGAGACAGCAGTTTCCGCAAAAAAAGATCACGGAGATGGGCTTTGCTCGAGAAATTTTTCAGCGGGAACTGCTGCTTCACCAGGCAGCATTCCCCATTTTCGTAAGTCATCCTGAATATAAGTCCAGCCTCGCTTCTGAGCTATAGAAAAAAGGCTTTGAGAGTGTTTATGATTTTTTGAAAAATAGAGAGCCCCAACGAGTTGATAGATATCGAAGTATTCATGGGTGGTTGCTTCCGCCTTGCTCGTAGTTTCTGCTTTCTCATCCCAGTATTTTTCATAGGAGGCTTTCACCGCTTTGAGATCAATAGATGGGGGAAGAGTGGCTGCTGCTTCCAAGATGAATATAGCTACAGTATCCCCTTGACGGGCTCCTTTGGCATACCACTCAAAAGCAATTTCCATCTGACCTAGATCCCTATAGATATTACCAATAGTTGTGGGATGTGCCTGTTTTGCTAAAAGGATCTCTAAGTGTTGCAAGTGATAGCTGCTGTTCATTTTCTGTGTATCTACTTCTTGAGCTTGGGAACAATTCCTTAAGTTATCAAAGTCCACTTTGCTGTAGGCTGAACCCATCTCTGCGCTCTGCGAAAGCCATGTCACCCTGCGCGCAAGCTGCGTGTCAGCGTCTATATGCAAAAAAGCATAGGCTGAATCCGCATGTTCCGTCCAGCTGGCATTGGCAATTTCGCGGAACTGATCCATTTCTTGTGGAAATAATTTTTTCAATTTATCGAATGCAGGACTATATCCATAACAATGAAGAGCCCTTTCATACCATTCCTTAGCTTTCTCGTTCTGGCCCTCTTTTTCCAAAATTAATCCAGCAGCATGGAAGGGCAGAGGATCGCGATCATTTTTAATGACACCTGAAGCCTACCTCGACATCGTCCCGTAAGAGGATGGCGAGCTACAAGATCATCGAACGCCATTTGCCGCAAGACCAGTGCGCCGGCAGGTCTATGATTTTCTGGCAACTAATGATGAAATCAGGATAATGGGTTGTATGGTTAGGTTATGATTGATTTGACTAAATTACTCAAAGCACGCGCCATCTTTGAGCGTTTTCGGCAAGATATGCAGGATGACCGGGATCAAGCCGGAGCCATTCAAGCATTTGAGTTTTGTTACGAGCTCGCCTGGAAAATGATGAAGAGGGCATTGGAGTCCCGTGGGCAAGAAGTGGGATCTCCCAAAGATACATTTCGAAAAGCGGCTTTAGAAAAACTGATCGATGATCCCGAACTGTGGTTCGAATTTCAGCAAAAGCGCAATCTCACATCGCATACATACGAGCAGGAAAATGTGACTGCTATTCTGTCCATCTTTGATAAGTTCTCAAAGGAACTGGTTGAATTGATTCAAAGATTGGAGGCACTCGATTGATCTACATGGAGAAACGCCACTGGGAAATCGTAAAAGCTATCTTGGCGAAATATCATTATTCCTTTTACGCCTTCGGATCAAGAGTAAAGGGCCATCCCAAACGCTTTTCAGATCTGGATATCTGTTTTTTTGATGATATACCCTGGAATGTACGCTCCCATATTGACGAAGACTTTGAGGAGTCTGATCTACCCTATAAAGTCGATGTGATCGATTGGAATACTTGCGACAAGAATTTTCAAAACCTCATCAAAAAAGATCTGATTTTGATTCAGGGATCCGGTAATACCCGCGTTGCTTAAGCTTTGTGTTGAGTATTGGGTAAATTTAATACAGTTTGAATAGTCTTGCGCCATTCATTGCAAAAGTCAAATCCGCGCTGCAATTCCTGTGCCTTTGAAGAACCAGCGAGCAACTTGGTTATCCCGCCGCTGATCACCCCATTTTTGACGATAGGATCCAATTCGTCCATACCGAGTTGCGCCTTTCCAGATAAATCTTTCAATTTTTCTACGAGTTTCGAGATATCCTGATGTTGTTGCGCATGAGAAGATAACTGCTGCGCCAGCATTCTTCCCTCATCGCGTATTTGCTTATACCAACCATGGAGAGGGAAAATGTCTTTTTGTACTGGGGGAAACCAGGCACTTTTGAATTTTGTCAGCATCGCTTCCTGATTCTGCAATACTGCCAAAATAGAATCTGTCAATTTCCTCATATCCGCGGTGATAGAAAAGGGATTGACCTGGACTGAAACGATTGGCTGCGCGGGTAATTGTGGAACTTGTTGAGCAGGTAGAGATGGTGGAGAATCAGGGGCAGTCTGCTGAGGAATCACGGGAACTTGAATAGCTACCGGTGCGGGTATTAACTGCGCAGGTTGGACTTGTGCTTGGATTACGGGCCGAACGATTACAGGGCTTGGAGGCGGTGCTGGGGACGAAACGGAAGGAACTGGAGGAACAGGAGGAAGTTGGAGGGACTTTGGCTCAACTGCAAGAGGGACTTTGGGAGTGGGTGGCAGGAGCTCTTCTGCTTTTTTGGCGACCGCATTTGGCCCTTTGGGCAGGGGGGCTTTATGCACGCAGACTTTCCGTCGGCGCAGCGGGCTTGTCACGATATCAAAGAAACGGTTGAAAAAAGGGAAGATCTTGTTTTTGAAGAAATCCCTGATTCTGTTTGCCAGGGAGAAAACAGCTGAAGGCTTGGTTTGCTGGATGGTTGGCAGAGACTGATTCTGCGAAATTCCCGTAATAGAAGTAATAGACATCTAATTCCGCAATTAGTATATTAAAATGTTGATTTTACCACATTTATTCATTTAATGTCTCCATTAAAGTAATGCCGCGATCGAGCTCCTGGATGCCCTTGTCGAGCGCTCGTCGCTTTTTAGCCACCATCTGATTGGCTCCAAATAGCAGGACGCCGCCTCCAAAACCGCTGAAATATTTGATTCCCCGCGCCGCTTTGATTTTGACATCAGCGATCTTGGCGATCGAAACGTTGAGATCGGCGCGGCACTGTTTGACCAAAGGGGATCGGTTTTCATAGGGGCTTAGCTCGATGCTCAGGGCAAAGGCATTCATTTCAATGACACTGCAGTTTTCGTAAACATTCTTAACATCATCCAGCGAGACGGAGCGCTCCTTCAAGGCGGTCAAAAGCACTTTCTGCCCCGTCAGCTGCTGGCGCAAAGAGAAAGCCCTATTGCGAACATAATCGGGCAGCAGATGCTGATTTTGAGCCATCAGCGGCAAAGAAAAGATGAGAAACAAAAAAATCAGTTTAGCCAAGCGCCAGCTCCATCTCCTGGTATTTGCGCATCATATCCCGGAAATGGGCCGCGTCTTCAAAGCGCAAGTCTTTGGCGGCCTTTTTCATTTCGATCTCGTAATACTGGATCTTCTGCAAAAGCTCAGCTTCTGTCAAGTATTCTCGCGGCTGCTCGGCGACGCGCTTCTGCTTTCGCCCTCCCTGAGCGGTGTAGGCGGGTTCTTCTTCGGCCTCAGGTTCAACCAGGAGGGTGATTTCGCGTTTGACAGTCTTTGGAATGATGCCGTGCTTTTCATTGTATTCCTGCTGCGCTTTGCGGCGTCTTTCGGTGATCGAGATGGTATTTTTGATCGCATTCGTCATCTTGTCGGCATACATGATGACGCGCCCTTCGACATTGCGCGCAGCTCGGCCGCAGTTTTGAATCAGGGAGGTCTCGCTGCGGAGGAAACCCTCCTTGTCGGCATCGAGAATGGCCACGAGTGAGACTTCCGGAATGTCGAGCCCCTCACGCAGCAGGTTGATGCCCACCAGAACATCGAAATCGCCGCGGCGCAGGTCGCGGATGATTTGCATCCTCTCGATCGTGTCGATGTCGGAATGGAGATACTTCGCTTTGACATCCAGCTCAACGAGATATTTGGTCAAATCCTCAGCCAGCCGTTTGGTCAGGGTGGTGACCAGCACGCGGCCGCCTTTGGAAGTGTGGGCGCGGATTTCCGCCAGGCTGTCGTCAACCTGTCCAGAAGCGGGTCTCACTTCGATTTTCGGGTCCAGAAGGCCTGTTGGACGGATGACCTGCTCGACAACCTCGCCGGCAGCTTCCTTAATTTCCCACGGGCTGGGAGTCGCGGAGACATAGACCACCTGATGGATATGCTGATAGGTCTCCTCAAATTTCAAGGGACGGTTGTCATAGGCAGAAGGCAGACGGAAGCCAAAGTCGACGAGGGAGGCTTTGCGCGCGCGATCGCCGTTGAACATGGCGTGCAGCTGTGGGATGGTCTGATGCGACTCGTCGATGATCAGCAGATAGTTGGATGGAAAGTAGTCCAGGAGGCAAGGTGGAGGATCTCCAGGAAGCCTTTGGCTGAAATGGCGCGAGTAGTTTTCGATGCCTTTGCAGGTTCCCACCTCCTTGAGCATTTCCAGATCGTACATGGTGCGCTGCTGGATGCGCTGCAGCTCGACATAGCGCTTTTCATTTTCGAAAAATTCCATGCGCTCCTTCAGCTCCTCCTTGATGGTCTCAATGGCATGGAGGCGCACCTCCTCAGGGGTGACGTGGTGGGAGCTGGGATAGATCGTGATCGAGTCGATCGTGCGCTTGACCTTGCCTGTCAGAGGATCGATTTCGCTCAGGCGTTCAATATCATCGCCAAACATCTCGACGCGGATAGCCAGATCCTCTTCGTAAGCCGGAAAGATCTCCAGAACATCGCCTCGCACGCGGAAGGTGGAACGCGAAAAGTCGAAATCATTGCGCCGGTACTGCATGTCGACGAGGTGCATCAGGAGATCATCGCGCCGCCTCTGCTGGCCCACATGCAGGGTCAGATTCATGCCCTTGTAATATTCGGGAGTGCCCAAACCGTAGATGCAGGAAACCGAAGCCACGATGAGGACATCGTCGCGCTCCAGCAGGGAGCGCGTTGCGCTCAACCGCATCTTGTCGATCTTGTCGTTGATCGCCATGTCCTTTTCGATGTAGGTGTCGGTGCGGGGAATGTAAGCTTCGGGCTGATAATAGTCGTAATAAGAAACAAAATACTCGATAGCATTTTCAGGAAAAAAGGCCTTGAATTCCTGATACAGCTGGGCGGCAAGCGTCTTATTGTGTGCGATCACGAGGGTTGGCCGTTGCACATGGGCGACGACATTGGCCATGGTGAAGGTCTTGCCAGAGCCCGTGATGCCCAAAAGGACCTGCGACTTGCGCCCCTGGACTAACCCGTCGACAATCTTGTCGATGGCTTGAGGCTGGTCGCCCCGCGGTTGAAAGTCGGATACGAGTTTAAATTGCACTGAAGACCCTGATTGCTACCTAATTTTCTCTCGGACAGACGCGAAAGCTCTCGCGCTTGAAAGATCGCAGAATGGATAGTATTAAGTCAATACAACCCATTCTGCGATCTTTCAAGCCCGAGGCTTTGGCGCTGTCCCAGATGGAAATTAGGTAGCAATCAGGGTCTAGGCTCCTCTTGCCGTGCGTGAAATCTTGTTCCAGGTCCCCATCAGGCCCATGGCGCTGCGCATCTCTTTGAGAGTGGCATTGGAGATCTCGATCATCTTCATGGTGCCTTCGTAGATGACCTTCTCGATAAGCCCCTTGTCTTCAGAGAACTGGCGGCGCCTTTCGCGGATGGGATCGAGGAAGGCGTTCAGCGCCTTAATCAGCTTCTGCTTGACCTCGACATCGCCCACCTTTCCTTCGCGGTAGCGCGTTTTGAGGTCATCCACTTCGGCGCGGTCGGGGTTAAAGATGTCGTGATAGATGAAGATGGGATTGCCCTCCACCGTTCCTGGAACATCTGCGCTGATGCGTTTGGGATCGGTGTACATCCATATCAC
>JAJFUZ010000077.1 GCA_021372155.1 Parachlamydia sp. | reverse complement strand
CCCGGTCGATTGTTCCCGGCACAAACGGGTGACATTTAATCAGGGTCAAACATCCGTTCAGATTTTTCCAGGCGGTAGCGTTGTCAGCGATCTGATCCATTTTAAAGTAAAGCCGGGCGAAAATCTTGCCGTCAGCATCTATTTCCAAGACCCATCAGGCGCACCTCCTTTCTTGCTGGAAGTGGGTGGCCCCGGTCCGAACTATATCCCCACACATGGCGGCTATGTGGCACTGGATTCTGGAAATCGCAACAGTGATGTGTCGTTTACCGTTGATCCCGTACAAAACATCTCCGGAAGGATATGGCTCAGCGGCATTGATGTGTGCCAGTCTTCGCATTCCTCAGGCAAGACAATTGCATGCTGGGGAGATTCCATTATCCTTGGTACCGGTTCAACAGCCGATGCCCATCCCAATGACAAAGGCTTTCGAGTGATGGCGAAAGCAGTTAAATTGAAACTCTTTTGCATTCAGAATTAGGTAGGGGAAACTGCTGACAAGAGCTGCTTTTGCATCACGCAAAAGCAACTCTTTTTTGATTTAATAATAGTTATCAAATTTATTAATTATAATATAGATAAGGTGTTCTTGCGTATTTCTCCATGCTTGAGCTATATTTATATGTTTTAGACTTGTTATAGCTAGAATTTTAATAAGCACAAGGATGTTTTTTATATGTTACCCCTGCAATCTGTCTCTACTACATTTCATGAACCGCCTGCTGGTAGAGAAGGCGCTAAAAAAGTTTTAAACATTGCTGAACTCGTGTTGATGATCTTTTCACATTTGGATGTTAAAGCCCTTAGCCGAGCCGCTGGCGTTTGTAAAAATTGGAAGGACCTGGCGCATTATCAGCAACAATTTAAAATTTATCGCGTGGTGCGCACTACAAACCAATTAGCAAACGAACTATTCAACATTTACAGAAACCTTGATTTGAACGGAATGAATGCTATCTGTTGTGTTTCTGAAAGCAACAAAGAATCACATGTTTTAATCTTCTTTGGCAATTCGACGAAATTGCCATCACACCTTCGAGGGCCCGGTGCAGGCGCATACGATCCCATGGGCTTGTTTAAACATGCTGACTATAAATATGCCATATTGGCAAAGCATGCGGCCGATTTCCAGCAAGACCCTGCTATGAAGACTTTAACGTGTCGATCACAGGGTTCATCAACAGCAAAAATAGAACTGATTTTTTTGAATACAATACCCTCTATTTCAAATGAGCGTTGCTTCAAGATTGATGATATACTGGATGTTTTTTCAGTCCCTTAGGGTATGGAAGGGGGCAAAATCAACCAATTTTGCCCCAAGAATGAATTTAAGTCTTTTTCTGAAATTCTGCTTTGCATCGATCAAGCGTATCGAGATTAAGCTCGGCACAATCGATGTTGAACGTAGATTTCAGCTTGGTTTTCACAAGTTCGCACCACTCTTGAAAGTGTGCGCCTTCAGAACCAACCTGAGTAAGCGCCAAGGCAAAACAAAGTAGTTTAGTCTCTTTGTTGGAACCTAGCAGCCAGTGCGAAAACTCGTTCTCAATCACAGGATTACTTCGTGTGATTTGTGCGACAACATGAAGCATATGCGGCAAGTGTTGTTCGCGATTTTCAGACCTTTCAAGCGCTCGCTCAAAGGATATGTTCTCTCTTAATTTTATAGCCGCACACAAAGTGTCATAGGTTTTGACGTTGTAGGAAGCCAAGTGAGCGAGATGCGCCAACTTATCTCCCAAATCTTCTCTCCGCATTTGCGGTTGAAGCTGCTGACAAAGCCCCCAGAGATTGTCTGTATTAAAAACGAGTTTATCTTCCCTCAGTTTGTTCTCAATTAGGGTGCGTATTTCAGCAAAACAACTTGCAGTGGACGGGATGCTCAGAGCAAAGAGACAAACGCTGATTAAAGAATTTTCAGATAATTCTTTCATGATACCCCTTGCGTATGCATCGCCTTCGATAAGCGATTGTGCAGCGACGTGGAGCTCACCTGAGCGATTCAAGAGATTAAATGCTCGAAGTACCCCTTCAGGACATTTTTCTTTTGTTTGATCCAATACGCGCATATAACGGACCATCTTGGCAAGTGTTGCAGGTTGATACGCTTTATAGTCAGGATACATGTTTGGAAACTCCGCCACTTCCGAGCCTTCAATCGACGGCTGTTGCAGATCTATCCAGTTTACCGTCTGTCCCTGAGGAAAGTTTTCAAGTAACAGGTTGTAAATAACCAGAGGGCAGTTTTGAAGCATGCATAAGGCATTGTGAATCTTAAATGGAGTAATCAAGCACCTTTCATACCTTTCACTAGGGATCAACGCACTTTGCGATCCAGGCGCTGTTGTGGCAAATGTGTCTTGCGCTTTTGCAGCAGCTTTCCCAGTTGCTGGTGAAAGCTTTGATTGATCCGGCACGGAAGACTGCGTTCCACGCTGAGAGGCTAAAACTGGGTCCATAATATCTCCTAAGAAAGTTTAGATTAGAATAACGCAATTTTTCTGACAGAGGATATTTCTGACTGCGTTTCATTTTCCTCTGTAGAGAGGTTTAAGGGATGACTCATATAAAATCAATCTAGATTTAAATGTCTCGTCCGACTAATCTCTCGATCAAAGATGGTGCAGGGTGCCGTTTAGGCTGAGAATATACCTGTAACACCCGATCTGGATAATGCCAGCGTGGGGACACTGTCAGGAATGATCTTTTTTAGACACTTCCTTGCATCATCGCATTTCATAAGGTGTGATGATGCGTATCCAGAGATCCACTCAAACAGCCTTAATTCGCCTGATTTCCCATACAGATCCGTTAGAACGCCTGCTCAGGGTAATCGGCAGGGTCATTCAATTGTATGAAGAAACAAAACGAGCTCTTGAATCTGTAGCTTCTACTGGCATCAACAAGCTACATCGCCAATTAAACGATACGATTGAAATTTTAGGAGTCATGCAGTCGATCCAGCTGGTTCATGAGCTGTGCAAAGATAAAACTATCCAGAGTTGGCAAAAAAGAGGGAGCCGTATCTGCTTGACCCTTTACTCTGGTTTGAGAAACCTCAAATGGGCCGAAAAGCTGGGATTTGTTCATCTTGGAAAGCTAAATAGTGTACTGGTTGGGAAGTTAACCTGCTTCAAGCTGGCAACAGACTGCTCCTACATTTTCTACCGCACATTTGTCATAGACGAAGGCCTCCGGACCAAAACGTGCTGGAGGGTTGTAGTATCAGTGGGAAAGATCTTTGTAATTGTCGCAGAACTTGCCATCAAAGCGTGGAATATTCACAGATTTGTCTGTCTCTCTGGACTGATTGTTTTAAATCTTGCATTAGATTGCATCATTATCAAAAAAAGGATTTGCCATGCTTAGATTTCTTCTGCTCGTCTTGAGTTTCAGCCTTGCCGCCGACGAGATTCCTCTCTGTTACCAACTCATGGATCAAGAGATGTTTCAAAGTCGCGTCGTTGGAAACACCATCATTGGCCTCACCCGCCAAAGTAATAGCCTCTATATGCTCCATTTCTCGCCTCAAGAAGAATGCAAGCTCTGGAAGCAAAATCAGATCTACTCAGGAAAATGGTGGATAGAAAAAGATGACCAGGGGCGCGATGTTGTGCGAGCATTTTGGCCCCACTATACCTCCTCAGAGCCTGCCTCCCTGTTTTCTCCGCAGAATCCGCGTTATGGCACTGCCACTTCTCTGCGCTACTATCTCCATGCACAAACTGGAGCCGTGCTCATTGCCGGGAAGACATTTCAAGCTTCAGTCATCTTGGCTCCTGGTTTATCGTTTTAAAGAGATAGGGAGTGAAATGGCATGAGTGAAGGTCTTTTGCCCATGATACAAAAATTTACAATTACCAAACGGGCAATACCGGCTGCAGGCTTATCTGATGGGGATCAAGGCTTCCGCTATTCTTGGAG
>JAJFUZ010000074.1 GCA_021372155.1 Parachlamydia sp. | reverse complement strand
CATGCTGCATCCATAGAAGGCTATGCCGAGATTGTCACTTTTCTTCTTGAGTCAGGAGCAGATCCAAATCCTAAAAACGCAGAAGTCTTGACACCGTTATACATGGCAGCTGATAAAGGAAAACTGCAGGCTGTCAAAGCATTGGTGAAAGGAGTTCAACGCGATGGCAAAATAGTCTGCGCCGAGATCGACGAAATGCGGATCTAAGGGATGGAACTCTTTACATTGCTCTGCTGCCGCAGGCTTAAAGGACATTGTAACATTTCTTCTTCAAGCAGGTGCAGATCCAAATATTAAAACACAACGTGGATTCACCCCCTTATGTATTGCTTGCGATAAGGAAAAAAATGACGCTATCCAAGTTTTAGTCATTGGTGTTGATCGCGATGGAAAGAAAGTCCACGCTCAAATTAACGAGAGATGCGGATCTAAAGAAACAACCGCTTTACATATCCTTGCAGCAAAAGGAAACACAAATATGGTCATTTCATTACTTAAGGTTGGAGCCGATCCTAACTCCAAAACCTCGGATAATTACACTCCCCTCTATTTTGCTTGTGAAAATGGTCATCTGAAAACAGTTGAGGCCCTGGTAAAGGGTATCGAGCTCAATGGAAAAGTGGTTTGTGCCAGGATTGACGAAAAATGCGGACAGGACTATGGCACTGCCCTGGAGGTAGCAAGAGCCAAGGGTCACATGAATATTGTGGAATGGCTTACAAAAAATGGCGCGCCAGTACAGGCGCGTGGAAAGCATTGAAAAAATCGATCACTGAATACTTTTAAAATATTAATAACGCCAGTTTATATTACTAAAAAAGTAAACTATATTACTTGAATAATTGATAACATCAGAAATTATTTTGAATTTTAATTTTAGCGCAAAATCCAGCACTGCATTTTCCCTTTCCCCTTTAATTTTCGCCGTGCTATAATATTCCTATTTACGTAAGGAGTTATTTTTAAATGCCTAACCAACAACAACATAGCTGGAACGAAAGCAACATCGTCGACGATGTCGCCTTCCAACAGCAAGATGCGGAACTGTTTAAGAACCTCTTAAACGCCCCGGCTCAGCCTTCACAAGCTGTTGCGCCGACCCCTATTTCGGGAACGATTCTCAAAGGAAGAATCGTCGAGATCACAAAAGACCACGTCGTCATTGACGTTGGCCTGAAATCGGAAGGCCTCGTGCCCATCCAGGAATTTTCGGATCCATCTGTCGTCGTGCTCGATGGAGAAGTCGAAGTGCTTCTCGATCAGCCTGAAGATGATAATGGCCAGATCGTCCTCTCCAGAGAAAAAGCCGAAAGACTGCGCCAGTGGGAGTATATCCTCGAGCATTGCGAAGAGGGCTCCATCGTCAAGGGACGTGTCCTGCGCAAGGTCAAAGGCGGCCTGATGGTCGACATCGGGATGGAAGCCTTCCTGCCCGGCTCGCAGATCGACAACAAGCGTATCAAAAACCTCGACGAATATATCGACAGGACATACGAATTCAAGATCCTCAAAATCAATGTGGACCGCAAAAACGTCGTCGTTTCGCGCCGCGAGCTGCTCGAAGCCGAGCGCATCTCCAAGAAAGCGGAAGTGCTCGAGAACATCAAAGTGGGCGATATCCGCGAAGGAATTGTCAAGAACATCACAGACTTCGGCGTCTTTTTAGACCTCGACGGCATCGATGGCCTGTTGCATATCACGGATATGACCTGGAGGCGCATCAAGCATCCTTCTGAGATGGTCCATCTGAGCCAGAAACTGGAAGTGATGATCCTCAGTATCGACAAGGACAAAGGTCGCGTGGCCCTGGGACTCAAGCAGAAAGAGTCCAATCCATGGGATCAGATCGAGCAGAAGTATCCGCCAGGCACACGCGTCCGCGGCAAGATCGTCAATCTGCTGCCATATGGAGCATTCATTGAAATCGAACCAGGCATCGAAGGGCTGATTCACGTATCAGAAATGTCCTGGGTCAAAAACGTCACTGATCCAAGTGAAATCGTCAAAAAAGGCGACGACGTCGAAGCGATCGTCCTGTCTGTCCAGAAAGAGGAAGGAAAAATCTCCCTCGGCTTGAAGCAGGCAGAACACAACCCTTGGGACGATGTAGAGAAAAAATATGCACTCGGCAGCAATGTTAAAGCAGAGATCAAGAGCCTGACCAACTATGGCGCTTTTGTAGAACTTGAACCTGGCGTCGAAGGCCTGATCCACATCTCAGACCTGAGCTGGATCAAGAAGGTTTCACATCCTTCTGAAGTCCTGCGCAAGGGTGACGTGGTTGATGCAGTCGTCTTGTCTGTCGACAAAGAGAGCAAGAAGATCACGCTCGGCGTCAAGCAGCTGAGTCGCAACCCCTGGGAATCAATCGAAAAAACAATGCCGGTCGGCTCGCTGGTCAAAGGGAAAGTGACTAAGATCACGGCCTTCGGCGCCTTCGTTGAGCTCGAGAGCGGCATTGAAGGATTGATCCACGTTACCGAACTTTCCGACCAGGCGTTCGGAAAAGTCGAAGATGTGGTCGCCAAAGGGGATGAAGTGACGGCGAAGGTTATCAAGCTGGATCCCGAACATAAGAAAATTGCCCTTTCGATCAAAGAGTACCTGATTGACCGCAACCAGGTGAACCGCGATGACATCGTGGTGACACCTAGCAAGCGCAAGAAGAAAGATAGCGGCAAGAAAGGAAAAGAAGAGCAAGAAGAGTCACACGAAGAACAGACTGTCGAAAGCGACGAATAAACATGACAAGTGACTCGAGCGGGTGGCAGCTTTAAGCTGCCGCCCTTCTCATCTAAAATTATTGAGGCCAAAACGAAATGAATAAAGATCTCATTGCCATCTTCGAATATCTGGAAAGAGAAAAGGGCATTAAACGCGATATAGTCATCAGTGCGATTGAAGAATCGCTGCGTGCAGCTGCGCGGAAAAGCATCTCCGGCGCTTCCAATGTCACTGTCCACATCCACCCCAAAACAGGCAATATTGATGTGTACTGCGAGAAGGAGATCGTCGATGATGTAGAGGTTCCGGCGCAGGAAATATCGCTCGACAAGGCACAGGAGATTGATCCTGAGTGCACAATCGGACAATTCATTGACGTGCTGGCGACGCCCAGGGATTTTGGACGCATTGCCGCACAGAAAGCCCGCCAGATCATCACCCAGAAGCTGCGCGGTGCCGAGCGCGACGTCATCTACGAAGAGTACCGTCACCGACTCAATGAGCTCATTTCGGGAACAGTCAAACGGTTTGTGAAGGGCGCCAACCTGATCGTCGACCTGGGAAAGGTTGAGGCGATCATGCCGATGCGCTACTATCCCAAAACGGAAAAATATCAGATCGGCGACAAGGTGCTGGCACTGCTCTGCGAAGTTAATGATACAGAAAATGGCGGCGCCGAGGTTGTACTATCGCGCAGCCATCCAGAATTTGTCCGACAGCTGATGGTCCAGGAAGTTCCTGAAATTAATGACGGGACCGTACTCATCGACAAAATCGTACGCGAGGCTGGCTACCGCACGAAACTCACTGTCCGGTCGACAGACGCAAAAGTGGACCCGGTCGGGGCCTGCGTTGGCATGCGCGGCAACCGCGTCAAAAACGTGGTGCGCGAGCTGCACAATGAGAAAATAGACATCATTCCCTATGCGCAAGATCCGGTCGAACTCCTGCAAAATGCTCTGGCTCCCATCGAGATCCGCAAAATCAGCGTCACGGAAGATGACAAGACAATCTCCATAGTCGTCGACGATGATGACTTTGCCGCAGTTATCGGCAAAAAGGGAATGAACGCCCGCCTCAACAGCCGTCTGATCGATTATGAGCTGGAAGTCCAAAGGATGACCGATTACAATAAGGCGATGGCCCTCCAGCGAAACGAATTGGCCTCGGCTGAAGATCCTCTGCTCGATGAGCCGCTGACAGGCATCGAAGGGATAAACAAACTGATCTTTGAACACCTGGCCGCAGAAGGCTTCAACACGATGCGCCGCCTCCTGCTCAGCACGCCAGAGCAGCTGGCCCAGGTGTCTGGCATCAGTCTTGACATGGCGAACAAGATTCTGGAACAAATAAGAAAACAAAGGATGTGAGGGTTGGCAAAACAGCTCAAGATCAATATCAAAAATACTCAGATTGCTGAGGCGATCAACCTCAAGGGTCTCAAAAACAAGCTTGCTGCCAAAAAAGAGGCTGCTGAAGGAATTGAGAGCTCAGCGCATGAAGAGGCACATCTGAAAAAAGCGAAGCAGCCAGCGCCCCCTGCTGTACCGACTACTCCTGCGGAAGAGGCTCCTCGCATTAAAGCGCGTTCCCGATCTGCTTTCGCCGACCAGCCATCTCCCGAGACGAAAGCCGCCAGGCCCCCTGAAGAAGAGATTGTTTCCGAAAGCGACGATCTAGAAGAAGAAAAAAAGAAGGCACGTGGTTCCGTACGCAAAACAAGCGAAGAACTCCGACAGGAGATCTTTGGCGAAGAGATCGCTGAACAGGCTGAGATCAAACGCGCCGAAGCGGAAAAAAGCAAAGTGCCTAATATTCTTGAAAAGGTTCCTGAAAAGATAGAATCTTCTCTCGAACAGCCGAGCCCAGTTGAAACGAAACCCGCCGAAAGCGCAAGCCCGCTTCCTGTACGTGAACCTGTTAAAGAGGCCCCAAAAGAAGTGACACCTGTACCTAGATTCGCGGCAAAGACGCCGACGCCTGCTCCAAGACCGGCTCCCGCTCTTCCAATGCGCCCTTATGAAAAGCTGGGTCCCACAGGCAGACACATCAAAGATCTTTTGCCACCCAAACCAAGGCCACAACGTCCCACAGATAGGCCACCACCCCCGCAAAGTGCTGGATACAGAGGTCCAGGGCCACGACCTGGCCCAAGGCAGCCGCCTGCCCCTGAAAGCCCTGAGGCGTTGCGCGAGAAGGCCAAGCTCAAAGCACGCAGGGAGGGACCACAGGATACTACAACTGAATCGGAAAAGGGCACGAAAGTTGCCAAATTCAAAGAATTCAAAGATATCAAGCCCGCCCCTCGCAAGCAGGAGGATCGCTCCTTCGATGCCCGCGACCGTCAGGGTTTGCGTGCAACCGAAGATGATGGCAAGCCATGGCGCAAGAAGCGCGCGATGAAGCGTCACGTTCAAGAAGATGTCACGATACGTCCCACACAGCTCAAGGTGCGTATTCCGATTGCCATCAAAGATCTTGCCGCAGAAATGAAGCTGAAATCATCGCAGCTGGTCCAAAAGCTCTTTTTACAGGGGCTGGTTGTCACGCTTAATGATATGCTTGAAGATGAAACGACCATCCAGCTTCTTGGACAAGAGTTTGGTTGCGAAATTACGATCGACACTTCCGAAGAAGAGCGCCTGCGCATCACCGACAAAACGGTCAAAGAAGAGATCAAAGCAAGCGATGCGGAGTCATTGGTCATCAGGCCGCCAGTTGTCGCCTTCATGGGCCACGTCGACCATGGCAAGACCAGCCTCATCGACACCATCCGCAAAAGCAACCGCGCTGCTGGAGAAGCGGGAGCTATCACGCAGCACATTGGCGCATTCCTCTGCACGACACCTGTGGGGAATATCGCCATTCTGGACACACCTGGCCACGAAGCCTTCTCGGCTATGCGTGCGCGCGGCGCCGATGTCACCGACATCGTCGTTCTGGTTGTCGCCGGCGACGAAGGGATCAAGCAGCAGACACTGGAGGCCATCCAGCGCGCCCGCGAAGCCAAAGTGACCATTGTTGTCGCCATCAACAAAGCAGACCGACCCAATTTCAATGCAGAAAACGTCTACAGGCAACTGTCAGAACAGGAACTGCTGCCGGAAGCCTGGGGCGGACAGACCATCACTATCAATTGCTCGGCCGTCACGGGACAAGGGATTCCTGAATTGCTCGAAATGCTCGCTCTGCAGGCCGAGGTCTTGGAGCTGAAAGCAAATCCTCAGGCCCGCGCCCGAGGCAGAGTGCTGGAGTCCGAAATGCATAAAGGCATGGGTGCCGTAGCGACCATCTTGATTCAGAATGGAAGCCTGAAACTCGGCGATTCATTGGTCTTCGATGAATACTGGGGACGCGTCAAAACGATGCGTGACGAATTTGGCCAAGAGCTTCAGGTAGCTGGGCCCTCCGCTCCAGTTGCCATTACAGGCCTGTCTGGCCTTCCAGAAGCTGGCCAGGAATTCATCGTAGTCAAAAGCGAAAAAGAGGCCCGTGAGATTGCCGAAGATCGCCGCCAGGGACTGCGTTTATTCGCCCAACAGCAGAAGAAGAAAGTTTCCATGGAAAGCCTGCTCGCACAGGCATCTGTCACTTCTAAAAAGGTGCTGAACCTTATCCTGCGTGCCGACGTCCAGGGCTCTCTGGAAGCCCTTAAAAATGCCCTGGATAAGATTCAGTCGACCAAAGCAGAGATCAACATCATCTCGTCTGGCGTGGGAGAGGTTTCAGAATCCGATGTGCAACTGGCAGCCGTCTCCAAAGCCGTCATTCTAGGCTTTCATACAGCTGTCGAAGGCCATGCCGAACCGCAGATCAAGCAGCTTGGTGTACAGGTGCGCCTGCATGACATCATCTACCATGCCGTCGATGATATGAAATTGCTGCTGGTCGAATTGCTCGACAAGCTCGCCCAGGAAACGGAAAAAGGGAAGGCCCTTGTCAAAACGACCTTCAAATCCTCGCAGGTGGGAGTCATCGCTGGCTGTCAGGTCACCGAGGGTACCATCACTCGAAGCAACAACATCCGCGTTATCCGCGACGGCAATGCCGTCTGGAAAGGCGCCATCGCTTCGCTTAAGCGTGTCAAAGAGGATGTGCGCGAAGTGCAGAAAGGCCTGGAGTGCGGAATCCTGCTCAGCGGATTCACGGATGTCCATGAAAATGACATCCTAGAAGCCTACGAAATCACCTATATCAAGCAAGAGCTCTGATGACCACCAAGCAGCGCGTCGACAGGCTCAATTCGCTTTTGAAAGAGGTGATTTCTGAAGTGATCCAACGCGATGTGCGCAATCCGCACCTCGGGAAATTTATCACCGTGACCCGCGTCGGCATCTCCAAAGATTTGCACCATGCAAAAGTCTTTATCAGCGTCATCGGCACAGATCAGGAGCGCGAAGAATCCATCAAAGCGCTCCAGTCTGCCGCCGGCTTTATCGCTGTCAATGCCTCTAAAAAGGTGGTCTTGCGTTATTTTCCCGAGCTGGTGTTTAAACTCGATGACAGCGTAGACAAGCACATGCGCATCGAAACACTTCTCGGCGAAATTGCCGCCGAGCGCGAATCGCGAGAACCCGACGATAATGTCATTTGAAGGCCTTCTCTTAGTCAATAAGCCTAGCGGAAAGACCTCCTTCAGCCTGGTCTCAACCCTGCGCAAACTTCTCAATGTCCGCAAAATTGGCCATGCCGGCACGCTGGACCCCTTTGCCACAGGCGTCATGGTCATGCTGATCGGCAAGAACTACACGCGCCTCTCCGATCAGATGCTTTGCCAGGATAAGGAGTACCTCGCCGAAGTTCATTTGGGCATTGCTACCGATACCTACGATTGCGATGGCAAACCTACCTCCACCTCTCCCCTGATCCCCACCCTTGAAGAAATCGAATCCGCTCTGGCACACTTTCAGGGAGAGATCGAACAGCAGCCGCCGATGTTTTCTGCCAAGAAAATTCAAGGCAAAAAGCTCTACGAGCTAGCTCGCAAGGGAAAAACGATCGAACGCCCTTCTGCCAAAGTCTACGTCTCCACGCACTTTCTCAATTATTCCTATCCCTATTTGACTCTCAGGATCAGCTGTAGCAAGGGAACCTACATCCGCAGCATCGCCCACGACTTGGGGATTAGCCTGGGCTGCGGCGCCCATCTCTCCGCCCTCCAGCGCCTTCGCAGCGGCACATTCCGCCTCGAGGATTGTATCGACGGAAGCTCCCTTGTTCCTGAAAATCTTTCTCTCATCTCACAAGCATTGAGAAAATGAAGAATACTTTATGGATGTACAAGCTCTTCGCAACCCCGAATTCTGGCGACGGATCAATCCGTTTCTTACCATCACAGAAAAGGGCAACAAGAACTGGATAAAACCCTTTGCGATCCCTGACAGCGATGCCGCCTACGAAAAGTTATGCCGCGAAGGCTATGCGGAACTGATCGGATTTCTGCCGCAGGATCTCGTAGACAAGCTGCATTCCGGCATCGAAAACCTCAAGGCACAAGGCATTAACCCCTGCTTTGCCTTCGTCTATGACGAATACTGGAATATCTACAGAAAATTGAGGCCTTTGCTGACACGCTTTTTAGGAGAGTCCTATTACCAGCTGCCCGAATTCTGGACCTGGTACATCGATAAAAGCAAAGGGGAGAGCGGTTGGGGTCCGCATCGCGACCGGAACGGCCCAAGCATATTCCCGGATGGGGCCCCGAAAGCCGTCACATTATGGATCCCCCTGACAAATGTATCTGCCATCAATGGCTGCATCCATGTCATTCCTGCAGGAAAAGATAAGCATTATCGCGATTTTGACGCCAGCGAAGAAGACTATGACACCACCTTAGGGCATCCCATAGAGGCGCCAGCGGGATCGATTCTTATGTGGAATTCAAGACTGGTCCATTGGGGAGGTAAAAGTCATCCCGAGGCGCAGGAATCGCGGATTAGCATCGCTTTTGAATTTCAGCGTTCAGACGTGCCTTTATTCACAAAGCCGCCTATCAAAGATCCCAGAATACTCATCCCTTTCTTAAAACGGCTTCACATGATCGCGAATCAGATCCGCCAGTACGAGCATTGGGGATTGCCCAAAGATCTTCTTGATCTGGCGATAAAAATGATCAAGGCTGAATTCGATTCGAGATGAAAATGTATTGACTTATCAAATTCTACTTTTGAGAACAGGCTGTATCCACAGCCTTTTTTAGGCTATCAAAATCACCTGAAGTTTTGTTGTTTATTTTCAGTTTGTAATGATTTTTGTTATTCATAATAATTTCATAAGAGCTTGTATCAACTTCTGTCATTACCTTTAATATTGATGAATTTTCACTGTTTTTTATCTATAAAGCTTAGTAAATCATCGACTTGTTTAGTTGACATTATATTTTATTTAATTGCGTTCTAGTTAGATTTCTGAAATTTTTAAAGAAAATGAATACTTTTCATGGAGGTCCTGCTGGACCTCCATGAGAGTGAGAAAAAATTGTTTGAATTATTCAACTTGCAGCAATAGTTGATCTGTTATGTCATAACTCCCTGAGGGTGCAGTATTCTTTTTATCATTTTTTTCTTCAATGATAATCACAAATTCCCCGTTACCCTTACGTTTAAACATGCTTTCGTCAAAAGATTTGCTGGCGACAATGGTGCACGTTTCACTGCACTCAATCGTTCCCGTATAAGCAAATATTTTTGTCTTGATGGAAATTTGAGGGGATTTGATCAATCCTTTTCCAGAGAGAGTTTCGCAGGAAAGGGTAGCTGTTTCACTTCCATTCAATTCTCCATTATTATCAAGAGTACCGCCAATAGAAAGATTGAGATTTTTCGATTGCATCCGACCGCTATTGGAAAAACCCGCTTCAACGTTTTGGACGCACAAGAGTGTTAAGAAAAAAATCAGACTTCCGCACGCTGCATATGAGAATTTCATATATATTTCTCCCGGTTTTTGTGTTTTAGATAAAATGTCAGGTGCATTTTTAGGTGCAGCCTGCGATTGAGCGTACGACATCGTTCAAAAAAAAGCCACCATTTTGGACTTTAGAAAGAGATCCCGAAAGATTGTCCAGCTCGGAATCTTCTAGGGTCGTAGCATGTACAGCTGATTGTTGACAAATGGCACACATTGTCATAAACTATAAATATGGTTACAAGTGTCCTCCAGAAATATGCCGCAGGCCATCTCTAACATATCCATACACAATTAAGCATTGAGGAAATGATGCGCCTGGTTAGAAGTCTAGAGACTTTCGAAAGCCCCTCAAAACCCATCGCGCTTACTGTCGGCTTCTTCGATGGCGTCCATCTTGGCCATCGCCAGCTTTTGCAAAAACTCAAATCGACTGGATTGCCTGTCGTCATAACCTTCGAAAACCATCCTGCCCAGGTACTCCGTCCAGATGCTGCTCCTCCCAGGCTTTGCACAACGCCTCATAAGCTAAAGCTTCTTCAAGAGGTTGGTGTCGAGTCGGTCATCCTGCTCAACTTCACGCGTGAAATGTCCCTGCAAAGCGCCGAAGAATTTCTGCAGACCATCCGCAAGCACGTACCCTTCCATGACCTTCTCCTTGGTTCCGACGCAACCCTCGGCAAGGAGAAACATGGCGATCGTCAGCATGTCCAAAGCCTTGCAAAGGAGCTGCGCTTCAAAGTAGCCTACCTGGATTTAGTCTCCATGGATGGCGGCAAAGTTTCCAGCAGCGCTATCCGCGAATACATCCGCAAAGGAGACCTGACTGCTGCTGAATCCATGTTGGGCCGCAAGTTCTCCATCTACGCTCCTGTCCGTACCGGGGCAGGTCTTGGCAAAACAATTGGATTTCCCACCTTGAATTTGCCTGTGGAAGGACTCTGCCTGCCTCCGCTTGGCGTCTATGCTGTTCGATTTCAAGCCCTGGATCATACCTGGAAGGGTGTCGCCAACTTAGGCATTGCCCCCACCGTCCACACCAGCCGCGAGCCCATCTTAGAGGTCCATCTCTTCGATTATGACTCCGGAATAGCCAATCTGACGCATGTCGAAGTCACTTTCGAGCATTACCTCCGCCCCGAAAAGAAATTTGATGGGCTTGATTCTCTCAAAGCCCAGATTGCTCATGATGTTCTCGTAGCAAATGATTTCTTGAAATAAAAAAATACTTGCACGTATGATCGGCGAGCGGTTATCAATTAAAAAATTCGATAGTCTTTACCAATGGAGGATAACCGATGTACCGCTATTCATTTATGATTGCAAGCTGCCTGTCGCTGTTGAGCTTTGGGCTATTTGCATCTACAGAAACCGCGGAGAACGCTGAAAGCGCAATCAAATGCTATAAGCCGAAATTGTCAAGGGAGTGAGCCAGGCCCTTTCCAAGAATGTGAAGGTGTCGACAAAGGCTTCCCGCAGCTCCAAGCACCATTCCAAAAAAAAATCGGGCTGCTGCTGCGCCACAGTGATCTCATCTGACGATATCAACCCCAATGGCTTCGTCATTGATGAACCAGGCGTCTACACTCTCACAGAAGATGTTGTGTTCCGCTCTAAAACAGCAGGTGCCGTCGCTATTGTCATCGATGCAGATAATGTGACGCTCAACCTGTGCGAGAAGACATTGTCGCAAAGGAATAGTACTTCCGGGACCATTGGCGTGTTGGTGAATGCCAGAGAAAATGTGGTCATCGAAAACGGCAGCATCCGCGGATTTAAGCTGTTTGGCGTTCGTGTCAACGCTGAAACCAGCTATCTGACATTGCAAAATCTCACTGTTCTGGAGAATGGTGTCGACAATCCCGCACTGGCAATAATCGGTGGAGGTATCGTCATCACAAGCGGGCTTCCTTCAGCCATCACACATGACATTGTCATTAAAAATGTCACCTCCTCGGGGAACATTCTTGCAGGGTTGATCCTTTCAGGAGTCAGAAATGTGGATGTGTTAGATTCACGCTTTAACAACAATACATCAGCAACAACTGGCTACGGAACCAACGCCTGGGGCGTCCTCGCCACAGCCTTTACCTTGGTCAGCCTCCCTCTTTTCTTCCTTGTTCCGACTTGAATTTCTTCGATTGTGTCACGAACAGCAACAATGGCACAGGCGGTTCGATCGGTCTCGATATTCTGTCTGTTCCTGAATTTGGCTTTCAACTGAACAGTAACGTCGTCATCGTACGTTGCGTAGCCACTCACAACGTCGGCGGAGGCAATCCAAATGCTGTCAATGAAGGAGAAGGCATTGTAGTAGCAGGAACTCAGAATTTTGTGATCAGAGACTGTGCAGCATTTGGCAACGGAACAGCCGCCACACAGCCCAGCGGGATCCCCGGCTTCTTTGCCTCAACAGGCATTGGCGTCCCTTTTCATGGATTAGATGGCCTGATTGAAAATTGTGTTGCTGAAGGCAATTCCGGCGCCGGCGACTCTTCGCAAGGCTTCCGCATCCTTCGCTCCAGCAATATCACCATCTCCAATTGCGTTGCTATTGGGAACAACAATACAAGCACGGGCGAAGCCTGGGGCTTTTCAACGGATACACTTCTTGGCAATGAAGCAGGAGCATTTGGGCCCCCAGTCAACATCAATTTTGTTTTCCAGAATTGCGTAGCAGAAGCTAATAACGCGCAGAGCGCTATCTGCGGAGGCTTCAAAGACGAATACCCACGTATCAGCTTCGTTGGGCGCCATTACTGAAGCCAATGGCGTGTTATATACGGGAGACTTCATCGGAGAATTCCGTGCCGTCAATACAAAGAATGGCGAAGACGTCCTGGTTGCCAATTTGCTCGGATTGACAATCGGCGGACCGATTACTGTCGTCGGCAATCAAGTCTTTATCCCTCTTGGTATTGCTGGAGTCGGCGGTCTGTACGTCTACCACAAGCCCTAGTATCTAAGTACACGAAAGAGCTTCAGTGCTCTTTCGTGTTTTGTTTCCTGCCTCTAATTCTTAAATTATTGACCTAAATGCTAGTAGAATAGTATGATTTCTTTTATTTGTAAGGAAATAATATGGCTGGCAGTGAAGTTCATTTATTTACAAGAAATCCCGCTAACAATGTCTGGGCGCATGCGCTCGATGGCATTGCCGCTTGCACAGCCAAAAAGCTCTCCAGTCGGGATAAGATCAACCTGCTTGTCCTTCCAGTATTGCTTGGAATCGCTACAGTTGCCACTGCGTTGACGACTTTGCCACTGATGGTTCCGATTGGTCTGGGGCTTGGCGCGCTGGCGGGAACATCCTATGCGGTCTATCGTTACTATCAGAGCCGTACGACAACGGCTGAAAAGGCTCTTAAATCAATGTGTCGGGGTGATTTTGGAAGCGCCGCCGCTCTTTTTAAGTCCATGCTCAAGTCACAATTTGGGACGATGACAGGGGCAAAATTGCGCGCGGTGAATGGGGATCGGAAGGCGAAGAAGCTCCCTCTCATCAACAATGTTCAAGACATGTTGCAGCCTCGGTATAGAAACAGCTTCAATTTCGCCAATGTGCGCAATCACCATGACTGGCTCATTTTTGGAGAACTTTATGGATCCTGCATGCTGTTTCAACTCAGCCAGGCGATTGGCAAGAAAAAGATCGCAGAGAATGAGGTGAAGGAGCGTCTGAACCAGGCCAAATTCTGGATGAGCCAGAGCAAGTTTGAAAACTGGCATGCAGATTTGCCACGAGCAATTGAAGCGG
This sequence comes from Parachlamydia sp., assembly GCA_021372155.1. Lineage (GTDB taxonomy): Bacteria > Chlamydiota > Chlamydiia > Chlamydiales > Parachlamydiaceae > JAJFUZ01. Next base: position 2,077 of record JAJFUZ010000074.1, on the reverse strand, counting down.
CTGCAAGGCAAGGGTCGAATCCTCCGCAAGTACCCCAGCCTTCAATGGCAAAGTCAGGGGCGGTTGCCCTGCTTAAGGTGGTTGATAGCTTGCAGAGAATCGATTCTTCCTCCTGGCATAAGGAACCTAGCCTGCATTCGCAAAAGTTCCTGGACAGCCTGAAGCCTTGGATAAGCAGGTCTTCCGTTGGTCCTCAAGGATATCAACTATACCTGAGGCTGGCTACTTGCCGCAACGCTGAGGAAATGAAACCTAAAGCGCAGTCTGTTTCACAGGCTGTTATCGACAAGCTTGAAAGCAAAATTAATCAGAAATAAGAGCTGGTTGCAAAACTCGCTTTGGAGAGAAAATTCGATGATTTGGCCAACGGTTCGCATCCTTCGCAAGTTGGCATACTTGGTGAAAGTAGGCAACTTGCGAAGGATGCGAATCCGTTTGACAAAGCGCGAATTTGCCTCCAAATGGAGTTTTGCAACTAGATCATAACTTTCAGATAGGGCCTGCGGCGATTGAGCTCTTCAATGACCCCTTTGGGGATATTACAGTGGGTCAGGTCGAGAGTGCGCAGAGCTGAGGCTTCGCTTATGAAGACCTGGATGCCGCGTTCGGTGATGCGATCGCAGCGGGTGAGGTTGAGGTAGACGAGGTTCCGGCACTTGGTGGCCAGTTCGACGAGAGCGGCATCGTTAATGTTGCAGCGAGCAATGTTGAGATGGATCAGCCGAGTGTTGAGTCTTGGGATTTCGAAAAAACCTTTGTCGCTTACTCCACGACAATCTTCCATGAAAAAAGAAACGAGGGAACTGCAGGCTTCCAGGATCAGGGCAAGCTCTTGATCGCCGATCTGGCCGCAGCGTGTGACGTCGAGTTCCCGCAGCTTGGTGAGCTTCTGGAGGTCTCCCCAGCCCTCCGCGCCGATCTTGGAATCGCTGGTGAGCACAAGTTTGCGCACGTGGGGGCATATCTGGATGAGGGCTTTGAGGGGCTCGTCATCCAGCCAGGGACTTGCAGGAATCGAAAGCTCCTGGAGCAGCCTTGGAATCTCTTTCATCTGGTCTGTGAAGCCATCGGAATGACCGATGTCGAGACAGAGCATCTTGGGGCACATTTTAACAACTTTTCCAAACTGCTCCTCTTCAGCTAAGTCCTGGCCGCAGATGAGATCCGTGACATGCTGTCTGACCTTGTCAAAGAGGGCCAGAGAGTTGTCATTAAACTCTAAAAACTCGAACGCAAGCCTGTCGCGTTCGCGAGAGGGAAAACGCAGCCCGATTTTGAGGTTGCTGATATATTCAAAACAGGCATCCCGCAGGCGCTGCCATCCTTTCAGATGGGACTCAAGAAGCATCTCAACCATATTGACGCGGGTGATATAGCGCTTGAGAAAATCTTCACAGACATCTGAAAGCTCTTTCAAGTCCCAGCGCTTAGCCTGCTCAAGGATCTGTGTCACGATTTCGCGATCTTTTCTGATGACCTCCTGTGTCTCCCCTGTTCTGACATACTGGTCGATGACGATAAATGGAGTTGAACCAACGTCAGGTAATTTGAAGAGCATCTTCTTCATATCGCGGCATTCGCGCCGGATGAGCTCGCGCAAAGTTTCGCTGCTGGAGCCATAGAGGAGGCTGCTGATCTGCAGATCTTTATCTTTGAGCTTGAGAAGGAGGTTAAGCAGGATATAGGGATTAATGGCATGGAAATGGTTGCGGATGGCCTTGGAGGCGCGTCGGGCGAGATCCATGTCCAGACGGTCCTGGAAAAACTGGAGCGTGAACCAGGCGATGGCTTTGGACATGAAATTGGAATGGCGGGAAACCCAGGTCTCGTCTGCACATGCAGTCTCTAAAAAAAGGACGAGATCGGGGGTGCTCCTGAGCAGAAGATTATAAAGCTCCTCATCCTCTTTAGCACTCTCGCAATATGTGAGCTGCTTTGGAAGCAGCATGGGAAGCTGCATGCTCAACATAATAACCCCGCCTCCTGCGAGGGAAGACTTATTTTGGCACTATTTTGGCCTAGGACCCTATTGCAACCTGATTTTCCTCTCGGACAGCAGCGAAAGCTCTCGCGCTTG
>JAJFUZ010000073.1 GCA_021372155.1 Parachlamydia sp. | reverse complement strand
ATTTCGATGCGAAAAAAGGACTTTTCGTTTTTGCCGATCTCAAATTCTATCTTGAAGACATCCTGAAATGTCCTGTAGATCTTGTGAGTACTCGGGCACTCCATCCAGCTTTAAAAAAGAGAATTTTGAGTGAAGCAAAAGAAGTCTTCTAGAGATTGGACGTTTCGCATCAACGACATTCTCCATGCCATTGATAAAATTGAACAATTCACACATGACCTGACTTTTACCGAGTTCAGAAAGAATGAGCTCGTTGTGGACGCTGTTATTAGAAATTTTGAGATCATTGGAGAGGCAAGCAGTAAGGTTCCTCTTGCAGTTCAGCGTGCAAACCCGCAGATTCCTTGGAAGCAAGTCATTGGTATGCGAAATTTCTTAATTCATGAATATTTTGGAGTTGATGTTAATACTGTTTGGCAAACAATTCACACGCATCTGCCAGTACTTAAACAACAATTGTTGATGATATCTTAGGAAAGTCGAGCCCCCCTTTCTATTGCATATATCTCTCAGATCGTCTATGCTTTATCATATTTTTCTTAAGGTATGGGCGCAGCATGAGCGTCCACACCTCTGCAAAGTTTAAAGAGGTATTCATGGCCGGTCTTTCCTGCGGCATTGTGGGGCTGCCCAATGTTGGCAAATCGACACTTTTCAATGCATTGACATCTAACCAGGCACCCGCTTCGAATTATCCCTTTTGCACAATCGATCCCAATATCGGAATTGTGGAGGTGTTCGACCCGCGGCTTCCTTTTCTCTCTAAACTGTCACACAGCTCAAAAATTGTATACGCTGCGATGCAGTTTGTTGACATCGCCGGCCTTGTCGAAGGGGCGTCTAAGGGAGAGGGGCTGGGTAACAAATTCTTAAGCAATATCCGGGAAACGGATGCGATCGTCCACGTCGTCCGCTGTTTTGATCCCGATGCGACAGATGTCGTGCATGTCTCAGGCCGCGTTGATCCCATCGAAGATATTCAGGTAATCAACCTGGAGCTTGCCCTGGCCGATTTACAGATGGTCGAAAACAGCATCTCCAGACTGGAAAAACAGGCCAAAGGGAAAAAAGTGCTGCAGGAAGCACTCGATGTCCTGATCAAGGCTAAGACGCATCTCGATCAGAATAAACCGGTCAGCACGCTGGCAGTGACTCCAGAAGAGAAAGAGATCCTTAAAAATTACAACTTTCTCACCAGCAAAAAAGTGCTCTATGTCGCCAACGTTTCCGAAAAGGATCTGCCGGAAATGGAAAACTCTTATGTTCAGAAGGTAAGGGAACTGGCTAAAGCGGAAGGCAACAGCGTGATCCCCGTTTGCGCCAAGCTGGAAGAGGAGATCGCCCAGCTGCCGTCAGGGGAGCGCCAAGAGTATCTGGCGAGTATAGGCCTTCATGAATCGGGTCTACAGCGCCTCGTGCGCGCCTCCTTTGACATGCTTGGGCTGATTACCTTCTTGACGACAGGGGAGATGGAGACCCGTGCCTGGACAATTACCTCCGGAACAACGGCTGTCGAAGCCGCAGGCAAGATCCATACCGATATTCAGAAGGGTTTTGTCAGAGCTGAGGTGGTCTCTTTTGAAGATATGGTCAAATACAACGGTCGGGTCGGCGCACGCGAAGCGGGCAAGGTGCGCTTTGAGGGCCGGGACTACGTCGTCAAAGATGGCGATGTCATCATTTTCATGCATCACTAATACTTAATTATGGAACTTTTCGTCACATGCTCTCAGGGGCTGGAGCCCCTTCTGATCGATGAACTGCAGGCTCTCGGTTGCCAGAATCTTCGCACGGGATATCGCGGGGTCTATGTGCCCGAAGCTACCCTGGAAGACATCTACCGCATCAACTACTGTTCGCGCCTGGGTGGAAGAGTGCTCATGCCTCTGTCCCGTTTTCGTTGCCCCCATCGCGACGGCCTCTACAGAGGGATCGCCGAACTCGATTGGATGCCATTGATTCCTGATAACAAGACTTTCGCGATTGATGCCAACGTCACCCACAAAGAGCTGAGAAACAGCCTTTATGCCGCCCAGGTGACCAAAGATGCCATCTGCGACCAGTTGCGTGATCAACGCGGCCGCCGCCCCAACATCGATCCAACTAATCCCGACATTCAGCTCAATCTGTTTATCCGCGAACCTTGGGCGACCATCTATCTCGACACCTCGGGAAAGCCGCTCTACAAAAGGGGTTATCGCGTCGAAAGGGGAGAAGCACCGATGCAGGAGACTCTCGCTGCTGCCCTGCTTACCCTGGCTGGCTACACCTCCTCGGAGATCCTTTGCGATCCCTGCTGCGGCTCTGGCACCCTTCTCATCGAAGCGGCGCTGATGGCTGCCGCGATACCGCCAGGATTTCTGCGGACAGAATGGGGATTTCGCTTCCATCCTGAATTTTCTCAAGCCCTGTGGCTGAAGGTAAAGGCGGAGGCCGACCGCCATAGGAAAACCCTGGAACCTGGCCGCTTTTTTGGTTGCGATGCCAATAAAGAGGTCGTGCGCAATTGCAAAGCCAACCTGCGCGCGGCTGGTCTCCAGAAGGCTATCGAGGTCGTCGCCAGCGATTTTCGCGACTACACCCCGCCTATTCCCCCAACTTTTGTCATCGCCAATCCACCCCACGGCAGGCGCCTGGGCGAGGCCGATCGGCTCCAGCCTATTTACCGCGCTCTTGGCGATTTCCTTAAAAGCAAAACCGCCAAGCCCGCACGCGCCTTTGTTTTCATTGGAGATATGGCCCTCACCAAAGAAATGGGTCTTGCCTCAAAACGGCGCCATGTCATCGACAACAATGGCGTGGACTCACGCCTGCTCGAATTTGATGTTTTTTAGTGGAACCTATCCTAATAAAAAGTTTCAGTCGCTTTTCGGATTCTTTTGAGCCTAGATTCGAAGCAAGTGGTTGGGGCAATATTGGTTTAATATGGCCCCAACCACTTGCTTCGAATCTAGGCCAAAATAATCCCAAAAAGCGACGAAAAATTTTATTAGGATAGGTTCAAATTTTAATACTAAATAAATACAAAGTTGTTTATAATATTGTGATAATGTTAATATAATTTTTAGAGGATTCTTTATGGTAAACGCTGTCAATCATGCGATCAGCTTTCCTGCATCTTACGACTTAAAGCAAAGGCAGGAGATTGCTGGAAAGCTGCAAAGGGGAGATGTCATCTTTACCAAATACCGCGGCTCATTCTCCTTGACGGCAGCGCATAAGCCAAGCTCCATCATCACTTTTTTTCAGGCGATTGCCAATAAGCTGAGCGGCAAAAAGGATAAGGACGAATTTTACCGAATGACGCATGCGGTGGTTGTTGTCGAAGTGGATAAAGCAAGTGGCAATGTCCTGATTGCTGAGTCCCTGCCATTAATCAAAGATCGCAACCAGCTGCGCGTTGCGGATCTCTTTTCGGATCCCTATTTGAAGTTGGGTCCAAAAGATCCGTGGCAATATCAGGTGTTTCGCATGCATTCCAGCAAAGCGGGCAAAATCCCAACACAAGCTGCGGATATAGCAGAGAGCCTGGCAACTAGAGAGCGCTACCTTCCAAAATCCAGTATACTCACCAATGCCATTCGCGGATCGCACGCCTACTCCTTTATCAAAGGGTTGCTCTCACTTTTTGGAAAGATGCGCGACCGCGTCGGGACAGAACGCTATGCCAAAAGGCTGTTCAAACAGGTAGCTGACGAGTATTTGCGCCAGACGGAACATCGCTCAAAAGCGACCGGTGGCAAGAGAGATCGCGCCTTTTATTGCTCTTACTTTGCAGCCCACGTCTTCCAGCAGGCTGAAATTTATCAGAAAATCGAGCAGATTGAAAAAATGGACGGTGTCAAACAGGGACTTGCTCGCATCAAGGCGATCAAGGAAGGGCCAGCAAGGACAACGGAATTGCGCAAATGGTCCAAGGATATGGGCAAGCGCCATCGCTCTGAAATCTCTCAGCTCATCCAGAGCTTTAACCTGGATCCGAAGCATTCCTCGCCAAAAGAGCTCATTCGCTTTTTAAAGAAAAAGAATCTGTTTCAGGAGATCCTGGTGATGGCGCCTAGACCCTAATTGCAACCTGCTTTCCCGTCTGGGACAGCAGCCAAAGCCTCGGGCTTGAAGCATCCGCGAAGGGGTTGTATTTGCGCAATACTACCCCTTCGCGGATGCTTCAAGCGCGAGAGCTTTCGCTGCTGTCCAAAAGAGAAA
>JAJFUZ010000064.1 GCA_021372155.1 Parachlamydia sp. | reverse complement strand
GTTTCGCATAAGCTTTGATAATTTGATTGAGATAGTTTTCACCAGCGGAGATCTCAAAATTTTTCGCATACAAAGAGAGATAGAATGAAAAAGTAAATAACAAAAGTATAAATATTTTATGCTTTTGCATCATAAATCTTATGCCTTTCTCTAATTTTATCAAGATTAACGCTTAAAGCACCGGGATAAGTTGCCCCCAAAAAGCCATGATCACCGGGGATAGGACTATAGGGCTTTTCCTTGCTGTCTACAACGTTTATTTCATAACCTGGCTGATTTTTGTAATAAGCTCCATATGTGTGGTAGGCAATATCGTGGGTCGCATAAGTATTGAGCGCTATCTTTGCAGCCTTTTTTGGAATGGGCTTGACCGCCCCGTAAGTGTGCATGATCAGATGGTTTTGACAGAAGACTGAAGCGTTATAATCTAGCCCTTCCAAAGTTTTGTGAGCGATCAATCCTCCTTCACTGTGACAGATATGCAACCAAAGAGGATGGAGATTTGTTATTCGAAGTCGATTCACAAACGTGGTATACATTTTCCGATTGGATCGAATCACTTCTGTAGGGATGCCATAAAATTCACATTGCAATCGAGCTAAATCAAGTCCAATTGTGCGGGATTGATTATAAAGGCCGATACAGAGCGGACCCTCCTTGATAAAGGATTTAATCGTTTTGCCCATTTTAAAAAAATCATCAAAATAATCGTTGTTAATGCCATTTTGATAGGTGACAAGACCGACTTTACTCCAAGCATTCATGGGAACAAGCTCTTGAAAATGATCGATCAAGTTGATGCTTGCGGTCTCTTGATTTCGAGAGAAAGCTGCGTTCTCTTCAAAAGTGAATTGCAGCAAATGCCAGTGGCCACAAGATACGCTGCATCTTCCTTTATAACACCAGTCTTTGCATGAAGAGCATTGAAAATAGGCAGTGCAGTCAATTGTATCATAGCAGCCCCACTTGCATTGCACCTCCCTGATATGCTTTGTAAAGGCCATGATGCACGCCTTTTCTTGCGTTCTATTCGAAATATTTAACTTCTCGTATACAGCTTCATTACCTTGGACAGCCATCTTGGACCCCCCATTTTTCAAATATTTGTTAACTTTTGCTTCGTGCAAATTTTGTCGATCTTATTTGGACATAGGAATATGTTCAAGAAAAATTTGATGCTGGGGATAATTTACTTATTGAAGGACTGGCACTGAGGACATTGGGTGACATCTTTACCAAGTTCGGCCAGATAAGCAAAATGGCAATATTCGCAGACGTGCAGCTTATGGGCGACGGTGATGATTTTTTTATGTCTGGAGCTGTAATGGTGATAGATCCAGAGGCCGAGCAGGAAAGCCAAAGTGGCCCCTAGGTATAATGTGCATGCTGCTGCGGGAGTTAACTCAATCATGTTGAAAAGATAATCTCCACTTCACCTTCTGTGACAAAGGCTTCTCGGACTGGTTCAAACAGGAGTTCCTGGATCAGTTTTTCCGCAAGCTGATTGATGGATTCGTCAGCATGCGCTTCTTTGCGTTCAATCCAGAATATTTTCCCGGAGCGATTTTCCAGCTGGACCAGGAAAACGACGCGGCCATTTTTGGGGATGGTAGAGGGTTTTTGTGCCTTTGGGGTAACTCTGTTGCAGAGAGCAAGAGGTCCTGAGATCCTTATTGTGAGTGGCTGGGCAAAGTGTGGTTGGGGATCTAGGAAATCGTTGAGAAAGTCGAGCTCATTCTTAGAGGGTTGAAGGGATGGCATGGCAAGCTGCAGGGAGGTTGGTGCTGGTGTGGGAAGGGCGGGCATGCGGCTTTTGGGGGCGGTGAGGTAGCGAGGGGGAATTTCGGCTTCTGCGATCTCGGTGGTAACGTCGCTTAGGGTGGGAAGGAGGGCGGCGACGCTGACGGGGGGATGCACTTGGTGGCTGCCGCTGAATCGGGTGAGGGCGATGGGGAAGAGGATGAGGGCTGAGAGGTGGAGGGCCAGGGCGATGGCGAAGGCTTGGAGGAGGGGGCGGGTGAAGATGCGGTCGCGCTGGCGGAGGGTGATGTCGAGCTTTTTCGAGATTTTTTCCAGCTTGAGCATTAGAAGTATCGCCTAAAAGTATTCAGGGTTGAGGGATTCATCGGGTTTGTAGACGAGGCGGATGCGGTGGCCGCTTTCCTGGATGGAGGAGAAGAGGCGCAGGAAGACGCCATAGTCGACGCGGCGGTCGATGCTTAGGACGATGGTTGGCTCGACGCCTTGGTGGAGTTGTTTGAGACGTATGACCTCATCGCTGAGGTGGCTTTGGAGGGAACCGAGATCGACGATGGTTTTCTTGGAGCCGACGTAAATGACATGCTGGGCGTCCATGACGACGAGGAGCTGGGTTGTCAGGGGAATGGAATCCTGGTTGAGGGTGGGGTTTTCAATATTGAGGGATTTTAAGGGGAGGATGTCCGAGGTGATGATGAAAAAGATCAGCATCAGGAAGATGACGTCGACTAGGGGCGTCATGTCGATAAGTTGGTGGGCGGTCTTTAAGTTAGTCTTAAACTTCATAGTTAATATTCTTCGCGATGCACCAGGAGGTCGACGATTTCGGCCGAGCTGGTCTGGATTTCTAAAATAAATCCTTCGATGCGGCTTACGATGTAATTATAGGCAAGCACGGAAGGGATGGCGACGACGAGGCCTGCCGCTGTGGTCACGAGGGCGTATTCCATCGCTTCGCCGATGCGGGTGGCGGAGATGTCGACCAGGCCACTGGCACGCATCTCTGAGAAGGCCTGGATAAAGCCAAGGACGGTGCCTAGGAGTCCGATCAAGGGGGTGATGTAGGCGATGATGGAGAGGATCTTGGCGTTCTTTTCAAGCTGGGCGATTTCAATCATGCCTGAAAGCTCCATGGCTCCTTCGATCTGCTCTTTGCTGCGGTTGTGTTTCATGACGCCGGCTTTGACAATGTTGGCGATTGTGCCGCCGGTCTGCTCGCAGATCTGGATGGCCTGGACAAGGTTGCCTCCTTGAATCGAGCTGCGGATGGCAATGATAAACGCATTGGTATCAATTTCCGATCTGCGCAGGTGCATGAGACGTTCAATGAAAATCGCAAAACTGACGATTGAACATCCGATAATGATGAAGAGGATGATATTCCAGTTGGAGTTGTACTGGAACAGGTCGCTAAGGATTGTCATGCTTTAACCTTTCTTTTGCCTTCAGGGCCCATTCGCCCCCTTTTCTGGCGGTTGCTTCAAGCTGTTTGCGCGCCAGATCGTGCCTTCCCTGGAGCGCATAGATTTCTGATCTCAGATACATGGCTTTCACGCGCAGACTGGAGATCGTGTCGTCGTTGATCGCCTGGGATAGCAGGAGCATAGCCTGGTCTAAGTCATGCCGTTCTTTATGGCAGAGGCTTTGCTGGATCCAGAGGTCGATCTTCTGGTCGGCGCTCAACAGGTTTTGTCCGGCTGTTTTTTCAGCCTGGGATAAATGGTCCAGCGCCTTCTGATAATCGTGGCGCCTCATGGCGATGAGTCCCAGCTCATACCAGGCGCGAGAAAGATAGTATTTTGTTGAGTGTTCCAGCATCTGTTTCAGGAGTTTTTCTGCTTCCCTGTCTTCGCCTGACTTGATGTGCGTCTGAGCCAGCCAGTAGATGCTCTCTTCCAGCAGGGCAGGGGAAACCTCCTCGGCCAACTGTGATGCAAGAGGATGGCGGGGATTGCTGAAATCGTTTCTGATTTGAGCGAATACTTCTTTAGCATATTGTAAAAAAATCTGTCTCTTGGCCCCCTGCGACTCTTCTGCAATGGCAAGATTGGCCAGGGCCCTTTCCAGGGTAGCGCGATAGCGGACATTGATGAAAAAGGCGCGCTCATCCTGAGGGATTTTTTTGGCAGCGTCGAGCTTATCGAAAATGGCTTCCACCTCTTGCAAAGCCTCGATGGAGTCGTTCATATTTTTTTTGCGGATCCATTTTCCCTGCGTGTTTTTGCGATCGCGCTTCTCGTCCATGCCGATGAGGTAATGGGCGGTAATGAGGTAGGATGAATCGGGAAAGCGGGTGGGCATGGATTGCAGATGCTTGATGGCCGCGCGTTCTCCCTGCACATAGTCTCTATAGGCGTAGTATTGAAAATAGGCTTCACCAGCGCAGGGTGCTTCTGGGTACTCATCAAAGATCCTGCGGCGGTATTCCCGGGCTTTATCCTTTTCTCCTTTTTCATCGGCGCATTTGGCAGCAAAGAGAATGGCTTCACAGGAAAGTGGGCCGCCCTTGCGGGCAAGTTCTATGAATCCTTGTTCGGCTTCATCAAACTTTTTCTGGCGAAAACGCAGCTGGTGGGTCAAATAAAGCGCCATATCGGCGCGCTGGCGATCCTTGCTTTCAAGCAGGCGAATGGCTTCCTGCAAGAAGTCAAATGCGTGCTCATCCCCTTCTTTGAATGCGTTAAGACCCCGCTCGAACCATCCTTCGGCATAGATAGCCGTGTTTTGGTAGGGGCCTTCCGTCAATTGGCTGTAAATCCTTTCCCGCTCAACAAAAGAGGAGGCGGTCTGGGCTTTGAAAAAGAGAGCCTGGGCTTTTCCCTCATGGCTGACGATTAAAATCGTATCCAAGAGCTTGTCAGCTTTATCCCATTGAGACTGGCTTAGGTAGCATTGAGCCAAGGCAAGAACCGCTTTTTCCGTGAGTTCTGGTTGGGTAGACTGTGCGATAAGCGTCTGGAAAATGGCTTCCGCATCAACCATCTGATGGTTTTGAAGGCGGGCCCAGCCAGACAGAAAAAGGACTTCCGTCTGCCTATCTTGACCTTTCGCTTGGTCCAGCCAGGCGATGGCCTGCTGATAATTGTGCAGCTGGACATGGCAGGTTCCTGACAGATAGGCAAGCTCATTTCGCAGCGGGTCGCTAGAAGGTAGCTGATTCTCGATTGGAGTTAAGAGCATAAGGGCATGCTGCGGATCCCCTTTTTGCAAATGGATTTTCGCAAGATGGAGCGCAGCTTGAAAATAGATCCGCGGATTTTGAGGCTGCAGGACAACGGCTTCAAAATAGAGGGTTGCCGGACCAGTTTGACCGCGTTCGAAATAGATCAGGCCAAGCTGCAGCCTGGCTTCATTCTCAAATTCTTTGGAAGGATGTGTTGCGTCCAGATAGTGCGACAGCGCCTGAATGGCAGCCTCTTCCTGTTCAAGCCGGCTATGACTTAAGCCTTTAAAGAAAAGGGCCCTCAGGCGACACTGTTCAAGCGATGGGGGTGCTTGCATCGCCTCAAATGGGGCGATTTGAATCGCCTCGGCATAGCGTTTCAGGATGTAGAGGTTTTCAATCAGGCGTGATCTTATTTTCAGATCCAGCTCATCGTTTGGGGCATGCTGCAAAAGGGCGATGTACTTCTCAGCTGAAGCGTCGAACAGCGTCGCTTGATATAGCCTGTCGGCTTGCGTCATTTCCTCCACGAAATCAGCAGCAAAAGCAGCACAGAAGCTGTTCATGAGGATGACTGAGAAAATACAGAAGGTCTGTAGCATAATGGAAACATTTTACCATTCTCTGAAGCATATTTGCAATGCGGCA
>JAJFUZ010000053.1 GCA_021372155.1 Parachlamydia sp. | reverse complement strand
ATTGGAGACCAGTATCCCAAGTGATCCCCCAGCCATCATTGCGCTGATGAAAGCGATCTTCCGATTCGAACCCATTCTGTTGGAAATTGCCAAGCGTGGTATGTCCTTTGCCGCACAGTCTTACAAAGTGGTAGGCGAAGTCCGAGTAGAGTTTCCAGCACTCATTGATGGCGTAGCGGACATCAAAACCGATAAAGGGGCTGTTCCAATGAGCGCGATAGAAAGAGTCAAGTTGCGAGACTGCAAAATTAACGGACCGGCAGGTCTGGATCTCCGTAAGGAAATCTTCGTCGCAGGAATGGAAGCGCTGTCGATTGATTTCATACCCGACAAATGGGGTGAGCTGGATGCTGCAGCTGCATAGGTCGAAATGATACCCAGCAGCGATGGCAAGGTCAAATGCCCAGTCGCGCGCTTTGTTGTAAGCTACAGCGAAGTCGCCATCAGCATAAAGGGCGAATTTGTCGCAGAAGGTCGCACAGCTGCGGAACCCTTTTTCGATCATTTCAATATCATCAAAACAGAATTCGTTCACCACGAGGGGGTGGCACCGTTTGCTTTCCACTTGCCATCTGAGACTATCTTCACGAAAACCGATGTAGCTGTCGATATAGGCGTCTGTGATTCCACACTGATGGCAATCCCAGGCGTGCGCGTTTGCCGCGATCAGCAGCATGGCAAAGGCCAATGTCAACCAGCGATGTAACATAATATTCCTCCAAAAAGATATAAGATGCATGTTAAAACAATTTGTTTTATGAGATTTTATCAATTTTTAGCAATAAAAAAATGAATATGCGCAAGCAGGCTCTAGGCCTGATTATTCTCCTGGGAACAGTCAGTTTTTTTGCTGATATAACCTACGAAGGGGCCAGAAGCATCACGGGACAGTATCTCGCTCTTCTGGGTGCGACTGCGACAGCCATCGGGATAGTTTCTGGATTTGGGGAGCTCTTTGGATATGGTCTGCGCCTGATTTCTGGCCTTTTGACAGATAAAACACAGCGCTATTGGACTTTTGCATTTATTGGCTATGGCATCAATATTGTCGCCATGCCGCTCCTCGCTCTAGTCTCGACATGGCCCATGGCAGCCTTCCTGATCATCCTGGAGCGTTCTGCCAAGGCGATCCGCAACCCTGCGCGCGACGCGATGATCTCCTATGGTGCAAAGCAGGTTGGCAGCGGGTGGGGATTTGGCCTGCATGCAGCCCTGGACCAATCCGGAGCCATGCTTGGCCCTCTTTTGATCGCCCTTATCTATGCCTGGAAAGAAAGCTATCGATTAGGCTTTGCCTGTCTGGCAATGCCCGCCCTTCTGGCAATGGGCGTGCTCTATCTGGCCAGACGGATGTATCCATACCCACGCAAACTGGAGATCGAGCAGGAGGCAATTGGGACAAAGGGCTTTGACAGACGCTTCTGGCTCTACATGGCCGCGATGGCTTGCATTGCTGCAGGCTATGTCGATTTTGCCCTGATCGCCTACCATCTCCAAAAGACACATCAGATGCCTGAAGCATGGATCCCCTTGCTCTATTCAGGAGCCATGGGGGCGATGGCGCTTTCAGGGCTCGGGCTAGGCCGCCTCTATGATATCTACGGCGGCCGCGTCCTGCTCTTCTCGACATGCTTGTCCCTCTTTTTCGTTCCCCTGGTTTTTTTGGGAGGTCCACCCTGGATTCTGGCCGGCATGCTTCTCTGGGGTCTTGGCATGGGGGCACAGGCCGGGATTATGAGGGCTGTCATCGCTGAACTGATCGGCGTCGACCTTCGCGGGACTGCCTACGGCATCTTCAACGTCATTTTCGGCATCGCCTGGTTTTTGGGAAGCGCTCTGATGGGCTGGCTCTATGATCAATCGACAAGCTACTTGATCCTTTTTTCCTGCCTCTCCCAGGCCGCGGCATTGCCATTCCTGATTGTAACTGAAAAAACCGCTATAGGTTAACAGCCTCGTCTCTTATTCTGTTTGACAAAAAGGGTGTTCTGAAGTAAAAATAATCGCGAAAAAGTGCTCCTCGCTAAGGCTAGGAGAGAATAGGGAAACGGGTGTAAATCCCGTGCGGTAGCGCCGCTGTAACGAGCGACGAAAGTCACAAAATGCCACTGTCGTGAAAACGATGGGAAGGCGTGGCTGGAGGATGACCTCGAAGTCAGAAGACCTGCTTTTTCACAAGCATTGCCGCTTTGCGGTCTGTTTCGCTTTAAAACAGGATGATACCATGATCCATTCTCTCTCCGCGTTCCCTTGCCGAATTTTGCCCTTTCTTCCCAAGTTGTTTCCAAGAGTATTTCATAAAATCCGCCCCGCCGTTTCTCCGAAGCAGGCGGAAAGTCTGGCCCGGCGCAAAATCGAAAGACAGACTCCTTCCTTTGCTCCGCTTGCCTTTTTGCCACCTGAGGAGATCAACAAACGCTGGAGTGAACATCTGGAAAAGGTTTCCAAAGAGCTTCTGGGGCTTCCCGGCCTGGCAAAACCCGACTGCGCTCCCATTCGCGCCCAGCTAAAAAAGGTGCTGGATAGCCTCGAAATGAAAAATCTGGAACTGTTTTTCGACAAACTGGCTCAGGCCGAAATCGCCAGACCTTCAGCTAAAGAGGTGGATGAGGTGATGAAGCTAATCGACTTAAAAAAGATGGAGGCGCTTCTTAAAACCAAGAACCCTTTTTTCAAGGACGCCACCGATTGGGCCAAAGAGCACGCCGGATATCTTGGCGAAAAGTCGCCCGACAAAAAGCCTGCAACTGCCGAGCAGGCGGCGCGTACGCGCAATGTGGTGTCGCGGTTTTTTCCAAACCTCGCGCATGTGCTCTTTAGGGCCTTCAATCTATTTGACACCGAAAGGCCCCCAGCGACTCTTTATGAATATGGGGTTTTGATTACGATGTATTTTCACTTTTTCTACATCCCCTATCTGCTTTTCAAGGTTCTGAGCACGGTGATTGCCAGCTCAGCGACGGTGCTTCTGACGGCCACAGCGATCATCGGCTTGACTGTGGGGGCCCTTTATACGTATCTGCGCTGGATCAAGAAATGTCCCAAGCAGGTGATTTATTGTGAAAACTTGTCGGAGAAGCATCGTAAGGGGCAATTGCATCCTGTCGTGGGCCGGGAAGAGGAGTTCAGGCAGGCCCTTTCCTGTCTGAATGATGCCGGAAGGGGTTCGACCATGCACCTGCTGCTCATAGGGGAGACGGGTGTTGGCAAGACCGAGTTCATGAATGGATTGGCCCAGCGCTTGGCGAATCGGGAGGTTTACAAGTTCAAGAACTGGTCGCTGTTCGGCGCTCCCAACGCTATCCAAAGCCCTGGAGAAAAGATGGAGGAGTCGTTCAGAGAGGTCAGGGGCTTTGCCAGCAAAACGGTTTTCTTTTGCGATGAGCTCGGTGACGCAAAAGAGCTGCCCAATTTTCTAAAACCAGTATTGACCAATGAGAGCATCCAGTTTGTTGGGGCGATGACAAGGGAGCAGTACGAGAATCTAAAAAGAACCGACAAGGCCTTTGAGGAACGTTTTAAGCCCATTTTCTTAAACGCGACCGATAAAAAACAGACCATTCGCATTCTCAACGAAAAAATGAGGCGCTGTGCTCCAGACATCAGCTACAGTCAGGATTCTCTGGAAAAGATCTTTGACCTTTCGCAAAATCAAGGCTATTGCCAGCCGCGCAAGGCCGTTTCCCATCTGGATGAACTCATCAACCGCGTGCATCAGTTTAGAATCGACAGCTACGCGACCCCCGAGTTTTATGCTGCCCAAGATGCGCTGAATTGTCTGAAGGCCAGAGGCCTTGGATTTGACAGCCCCTTGCGCCGCCCCCTTTCAAAAGAGTGCGTGGATTATCTATCCGATTGCGCAAAAGCCAGGCAGAGATTGGAAGGGTGTGAAAGGCAGGTCAATCAGCAGCGTCAGCAGGCCCGGAGAATGAAAGATCTGTTGGGCCGCGAACGCAAGATGGAGCTTGCGATCGACGACAAAGCGCGCCAATACGCACACCACAAGGGAACGGTTCATGGGCTGCGCCGCTTTCTGTTCGACAGCTTCTTCCTCTATCCCCGCCTTGGCGAAATGGTTGAAAAAATCGCCACAGGCGTCAATCAGGGAATGCCGCTGCGCATCGATGAGGTTTTGGTCAGAAAGGTGATCGAACAGGATCAGGCAAACCGTAGGGCTGCTGGGGCTGCATAATACAGCTTGACTTGCTAAAAAACGCTCAGAACGGTAACATAGTTTAGTTGACCAAGGAAAGATGGCTGAGTGGCCGAAAGCACGTCCCTGCTAAGGACGCATACCCCTAAAGGGTATCGAGGGTTCAAATCCCTCTCTTTCCGTTCATTTTCTCAGTGGAGAACATGAACTTTCCGTTCATTTTCCTAAAGCAAGACTTCCCACATAGGCAATTCCGGCCAGAAGAGCGATGGTAGCGCCTGCCGGCCAATCGGCGTGATAGGCGAGGGCTGTGCCGAAAAAGCAAAACAGGCAGCTCAAGCCTACGGCAATTCCCATGATTTTCGACAGGCGCGAGGTAAACTGATTAGCGATGGCTGCCGGCATCGTTAGCATGGTCATGACGAGCAGGATGCCGACGACCTGGATCAAAAGGACGATGGAGACGGCTGTCAGGACTAAGAGCAGGAGATAGAGAAGGTTGGCAGGAAGGCCTTGGAGCCTGGCTTGTTCTTCATCAAAACAGATGGCCAGGAAGCGCTTGTGGAGGCACATGACGGTGATAAGGATAAAGGCATCGAGGGAGAAGAGCACGTAGAGGTCGGTGTGGGTGACCCACAGAAGATTTCCCACGAGGAAATTGGTGAGCTCGACGTTGAATCCGGGGGTTTGGGAGATGAAAAGGACACCCACGGCCATGCCAATGGCCCAAAGCGCGGCGATGACGGAGTCTTCCCTTTCACGGTAGCAGAGATGGATCCATCCGATGATAAGGGCGGAGGCAACGGCGGCGATAAGCGCGCCAAGGAGGGGCGAAATCCAGGTAATGTTCTGGACGCGCTCCAGCCAGAGGCTGATGCCGATGCCGCTGAGGACCGAGTGGGAAATGCTGCCGCTTAAAAAGCCGATCCGCTTGACGACGACGTAGGAGCCTATAATGCCGCTCACGACCGAAGCGGCAATGCCGGCTATCACTGCAGATAACAGGAGCGGATTGGCCTTGAGCGCTTCGAAAAATGACAGCATCTTACCTTGGGGGAGTACCGATCTGAAGGGGTGTATGGTAAAGTCCGAGCGCAAAGTGTTCACAAACCTCTTGGGGCAGCAGAGAGGTCAAACCCCCTTGGACGCAAAGGACGCGGTCGACGATGTCGATGGCTGCGCGCAGATCATGCGTCACCATCAGGATTGTCATCGTTTTGCGCAAAGATTTCAGGATGTCGTAGATTGCTCCTTCGGCCTGGGTATCGACACTTGCTGTGGGCTCATCCAAAAGCAATAAATCAGGTTCTGTGACAAGGGCTCTTGCGATGAGGGCGCGCTGCGCCTGGCCTCCGGACAGTTTGCCAAAGGGATGGTTGCTGAAGTCTTGCATGCCGACCTTCTCCAGGGCATTCTGAGCCGCCTGCAAATCTTCTGGAGCATAAGCGCCATACCAGGGAAGAGAAGAGAGCCTTCCCGACAAGACCAGCTCCTTCACGGATATGGGAAACTGCCGGTCATAGTTCAACCCTTGCGATACATAGGCGATGCGCGTGCTGGCAGTTCCAGGGGGAGCGTCCAGGACTGAGATTGCCCCTGATTTTGGCTTGAGGAAGCCCAGGATGAGCTTGAGAAGCGTTGTTTTGCCTCCGCCGTTTGGGCCGATGATGCCTAGAAACTCCCCCGGAGTGACTTTAAAAGAGACATCTGTCAGCACCGAAGTATCCTGGTAGGAAAAATAGACGTGGTCGAAGCTGACGATTGCTGTCATGAGTTCTCGGCGAACTGGCGCGCAATCTGGCGCATGCTGTTGAGATAATCTTCTGAATAGGGATCGAGTGTCACAACCTTGGCCCCGATCGTATCAGCGATCAGGCGCGCCCCTTTGTTGCTGTATTGCGGCTGAATAAAAATCGCGCGGATCTGATTTTTGCGCGCATCCTGGATAACTTTTGTCAGCTGCTGAGGAGTCGGATCCCGCCCCTCAAACTCGATGGAAAGCTGCCTGAGATTATAGTCGCGACAAAAATAGGCGTATGCCGGATGCGAGACCATGATGACCCGCTGCTTAAGCGGTGCAAGAAGTTGGGCGATTTCCTTGTCCAAGGCATCGAGATCGTCGGAAAAGCGCTGCAGATTGGCGGCGTACAACGCTTTATTTTCTGGGTACAGTTTCATGAGCGTTTCCGCAATCAGGCGCACCTGGACTTTGGATTGGCGCGGGCTCATCCAGACATGCGAATCGCGGCAGGCCGGGTTGGAACAGGCATGGCCAGGATGGTCATGCGAGGAAATCTGGTCGACCCCCTTGCGCAGGTCGACGAAGATCATGGAGGGATGATGGCTCTGCAGCGCCAGGCTGGCTCGCGATTCAAAGGGTTCGCCGATTGTAAACCAGACATCCGCGTTGCCGGCTGCCAGCATTTCTTTGGGCGTCGGTTCATAGGTGTGGGCGCTCGCTCCCGCTGGCACCATCAGATGGACGTCGACAGTCTTATCGGCGATCCTTTCAACAAAAAATTTGTAGGGAGCAAGACTGACGAGCACTGTGTGCGCGGCACAATCAGCGGGAAAACAGCAGGATGCTGCGATCCAGAGTAAAAGCAGAATATTTCCAGGAAAAAAACGAATCATGACGTATAGAAAAATTATGCCTCTTTTGATCCATTTTTGCAATATAAAAGTCATATTGCTCAGAAAATGGATCTTATTCTATGATATTACGTTTTGGAAGAGTGTCCGAGTGGCTTAAGGAGCACGCTTGGAAAGCGTGTGTACGTGAAAACGTACCGTGGGTTCGAATCCCACCTCTTCCGTTTTTTTAAGGTGCATATGGTGAAACCAGACGATGTCCTGAAAGATGATCAGAGTTTCACTAACACCGAAAGAGGAAGCGCGCGAAAGGGCTCCATCGCAGCGACCATTTTAAATGCCAACGAGCTGGATTCCCTGCTCGGGCAACCCTCTTCTGAAGAGCGCAATCGCCGAATCGAGGCCACCATTCAGGACATTCGCGATCTCGTGCCCGCTTTGCATACCGTAGCTCTCTTTGATTTCTTTACTCCACTCGAATGGCTGCATACTCTGCCGGCTTTGCGCGAAGGCAGGGCTTTCGTTGCCATCCTCTATCTGCAGCAATATCCGCGGATGCTCGACCATGAACTGCGCTCCCGACTCGATCAGGTAAAGAAAATTGCTTCCCCCGATCTCAAAAAAGAGATTGAAAAACTGCTGTCTTAATCTTTGCGAAGTTTTTCCACCTGACCCTTCAATTCCTGGCTATATTCTTCCAAAACTTTTTGCGCATGCAGGAGTTCATTGATGGCTGCCAGGAGAAGCAAGGTCGTGCCCGCAATTATTCCAATAAAAGCCTGCAGCAGAAGCAGCGATTCATTCAGAGTTGGCCGGATGAAGGGACCATAGCCATGCGATGTTCCCCATATGGCAATAAGCGAGATGAGGACGAGAAGGAATATGACCATGGGAGGGCGGAAGCGGAAAGCCCCCCAGATCAAGCATGGGATCAGCATGTATTCGACGGGATAACCTGGCTTAAGCCATCCTCCAAAACATACAAGGGTCACTCCAATTGTGATGAAGAATAAGAAAACGCCTTCCAGAGTCACATGCGAGATGTCTTTAAGCAGCTGCGGCCTCGACAAAGCAAAGATGAAGGGGGTGTAGATATAGATTCCTGTGGTATCGCCCAGCCACCAGGTAAGCCAGTTCGCTCCAAGCAAGTTTAATGGAATCACTTCTGCCAAATAGAGACTGATGAGGCTGAACGTGGCACTGATCGTGCAACAGATCAGGGAAAAAAATAAAAACGAGATGACATTTCTGCGCCGGTTCAGTAGATGCGTCATGCTGTTTGTCAGTGTGTGCAAAAAATAGCCTGTTGCGATTGCCCTGTAATGTAGATCCGGCGGCGATGGCCAGGCTTACGATAATCGATGTGCTTAATGAACCCACAGGAGTGAAGAGATTTGCAGCAAATGAGCCTAAAAAAATGCCCGGCCAGGGTGCATATCCCAGAAGTAAGATGGCGGCCACTGCAATGCCGGAAGGAGGCCAGTAGGCGGTTGCAAAACCCGGTTGCAAGGCGAGCAGCAGCCCTAAGCGCGCCGTGATCAGATAAGCCAGTGCGATGCCTAGAATGAGGAAGATGCGTTTTCGAGGCGTCGCAAAGATGCTATTCATATTCTATCGAAATAGGACCTGCTGGGCATTTTGTCAATGGTTTCAGGGATCAATTGAGAGACGTTGCAGTCAATCGTGTCGCCGGCAGGTTAATTTTATTCAATGCATTGAATAAAATTTATTGGACTAAAGGTTCATGTTCATTTACTTACTCAGTTCGACGATGTCTGTGCGGGTCTGCCTTTGTGGCGGTCTTTTTTGCGGCATTGTGTTGGGCTTTGCTTTTGTTTGTTGAGAGATCTTGGCTCGCTGCTTTTCTCTGGCCTTCCCATTGGTCTAAAATAGGGTGTGGAACAGGTATTCGATTCAGCAGGACGCTTTTTCCACCTGTTCGTTGTGATGCTTGGCGCAGCCGTTCTTGCTCTGTAAGAGAGGAATTAAGATCGGAACCAATGAGAACATCGTTTTTGAATTTTGGGTTGGATGTTGCTACTGAAATATATTCTTCAGCATCTTTGAAAAAGTAGACCTTTAAGCCCATTTTTCGGGGTAAAGCCGCAACTAAATAATTTAGAAAGTCTTGAATTGCACGCGTCGAGCGGTTATCGGGACCTCTTTGATACGAGGTTGTAAGCTCTTTGAGATCAATTGCACGTTTTGCTTTGATCCGGTTAATTTCTTCACGTTGTTCTATCAAAGCCTCGAGTCTTTGAGAACACTCTTGCTCCTTTATCGTACATGCTATAGCGATAATACCCGCAACGCCTGTTCCTATGGCTGGGAGAACTTTTTTCTTTGCCTTAACAGTTAGACAAGCACCAACTATTGCAACTGCGCCTGCAGTTCCAGTACCTGCCATATAGCCAAACCGCTCACTTTTTACCTTTTTAATTTCCTCATCAATATTCTGTATTTGAATGGCAAGATTATTTTCAAGAATAGGGTTGCGGTGCGTATAATTGTGATCAATAAAATGCAGACGTAGGTTGCCTTTCCATTTCATAGTTTTGAGCACGTCCAACATGCGTGTAAACAAGACAAAATCAGAAAATAAAAGCCCGGCACCGAAGATACAGAAGTTAATTTCCTTCATATCGTTATTTTCAACCATATCTTCAACCAAATCTAAGATTTGTTTTTCATATTGATCGCGATGATCAGTCTTCTTTCTATCCAATGTTTCACACGAACATTCCATGAGATTGCCGAAATAAAAAATACAACGTCCCATGGCATCCTGCTCATTAGAGCATACACAGCCCCGATTCTGTTGTAGAAGACGATCAGCCTTCCCCTTCACCACCCTTTTCAATACATTTCGACAAACTTTGTCGACGTGGGTAGGTGTCTCACATTTTACCTTTAGATAAGAAGCGTTCAGATTACTAACAGGTCGCAATACCCATGAAGCTTTCATATAATGGAATAAATCGGGAACAGAAGGATCGCGGCTGGGCATAGGATAACTTGAAAGCATAACATCTCCAGTAATTAATAATAATTCGATTGATACAGAAATACCGAATGGTTTGCAAGCGCGAATTGGATTCCCCCGTCGCGCAGTGTTCTAACGTTGGTCCGATAAAACTTGACCCCATATCGAACATGCGTTAATTCAGGGAATACACACTTAGGAGAAGATATGGGCGAAATTTCCGTTGGCAAAGAGAATGGACAGGATATCAGGATTTACTACAAAGACTGGGGCAGCGGGCAGCCTGTAGTCTTCAGCCATGGATGGCCGCTGACGGCCGACGCCTGGGAAGACCAGATGCTCTTTTTGGCCGCGAAGGGATATCGCTGCATTGCTCACGACCGCCGAGGGCATGGACGCTCGAGCCAAACCTGGAATGGCAATGAGATGGATACCTATGCCGATGATCTTGCGAAACTCGTGGAAGCCCTCGACCTCAAAGACGCCATCCATATCGGTCACTCCACGGGAGGAGGCGAGGTAGCTCGCTACATCGGCCGCCATGGGACAAAACGGGTCACTAAAGCCGTGCTGATCGGCGCAGTGCCTCCTCTTATGCTCAAAACGAGCGCCAATCCTGGGGGGCTGCCCATGGAAGTCTTTGATCAGATCCGCTCGGGGGTCCTCAAAGACCGCTCCCAATTCTTCAAAGATCTCACAGCGCCATTCTATGGAGCCAACAGGCCAGGTTCTACCGTTTCTCAGGGCCTGCGTGATTCCTTCTGGCTGCAGGGGATGCTGGGAGGCTTTAAAGGTATCTATGATTGCATCAAGGCCTTCTCGGAAACAGACTTTACAGAAGATCTGAAGAAGATCGATGTCCCCACACTGATTCTGCATGGCGATGACGACCAGATTGTGCCGTTCGCCGATTCTGCCCCGCTCTCGGCAAAGCTGATCAAAAATTCTCAGCTGAAAGTGTATAAAGGGGCTCCTCACGGGATGTGCTCGACCCTTAAGGATCAAGTGAACAAGGACCTGCTTGCCTTCATCCAGGCGTAAGGCAATGCAGAACATCCTGCAGGCTATGTGTGCGAAAGTCTGCAGCGCAGTCTGGAAAGGGCGGAGCATGTCTGTAGAGGCAGAATTTCAGCGAGGGAACATTTTTCAGGGATAAGTTGTCCGGCAGGTCATCCACAGCAACGATTTCATCGTAGTTCTCTCCGCATTCATGAAGAAACGATTGAAGGACATCGACCTTATCGTGCGATTTTCTGCCAGGATAGCTCGCGTTGTGAAAGATTTTATCAAAGGCCTTGTGCAGGTCCAAGTGAGTCAAATAGCGCATGAGAAATTCCGGATTGGAATTGGAGATCAGAATCTGATGATGCCCCCGCGATGCGATGGTTCCGAGAACATGATGGGCTTCGGGATGCGCTTTGATGCAGCGTTCCGTAATGTGGGGATTACTTGCGGAATACTCATAGCAGAATTGCTGTAGCTCGAAACACTTTTCGACTGGAAGATCCGGGATCAATTCCTGAAAGTAGAGATACCACTTCTTCCCATAATGGAGATCGCAGAGTTGTTTCGTGAATCTTTGAGCATAACCCATCTCCTGGAGAGCCAGATTGGTGATTTCAAACACGGCATCTTCCGTGCCCATTTCCAATACGCCATTAAAGTCCCAAACCACAAGTTTCATTTTTATCGCCAATGTAATATTGTGGTATTTTACTAAATAGATGTTGAATTTTCAATGATTTAGTTCGGTATCAACGTATTTTGGCTGGCGGTGATTTCCCACTTGCTGCCTGGATGGATGAAGACTTGCGTGAAGATCCCTTCGCGCGTCTCTCCCGGCTTGCTCATGTCGGCGCGGGGATTGCGAAAGCCTTGACATCTCCAGCGGACAAGCGCGATCACGACACCAGGCTGAGCTTCCCGAAGCTGTGTATTCAAGATTTCGAGCGTGGAGTCTTTTAAAAAGTTCTGCATGATCTGGATATGGCGCTTCTCGATCTCCGCTTTACCTTTGAAGTGCATCCCGAAAATATTGACAAAGTCAGCATCGTCCGCAAAACCATCGGCGAAACCTTTGCAGGCGTGCTGGTTCCAGGAATCTGTGTAGCCCTGAATAATTTCCTGGATAGCCTGACGATCAGCTTGTTCCAGGGCGGAAAGCGATGAACTGATAAGCAGAATGTATAACGTGGCAAGAAGGCGCATCGGCTGAACTCCTCTTTTGTTAGTTAACAGAATTCCTGAAGGAGATTTTATTGCGCAATGAGATTTTAGAAAGCTTGTCCCGATACGGCTTTGAGAGTGGAAGGCTGGCCATCGCTGTAAAGGAGGATAGCAGAACCATTGTCAGAAAGTTGGCAGTCTTCCAGATACTGGTTAACGATCGTGTGGCTGACTGGAGTGGTCCAGGCCTTTTCTCCAGCAGGAAGTGTGGCAGATTTCAGGGTGTTTTCATCCCACTTGATCCAGCTCAAAAGCCGATTGCCTTTGGAATCGGTGGATCCTGTCCAATTTAAGATTTCGTCTGAAGTGATGACCTGGGGTTTTGTCCAGTTTGATTGACCTTTGGCGAGCTGCGAGTTCATGAGAACGCTAATATCGCGTCGCCAGACAAACAGGGCATTTCCCTGAGGGTCCATCGACAGCCAGCCGCAGGCATAAATATCTGTTGCAACTTTTTGTAAAACGGTCTTTTTCCACGTTTGACTGCCTTGAGGCCGCTGGTAAGAGACGAAAAATCTATCGGTTTCATCATATTCCTGCCAGATGGCCAGAACATTTCCCTGAAGATCGCTGGCAATTTGCGGGCAACCATAGGTGATTCCGTTCTCTTCGCCGAGCGTCATCGGCTTGCTCCAAGTGCTGGCTTTGGATGTTAGTGTAGATACAGTCACATTTTGACCCTCTAAAAACCCCCCTTTCAGCCAGATCAGCCAGGCGACCCCTGCAGCGTTGACATGCATGCTGAGACCTTGGAAGGTGTTAGGAATTTCCAGGGGAGTGAGCATGTTCCAGTCGGCCTTGCCACTGGAAAGGCGGGCCGATTCGATATAATATTTGCCCTCTTTATAAATGCCCCAGGAGGCGAGAGCCTGCCCCTGTTGATCGAGTCGCAGGAAGGGGCCGGCCTGGCATTCAACACCCGTTGACAACGTTTCCACAATCCATTCCGAGCTGCCGAAAGGAAGTCTGCCGCTTTGAATGATCTCGTTATCGCCGTCGGGAAAATTCCAGATCGCAACCGCGTTCCCTTCCTGGTCGATACTGATGACAGGGTAGACGCCCACGCGATCGCGGGTATCCACTGCTTTAGGGGTAATCGCAACAGGTACTGACCAGGTTCCATTTACCAGTTTGGAGCACGCTTCCACCCAGATTTCGAACTTCTTACCCTTCTTGCTATAAGAGGCAAACAGGGAGATCGCATTTCCTTCTGCATCCATCGCCACATTAGCTCCAGACCAGTAGAGATGGTCTTGACTGACACTTTCTGGCCCTGACCAGTTTTGAGCTGCCTCCGCATGGATGGAAAGGCAAAAAATGGTCAGGAACAAAAGGGTTGAGACATGCTTCATAAAATTATTTTTAAAAAGGTTTTCCATACACAGCTTTGAGAGTAGAAGAGTTGCTATAGAGGATGACAGCCGATCCATTGTCGGATAGCTGGCAGTCTTCCAGGAAACTTGCGCTGGTGACTTTGAAAGGAGCTGTCCAGGTTGTTTCTCCAGCGGAAAGAGTCGCTGTTTTCAGGTTATCGTTACTGATCCAGCTTACAAGCCTGTTTCCTTTGGAATCGATGGCGCATTTGCTGGTAATAACTTCGTCGTTGCTGACCAGCTCAGGAGCTGTCCAGCTGGATTGTCCCTGAGCGAGGTGCGAGTTCATCAACTTGTTATCCGGGGACCAGACAAACAGGGCATTGCCCTCCCGATCCAGTGAGAGCCAGCCATGTGAGGCATAACTTGATCTGTTTTTTGGAAAATCGGTCTTCTTCCATTCTGTACTGCCTTGAAGGCGCTGATAAGCCACAAAGACTGAACCGTCTCCATATTCCTGCCAGGTGGCCAGGACGTTTCCTTGAAGATCGCTGACAATCTGCGGACAACCGTATCTGCCTCCGCTCTGGATGGTTTCAGGCGTGCTCCAAGTGCTGGAATCGGGCGAAAGTGTCGCAACATTCACATTTTTACCCTCGAACCAACCGTCCGATGATTTCATAAAGAGCATCCAGGCGATTCCTGCAGAATTGAGGTGCAGATGCTTTTCCACGAAATCATAGGGAATTTCCAGAGGAGTGAGCATTGTCCAATGGGCATCGCTGCTGGAAAGTCGGGCGGACACAACGAAATATTTGTCGTCAGAGCTGGTGGTGTTCCATGTGGCGAGGGCTCGGCCATTTTGATCCATCTGAAGAGTGGCGCAGCAGAGCCATTTGACATCTGATGGCTGGGGCATCGTCTCCACAACCCATTCAGAACTGCCAAAGGGAAGTCTTGCTGTCTGGATGATCTGCTGGTCACCCTCGAGAAAATTCCAGATCGCCACGGCATTTCCCTGAGGATCGAGGCACACTTTAGGATAGACACCCGTGCTCAGACTGGTGTTCACCTTGGGCGTCAGACGCACCGGTGATGACCAGCTCCCATTCGCTGGTTTGCGCGAGGCTTCTAACCAGACAAGCTGGGTATCTTTTATAGGTTTAGTGCAACCAAACACAGCGATCGCATTTCCATGGACATCAATAGCCACATCAGCCTCACCGTACTCGGGATTTTTGCCGACGGTTGCTGGGGGAGACCAGCTTTGAGCCTCCTCAACATATCCAGAAATCAGGAAAACTGAGAGCAATAAGACAAGCATGCGTCCTCCAAATTAACCGAGACATAGCATCAAGTCGAAAATCCATTCAAGCGAAGACTTTATGTTTTGAATGCGATTTCTACGACGCCCTGGGGTTTGAACATGTCTGCAAAATGCTGGTACATCTCCCACCTGTCTTGCCCACCAGGGGACTTTAGTATCAGCTCCTGGCCATAAATGGCGATATCCTCCACGATACGTTCATGCCTGTAATAGGCAAGGAGGGTCCGATCCATTTGCGTTTTGCCATAGCCCTGATAAAACAGCTTTTCCTCATAAGGCTTGTTCCACACATTTCCAACACCTCCTCCAATAATCATGAGGTCGCGTTCCTTTGGGGCCATTATCGGTTCATCCCAATCCACAATGTAGAAAGCGCCCTTTTCATCGATGAAGATGTTGCCTGCATGCAGGTCTGAGTGGCACAGCACGTGTGGATGGTCCTGAAGTTTTTGAGCCAGCTCTTCCGCGCCGTTAACCAGCCGATGAATAGACTTAACCTGTGCTTGCATCAATTTTAACAGCTGCCGGGCAACATCGTCACCTGCAGGCTCGCTTTCCAAACGTGGATAAAGCGATCGAACCGCTTCGCGCCATTTGGGAGAATAGCTTTCCCTTCGGAGTCGTTTCTGGATAGGAGGAGGGACATCGATTTCATGTACTTGCTTTTTGGCTTTTCCTAATCTTATCCATTGATCATCTGTCAGATCGCGTTTGAAACCATCCTGTCCAATGATGTAAGGGTACACAATGACCGTAAAATCCCCCATACGCTGTGTGATCTGGCTATCGATTGTTTTGATGGGCAGGATGGTCTCTTGCAACCCGGCTTCGGATAATAGTTCTACAATGTTGACACTGATATCATCCTGATGACCCTGTTTGATTTTTACAAAATAGGAAGCATTGCGCGTTTGAGCTTTATAGAGCGTCGCGTTTCTGTCTGCTCCGATTGGAAGAATCGTAAGTGACTCTACATCAATATGATAATGATTGGCTAGACAACTGAAAACAAGTTTATTCATTTTGGATGGATTGAATTTCCTATCCTTTTTTTAGGCTATCAAACCATTTTTTAAAATTAGTCGAACCCAGACGTGAAATATTTTGAGGAACAAGCTCCATTCTCTTTATCCCAAAGAGGGATTTCTTCTAATAACACTTCTTCCTGCAGGGTCTTCTTTGCTAGCCACTTTTCAAATTGCACGCGTTTTCTCTGCATCAATTCGAGGGCATGAGAGCTCTGTCCTGCAAAACCGACCGCCTTCTCAAAGGATTGGGATGCGTCTTCCTTATTTCCGGCTAGACGAGCCAGACGACTTAAACCCTCATAGATGGCGGTGTACCAAATCGCCTGACGGGCGGATTCCGAAGTTTCCAGTTGACGCAAGGTGTGATCAAAGTATTTTTGAGCTCTAACATGATTGCCTTGTGAAAGGTGCTCAAAGGCCAAATCGATAAAAATGATGGGGGAAGGGTAGTGTGGATGAGGCAGAGGAAAGCGTTGGCTCAGATGTTCCACAATCCTTTCGACCGTTTGATAGTAAGTCGAATCGGTTGATTTACGCTGGCGGGGATTTTTAATCTTTTTTAATTTTGCTAAATGCAGGTCCAAACAACCACGACACCATCTTACTTCCAAATCCGGAGGGAATTGATGACCTAGCTTTTCCAGTAAAAACACCAAAAAAAACAAGACAGTATGATCTTGCTGCTCGAGGCCAGTTTCGATGTGAGCCCCCAGTTGAGTGAATGGAAACAATATTAGAGAACCATACTGCGACAGATCGAAATTTAAATCGGTACCAAATTGTTTAATAAACGCATCGAGTTCATTTGATCCGTTGCTTCGTTGCAAGAGCGCATTTACTTCAGCATACGCCTCCCCTAATCTGGAGGCATGCAGCGCCACTTTTGCTCTTTTTTTCTTATGCCTGATCATAATGGATTCAGAGCGACGCAAATCAAAAGTCGTGTTAATATTATCTGGATCTAGCGCATGTTCTTTTTTAAAGGCTCTGATGGCCCCTTTAATGTCGTTTGAATGCATGCAGCGTTTTCCCTCTTCAGCAAAGCTAAAAGGTTGAGCGATTCGGGCCTTTTCCAGATAACGGCGATCGACCCCATGTTTGCTGAAAAGCGACAAGATGGAATGCATCGGGTAGAGAAGCTGATAAATGCTTTTGATACATTGCAATTGCTTCTTCTTTGCCACCAGACACTTTGCAGAAAGATCGTCAGAAGCAGCCAGGTAATATTCTTCTCGCTCTTCTTCATAATGCAGCTGCGTCTCAAAACGTAGCTGAAATATCTCGTCCATAATAGAGACAATGTTGTCGCGATTTTCTCGAGAAAGTTTTCCTCGATTCACCAGCTGATCGCAGCGTTGACGATAATTGCGTTCCTCAAGACCGTAAAAGAGCGCTAATACAGAAATAAATTGGCTGGGAAGGCGATAAAGCTCCCTTTTGATAACGACGCATTTACCTTTGTATAGAACTTTGCTCTCAAGATCAGGATCAAATTCCTTAACTGCTTTTTGGGCGACCTGACGCCCATAGTCCTGCTCAACAGTCAGTGTCTCCGAAGCTTGAAAGCAGATGGCCTCACCTTTGTACACTTCGTGCACTAAATGAGCATTGCGCCACTCATGAATAATTGGTTCGATTTTGCTGCATTTAAAACGTGTTTTGGACACCAATTCTGTATGTTCAAGAGGCAAAATATTTTCTACTACTCCTTTATAAAGAGAGATTTCTCCCATTAGCGTGCGCATGCATCCAGGAATAACAGTCGGAGAAAGTTGCTTATAAATGGCTTTGACAATATCCAAATACTCCTCATAAAGAGAGGGATCTCCCTCGATGTAGCAGCTGTCGCGAAGTGCATTGCATGAGGTAAAGAAAGCTTCATGTTGAAAAAAGTGCGGTTTTTGATAAGACGCCAGCTGCTCGGGAGTCCCAAGCAAGGGTGTCAGCTCTCCAAGTGGCGTATTGCCTCCACTGTCAAGCCTGAATCCCTCCGGCAAGGGGCTTTTTTGCCCCTTTTGCAAGATGGGATAGGGAGTCTCCCCTAAGAAGACAACTTTTAATTCAATTAGGTGGGCAAACGCTTTGAAATAGTCGAGCATGTCTTCGTTGTTCTGATCGATGAGGATGGCATACTCCAGATCAGAATAGGGAGACATTTCTCGTCTTCCCATGGAACCAATGCCGATGATAGCGTATTTGCCAGGCGGTTGCTTCATCAAGCTGAAGGAATCACAAATTAACTCCTTAAAAAGACCTTGAAGCATTGAAGTCGCATACTCGATCAGCACCTCCGTTGGGGCTTTGACATCAAATTTTGCCTTCATGCACATGCGTGCAGCATGAAGATATTGACGATGCTTATAAATGTTGCTTGTCGGGTCTGTTTTAGGGCTTATCAGATTGAAGAAATAAGTCTTTTTCAAATGTGACCTCTCTAAATAGGCGTTTTCCACTTCCTTCATTTTATGCAAATAATGGTCTTGTTTGGCTGTGACCTGCTTCTGAGGCAGCAAAGCTAGACAGCAAGCGTAGATTTTAGCGGCTCGAGTAAATTCTTTTTTTGCGAGAAAGAGATCTCCAATGTACTCAACAGCCTGCAATATCTGCTGAGAGTTTTTAACCATTTCGCTTTTGTGCAGAGCCTTTTCATAGCAAAGCAATGCTGCTGCATAGGCCCCTTGTGTTTTCTCCCTCACTCCCTCTTTCAGCTGATCTTCATAAGAAGTTGCGAACTCAGAGGCTGCAGGTTTCAAACAGTGGACTGGAATTGAGGATGCAGACAGGGCGGTAGAAAGGGCAGGATCAGGTAATATCATATGTTTGCTGAAATTGATGAAGCAAGCATCTTCGAAATTTACTCCGCAGCGGATTTTCAAGAAAGATTTATTTATGTAGATAGACGGTAAAATTTCTAAGTGACTAAAATTATGTGGCTTGAAAAAAAAGTATAAATAATCTTTTACAGGTATTTTCATTATCCATTATATTGTCGATAAATAAACAAAATTACTGG
>JAJFUZ010000050.1 GCA_021372155.1 Parachlamydia sp. | reverse complement strand
TTGCAGACTTCGGGCCTTGCATTGCGGAGGGCAGTCATTGATTCTATAAGACCTCCGTTGCCAGGGCGGCCAGCTCGGAGCGCTCCGTCTTGTCTAAGAAGACGTGTCCGTAGATTTTCTGGTCGCTGAAGCGGCTGACGGTATAGGTCAGGCCATTGGAGTCCTTGTCGAGATAGGGATTGTCGATCTGCGTGGGGTCACCTGTCAGGATGACTTTGGTGCCCTCACCAGCTCGGGAGATGATGGTCTTGACTTCGTGGGGGGTGAGGTTTTGCGCCTCGTCGATGATCATGTAAACTTTAGGAAGCGAGCGTCCGCGGATATAGGTGACGGCCTCCATCTCGATTTTTTTGCTCTCCATCACCCAGCGCAGAGTTTCGTTCTGCTCATGGCCTGAGGAGTCGCAGAGGTATTCCAGGTTATCGTAGATGGCTTGCATCCAGTGGTAGAGCTTCTCCTCTTTTGTGCCGGGGAGATAACCGATGTCGCGTCCAAGCGGCACGACGGGGCGGCTGACCAGGATGCGGGTATAGGTGGCCTCGTCGAAGACTTTGCGCATGCCGCAGGCTAGCGCCAGAAGCGTTTTTCCTGTTCCTGCAGGTCCAAGCAGGGTGACCAGCTTGATGTCATCCCTCATAAGGGCGTCGACAGCGCAGCGCTGCTCAACGTTGCGCGGTTTGATACCCCAGAGATTGACCGATTTGAGCAACGGCTCAAGCTGTTTGCTCGCCGCATCATATTTGCCGACGGCCGAGGAGTGTTCTGGCGAGGTCAGGAGGCAATATTCATTGGGGTGGCAGTCCAGATTGGGTATGGTGATGTGTCCGTCTTTGTAGAAGACATCGATGTCATGTTTGGTCGTTTCCACTTTGCGCAGGCCTCTGTACATGGCCTCGTAGGAATATTTCAGATTTTCGTAGTCTTCCGCTTCCAGCCCCAGTGCCTCTGCTTTGATGCGGGCGGCGAAGTCTTTGGAAACGAAGACCACTTTTTCACCCTTTTCCTTCAGCAAAAAGGCAGCCAGGATGATGCGATTATCGTTTTGCGAAAGGGCAAAGTTGTAGGTGGTATCCGATTTGATTTCGAGCTGGATGCGCACAATCGACTCGTTTTCCAGCTGCACGCCGCTGTGCAGGTCGCCTTTTCCGAGCTTGTTGAAAGAGTCCAGAGTGCGGAAGGCCGCGCGTGCATTTCTGCCCAAATCATTGGGTAGGCGCTTCATTTTGTCCATCTCCTCGAGCACTGTAACCGGGATGATGACATTATTTTTCGGAAATTTGGTTATCGCTTCAGGATCGGTCAGCAGGACGTTGGTATCGAGGACGAAGGTTTTTCTGTTCATGCGCTCTCCGTTGATGCTGGTATTAAAATTCGCATCTTAGCGAAAGGGGGGACAACGATCAAGTGCTATAAATTTAGCAGTCTGATGCTTGGAATGCTAATTTTGCTTGACCATCAACTCGCCATTAGTCTATAATGATTACTAAGAAAGGAGAGATCATGAAGATCAATTCTAAAGTATTAAACATTCCCCCTTTTATCTCAACAAGCTGGGATAAAATAGCTTCCCTTCATATGAAAGGTCCAACTCTGGCTGTTGTCCTCTCAAACGGCGAGACAATCCTGGTGCCTGGTTTGGCCCCCTCGACGGTTGAATTAATTTTTGCGGCCCATGCCAATTACCTCGAAACGGAGCAGTCCTCACCAGATATGCCCTCGGGCAATCTATTCATGCAGGCCTTTGCTGGAGGCGAAGAGGGAGGGGATTTGCCAGTCCGCTTTGGCTTTTCTTCTTTAGATGGGATGGGCGGAGCCTTACAGCACGATCCCTCTCAGTCTGAGGCGCCTCCTTTGCCAGATGAGGTGTTGAGCAAAATCGCTGCCATCTCGAAAATTGTTGCCAGCGATGAAGCAGTCAGATTTCCCCAGGCGCATCCGGGTTGCAACTGCATGCACTGCCAGATCTGCCGCGCCATTTCAGGCGAGACCCCATCCACGATAGAAGTAGAACCTGAGGTTTCAGTAGAGGAGCTGCAGTTTAAAGATTGGGAGATCACGCAAGTTGGCGATAAACTCTATGAAGTCGTCAATCCGCTCGACAGGCTGGAGAAATATAATGTGTATCTCGGAGATCCGGTTGGCTGCAACTGCGGCAGACCCGGCTGCGAGCATATCCTCGCTGTCTTAAAAAGCTAGTGAACTATTCCAATCAATAAGCGATATTTTGGCTGCGTCAAAGCCCCGGGGTTCGCACATCGCAAACGGGGTAGTATTAAACCAATACAACGCCGTTTACGATGTGCGACCGCGGGAGCTTTCATGCTAGCCAAAATATCGCTTATTGATTGGAATAGTCACTAGTTGCAAAACTCCCTTTATTCTTTATCGGGATTTTAGTATCCTGACTCCCAATTATTCTTTGAAGGAGTCACCCATGCGCAGCCACTCATTATGGCCATTTTTCTCTGCTTTATTTGCGATCAGCTCCCTTTTTGCAGATGCGCCGGAAGAGGAATCACCGAAAAAACCCGAAATGCTTCAGGAAGCGCCTCGGCAGTCTGCCCCACAGCCAGCATTGAAGCCTTTCACAGGGAAAATTACGCGCAACAAAGTCAGGCTACGCCTCCAGCCTAATCTGGACAGTCCGATTCTGCGGGAATTCAGCAAAGGAGATCTGCTTATCGTCATGGGCGAATCGGGGGATTTTTATGCGATCAAAGCTCCAGAAGATATGAAGGGCTATGTATTCCGCACGTTTGTCCTGGACAATGTTGTAGAGGGAAACAACGTCAATATCCGCTTTGAGCCAGATCTTGAGGCAACAGTGATCGGCCAGCTCGAAAAGGGAGCGCTGGTCAACGGGGCAATCAGTCCTCTGAACAGCAAATGGTTAGAGATCAGCTTGCCAGAGACGGCTCAGTTCTATGTCAGCAAAGAATATATCGAAAATATTGGCGATGCCCAGATGCTTGGCAAGCTTCGTCAGCGACTTGACGAAGTCACAGCCTTGCTGACACAAGCTCAAGGAACCGCTCAGGATGAATTGCAGAAGCCGTTTGACCAGATCAATCTCGACCCGGTTTATATACGCTTGAACAAGGTGATCAACCAGTTCACCGATTTCCCGGAACAGGTAGCAAAATCCAAAGAACTCCTGACGCAGATTCAGGATGCCTATCTGCAGAAAAAGATCACCTTTTTGGAGGCGCGTGCCAATGGCTATCAATCCACTCCTTCACAGGAAGCTCCTCAGCCAGCTCCTGCCCCTGCCCCAGATCCAAACGTAACCCCAAAAATGGGCGCTTGGATACCTGTTGAGGCGGTCTTATATGAGGCATGGGCAATGCAGCATGGCAAAGCGTCCATGGAGGATTTCTATGCCCAGCAGCGCCAGGAAGCTGTCATTCTGACCGGCGTCATTGAGCCCTACATCCGCTCCGTGCGCAATAAGCCAGGCGATTATGTCCTTGTTTCCAAGGCATCGCGCCTTCCCAGCGCC
>JAJFUZ010000037.1 GCA_021372155.1 Parachlamydia sp. | reverse complement strand
TGTGTTTTGTTCCGGTGGTTTTTGCAAATATATCGGAAATGGTTGATTCATCCTTTGCGTGACATGGAAGGAGTCCGAAGAGGTTTCTTTTAAAGGCTCAATTTTGGAGGAGGGAGCTTGAGGATCTTCCTGAGGGATATCAATAAGTTTTTGTCGCACTGGCGCAGCTGGTTGATGATTCTCGAGAAGACATAAATTGATAATGATCATCAATTTCCATACATCATCCATGCTTATGTGGTTTCACTAAACCCTTGGCAATGGCGGCTGCAATCATGATCCTTTCATATTTCCGATTGCGGTCCATGATGAAGGTGTTGGCATCTTTGACCTTCCCTGGGCTTCCTTTGACGGGCAAAGGATTGATTTTGCCTGAGCGCCTAAGTTGTGTTGTCACACTTTTATCATCGTAATCTGCCAGCTTCGTCAGGGATTGTGTAGCTTTCATCAAAGCCTTTGGAACACGCTCAAATGGCACGACCTGTACATTGTCATCGGTTTCGGGGGGAGAAGCATGGCTTTCGATCTCATCCAAGATTTCAGGATGTTGGCTAAACTGAGAAATGTCTCTCAGGGCAAAGATAGGGCAACTGTAACTATCGGACTGACGTCTAAAGGTAATTTCTCGCCCAGTTTCGGGGTGTCTGACGATTTTGGGAACAAAAACTTTGCAGGGGATGCCCAGGTTTGTAAATCTCTCCTGAATACCATCTACCACCTCGCTCCGGTAGTGGTTGGAGGAAAAGCTGTCTGTAATAGCGATGCGCAAGCCCTGATCCGATTTTTCGGCGATCACGGCAAAATAATGGATACTTTCCACTGCTTCATTACTTTGGTTAACGCCATCGTCATAGCGCATGACGAGACTCATTTTCTCTCCAGGCGCTCCATTGGCGAGTTGTTCGAGATGGCCAATTGCCTGTTCAGGAGCTAAGCAGAGATGAGTGGGAATATCATGGAGCTTTCCCTTTTGCTTCAGGGTTTCCAGCATGACTTCCACACCAAGAGGAGAAAGAAGGCGATGGCCATCTCCTTTATCCAGACAGAATTTGTTGATATCGGGGTAAATTTCTTGAAGCAGTTTCAGGGTTTGTTCATAGAGTACGTTATCCGTACGGTCAGTTACTTCAACAAGGATTTTACCAATGACGAGAGCTATTTCTTCCTCATTTTGGCAGCCTTCCAAAGCCTCTAAAAAATCTGCTTGGGTGCAACTCGTTTCTTCTTTTTGCACCTTTTTATGCAGGTGGGTTTCGAGAGCTTTTGTGAAGCTTTCAGCCTCTTTTTCACTATCTTTGGGACTTTGAACAACCCCTTCGCTGATCGCTTCATCAGCCAGCCATTTCATTTTGCTTCCAAACTCTTTTTCAAGCTCAGTGATGATCCCATCAGTCAGGAGTGAAAGCTGGTATTCCGTCATTGTTTCGGTGGATTTGCTTTTCAGTTGTTCGAGAAGCCCTGTGGCAGCTCTCTCAGAAAGTTCAGTGAATGTTCCGATGGCACCTGGTTGACTCGGCTTATCCCCTTGGCGTGCTTCAAAGAACTTCTGAGTTGCCTCTTTGCAGTTTTTGACCGTTTCTGGAAGGGAATTGCCTTCTTTTGCGTTATCTCCCAAGTGCTCTGAAAACTGTTCACTCAACTCCTCTTGGAAGGAATGCTGTGCTTTTTCTAAAGCGCCTTCTGCGCGCTTCATGATGCTCGTCGCGATTTGCTCTTTCAGCTTAGGGTCGAGATGACTTAATTTCTGATCCAGCATACTCGCGATGCAAAGGAGAATGGTGGCGTTTGCTCTCCTTGCGTGAGGATATGAGGCGATGAAGCTCTTTGTGAAAGGGGTCGCCCTTGCGGGAGAATCTCGGGCTTGTTCCAGAGTTTCTTTGAGCTTATCATGGGTAGCATTGTCAAGCGAACGAGTCAGGAGGTGGAGAAGACGGTCTTTCGCCACTTGCAAATGGGGTGGAAGAGGCTGTTTTCCGATGGCTGCGCACAAATCAGAAAGGGTGTTTCCACCTTCGATCAGTTGTTTAAGCTCTTGTACTTCTCCTTGAAAACGCTTTGCGACATCGGCTTCCTGCGCCGACAATTCCTGGGTCGAAGCGATATCTTGGCTTTTGACATTGTGGACAGGTTGTGTCGCGCTATCCTTTTGCACGACAATGCCATCCAAATTAAAATTGATTTTAACTGTCGGAGTTGCTTTGGAGATTGCAATTTCGCAAATTAAAGATCGCAATACTCCTAAATTTTTAGAAAATTCTGGAATAAAGCCCATACTATCACCAATATTCTATAATTATTATAAGTTAAAAGAATAATTAAATAATAAATAAATAGAAGATAATCGATTTTGCGAGAGCACCAAACAAGTACTTAATTAGAAAAAGCCCATCAGCATGGCTTGATCGGTTCCTTGATTTCCGGCGATAAGTATCTTCTTTGTTAAATAAATACTATGTTAAATAAGTCGCTTCTCATAAAACATTCAAAATGATAATGTGTAAAAAATAATAGAGGAGTTTTCTTATGACTTTCCCTGCACAAATGCGTCCTGCCGGTCCAGCTGCTACACCTGCGTTAGAACCATCGCCTAACCTTCCCACCGTTTTTTCAGCTGCAGCTGCACTGTGTCCAACTCCCTCTTTTTCACCAGCACAAATGCAGTATCTTAGCTATCACGAAACCTGGATCGCGCAAAAGAAAAAATCGGTACACCTGTTTGTCAATACTAATTCAGTTCAAACACAATCTGTCGCACCGGGCCAAGACTTGCAGAGGGCCATCGAGTATTTGCAAGCAAAAGGAACCATTCATTCTTATCGTTGTGGCCAAGATTTAAAAACATTCTTTATCATTGTTAATCTTTCAAAAGAAGAACAGGAATGGTATCGAACGATCAGAAACAAGATTCAAGCAAGAAAATTGGATGAGGCGGTTGAGATGGATCGATCGCTCAATAGTACAAGTGAGTGGCGTGTGTTGGATTTCTGCTTGTTGCGTAGAGAGATTCAGGCAACGGTTTAGAATGGAAGTTGATGACCTTGAAGGAAAAATACACTTCCGGGATAAATGGCAATTTGAACTAAAGACAAAACTTTATCCCTTCGAGAAAGAGAAGGAGCATCTCGCTCAAGAATTCTATTTTTTTATTTCCAGCTCTCTTCAGATCAATGACCAGACTTACTCAAAAGAGCAATTTTACCAGGATCAGACCAATCTCATCCGCCTCAAGTTGCCGATGTTTACTTTTAAAGAACTGCTCGATCCCCACAATGATGAATCGCCTTTAATGCGCATACTACTGCGGAATAAACCCGAAACGATCTCTAAGCTCAACCTGGAGATTAAGTTATTTGGAGGTGTTTTCCATTCGTCCATACGCACTTGGGCTTTGACCATGGACAACAATAATCAGGAAATCGAGAAGGGTTGCCGTGAGCTGGAGCGCCTACTGGCTGCTTACCGCGCCATACAAGTTGCAAAAGATGCCGTAAGCGATTTTCGCTATGTGGATGAGTACATCAGTCTGATGTTTGATGATTACATCCTGCCCCTGCTCTCCAAAATGCCCTTTGAGGCATCCAAAGAAATTCGCGATGCCATTTCAAGAGAGGACCATTATCGCAAGGAGCACTATCTGGGTGAGTATCCTGAAACCCTGAATTCGGAACAACAAGAGGAATACCTCCTTTATCGCAAAGGAATTTTAAGCAAAATTATCATTGCCCCCCTCGTCCTTAAAACAAGCCGCTCTTCGGTCGATCAGCGCTATCGCTTTTGGATTGCCGGTATTCCTGCTGCCATTGCGATGTTAATTTTCCTTATTTTTTATCTTTGGGGTGGCTTTTGGTTCTTTGAGAATACACAGCCTTTTATTCTTTTTACTGTCATGATTTATGTGTTAAAGGACCGCATTAAAGAAGAGCTGCGCTTCTTTTCCTATAGAAAAGCTGCAAAATGGTTCTCGGATTATTCGACAGATATCCAGGATGTCCAGGATGGAGCCTTAAATTTGCCCATGGTCGGGGTCTTGCGCGAATATGCGACATTTATTGAAGAGGAAGCCGTTCCCGCCGACATTAAGAAGGTGCGCAATCGAGGAAGCTTAGAAGACTTCAAGAGAGCCGAGCGGGTCCTTTATTATAAGAAATCGATCTACATCAAAGCAAAACCAGAAACGGCTGCTGAGCGCTTTTAAGGTTTCAATATCTTTTTCCGTTTTGACATTCATAACTTTCTCGTAAAGGCCGAAGATCCCTTTCAAGCGACCCTGATGTTCGATGAAACCACCCAGCAAGTAACCAAAAAGCAGTTGCCGCATGTCTACCATGTCAATATCGTCGTCAAGACGCGCAAACTACTTCCAGATGGTCTCT
>JAJFUZ010000034.1 GCA_021372155.1 Parachlamydia sp. | reverse complement strand
GAGTACCTGCCTTGCCTTAAGGAGAATTGTGGTGCGTCACTTTTCGTGACGCATCACAACATCATAAACTTAGAAGGAAGATAAAATTTATCTACTCTCCGAGTTTACTGATTTTTTTTGCAGGCCCAAAAGCAAACCCACCTTCTTTTTCCCACCAATTGCTATTCGTGAAACCATCGACAATTTCATAACCGCCTTTTTTGACGAGGTGCAGATTTGAAGGATCTACTTTTTGAACAAAGATGCTATCACTTAAACCAGCCTGTTTTTCTAATACTTTTTTTGCTTGATTCGCGATCTCCTCTGTTTGGAAAAAGCCCTGGCAAGAGTGCCTTTGTGCACTTATAGTTGCGGTATAACGAGGCTGATCTTTCAAATTTAAAACAAAAAAAACACCAAACGGACACTCTTTTGACCACACGTCTGATCTTTTACTGCGTATTTCCTTGACCATCTCTAATCGTTTAACATCTTCCTCTTCTTTGCGTTTCTTTTCTTCATTGTCCATTCTTTTTTTACGTTCACTTTCTTCTGGTGTAAAAAATGTTACTCTTGTTTTAGGGTCATGGGGGTCTGATTTAACAAACACGTCAACTTTAGGCAATTTATTTTGATCATATAACGTATAGAAATGATGATAGGGAGAAGGCGTGTCAATTGCTTCCCAACCTTCTGGCAATGAAGCTTTGGTTAGTAATTTGCCTTTATCTACAGATTCCAACCACTTGATACCTATTTTCTCAAAATTAGATCGATTCTTTGCATCTGCTGGTAAATATATTATTTTTCTTCCGCTCAGTGAAGCTTCTTCGCTTCCTTGTGGTGTCCCTACAGGAGAAGGTGAAGCAGAAGTAGACGAAGAAATAGCTTTAGATTCGGCGCCTGGCATAAAACACATTTTTTTACCCTTGTTTGAGTTTTTACGCCCAACAGGCTAACATATTTAGAAGCAATTGATCAAACGCTTTCATCCCTGCTTAGCGTGAGAAGCGTTTCTGCATGCAAATGTGTGGTAAGGCCTAAGATGAATGGATTGCATAGGCATCATATTCCTAATTAATTTAATAAGAGGGTTGATCAAGTGAGGAAAAGTGTGATCGCCTGCAGCTCTGAAATTCCCGGCGCTCAACAAATAAATTGCTAGATGATGAAGCCGCCGCCGAGGCAGATGTCGCCATCGTAGAAGACGACCGACTGTTGCGGGGTGACGGCGCGCTGCGGATCGGGGAAGGTGACGGTGGCAATGCCATTTTCGATCGATTCGATGACGCAGGGTTGGTCGGGCTGGCGGTAGCGCGTCTTGGCCTTGCAGTGAAAGGGAAGTTTTGGGGGAGGTGAGGAGATCCAGGTGAGCTCACAGGCGGTAAGAGAGCTGGTGTAGAGGGCAGGATGGTTTTCACCCTGCGCAATGATCACAACGTTTCGGGTAGTGTCTTTGCCGACGACAAACCAGGCGTCGCCGGGCCCGCCGATGGCGAGGCCTTTGCGTTGGCCGATGGTGTAGTAGGCTACTCCGTCGTGCTGGCCAACGATTTTGCCGTCTGGGGTTTCAAAGTTGCCTGGAGTATAAGGCAGGTATTGGCTGAGGAATTCTTTAAAGTCGCGCTTGCCGATGAAGCAGATGCCGGTGCTGTCCTTTTTTTCAGCTGTGGATAGATTGTGGGCATGGGCAAGGGCGCGCACCTCTTTCTTGGGCAAGTGTCCGATGGGGAAGAGCACCTGGTTCAGGACGCTGCCCTGGATGGCGTGGAGAAAGTAGCTTTGGTCTTTGCCAGGGTCTGCGCCTTTGAGCAGGAGGCCATCTTTTGTCTGGCAGTAGTGGCCTGTCGCCAGGTAATCGGCGCCAAGCTCGAGAGCCTTTTCAAAGAGGGCCTTGAACTTGATTTCGCGGTTACAGAGGATGTCGGGATTGGGCGTGCGGCCTTTGCGACACTCTTCTAGGAAATGGGTGAAGACGCCGTCCCAATATTCTTTGACGAAGTTGACTGAGTAGTAGGGGATGCCGATCTTTTCGCAGCAGGCGACGACATCTTCGTATTCACGCGAGGCCTTGCAGACTCCTTGTCCATCTTCCTCTTCCCAGTTTTTCATGAAGAGGCCGATGACGCGGTAGCCTTGCTGCTTTAAAAGGAGTGCGGAGACCGAGGAATCGACTCCGCCGGACATTCCGACGACGACAGTTTTCATACGGCAGGTTGGGGCGCAGGAGCCAGGTTTTCACCTTCCGACTTGGCGACGATGACGGCGCAGCAGGAGGTACCATAAATGTTG
Source organism: Parachlamydia sp. (assembly GCA_021372155.1). Taxonomy (GTDB): domain Bacteria; phylum Chlamydiota; class Chlamydiia; order Chlamydiales; family Parachlamydiaceae; genus JAJFUZ01. The sequence continues at coordinate 15,190 of JAJFUZ010000034.1, read as the reverse complement.
ACGGGCGTGCGGAACATGTCCAAGAGCCTCTCGACAACCATGATGTAGCCGATGGCATCGCCAGGAAGTCCAAGAGTCTGAAGGATGACCACGATGGAGATCAGGCTGGCCGATGGGATGCCGGCCGATCCCAGCGATGTGAGCAGAGTCATGAGCACGATTAAGGCAAGCGATGGCCAGGCGAGTTGTAGATGCATGGCCTGAGCGATGAAGAGGACGCCCACACAGACGTAGAGGGAGGAGCCTGAGAGGTTGATGGTCGTGCCAAGAGGCAGGACAAAGCTGCTGACGCGGTTGGAGACGCCGGCACGCTTTTCGACGCATTCAAAGGTGACGGGCAGCGTGGCCGCTGAGGAGCTGGTGGAGAAGCCAGTCATGAGCGCCGGGAACATGGCGCGTAGGTGTGTGTGAGGATTGACCCCAGCAACCCCCTTTAGGAGCAGAGACAGAACGATGAAGGCGTAAATGGCCAGTCCGATCAGGGTGGTCATGAAAAACCAACCGATGCCCGCAATCGACTCGAGGCCCGTCTCGGCGACCGCTTTTGCGACCAATCCAAAAACGCCGATGGGTAAGGCCTGGAGAACGAGGTGGGTGATCTGCATCATCACCTGGAAAACCCCTTTCCAGAAGCCCAGCAGGATTTCGGATGACTGTGTCTCAATTTTCGATGTGAAGAAGCCAAAGAGCATGCAGAAGACGATAATGCCGAGCATCTGCCCATGCGAGGCAGCTGCCAGGATGTTGCCGGGGATCAATTTGACCAGAATCGTCTCGATCTTGTGAAAGGTTCCGCCGCTCATCTGCTCCTGGATGTGGGCCAGGTCAATAGAACTTGCTGCCGATGCGATCTCGCTGAGGGGCTTTTTAGTGCCTGGAGAGAGAACCACGCCTACAAGAAGCCCTATGACAATTGCCAGGAAACTGGTCAGGATAAAGGTTCCAAGCGTTTTTAACCCAAGCGTTCCAAAGGAGTTGTCCGCCCCCATCCTGGCCGAACCCGTAATGATCGAGGCGGCTACCAGGGGCACGACCACGAGGCTTAAGGCATTGAGGAATAACTGGCCGATCAGGTTAAAGATGCTGACATAAGGCACACTAAGTAGCTCGGCTTTAGGCCCTGCGGCCCACCCCGCAACGACCGCGAGCGCCATCGCAATTAACACTTTGATCAAAATCGCATTTTTCATAAGGAAAGATTATAAAAATAAGGCGATTATAAATACAGGGATTTAAGAAAGTTAAGACCCTGGATGATCTCGATCCCTTTTTCCACTTTTTCCTGTTTCAACTCTTTAACAATCTGGACAGCAGGCAGCTGATACTTGTCGTGGAAATAGCGCAACCCGTGATGGATCGCATGATCGCGCTGTTTCACTTCGATCATTATCTCCACCTGCTTATCTCTCACCAGAGCGAAATCAACTTCGTGGCCCTCTTTCGTCCTGAGGTACTGGAGAGAGTACTTTTGTGCGAGATAGTCAGTTTTTGCTAAGGCGTGCTTCAACAGGCAGGTGGCCACAAAATTTTCGAAACGGATCCCCTCATTTCCTTTGACGAGTCCCACGTCGAAAAAGTAGATTTTCGGCTCTTTCAGAAGACTGCGCGCGATATTGTTTGAAAAAGGGGTGACGCGAAACACAATGTAGAGCGCCTCCAGGATTTCAATGTAATGCTTCACAGTATGCGGAGAGATGGCTACATCTTCGGCAATCGAGCTGTAAGAAACAGGCGAGCCGACTCTTTCTCTTAGGAGCTCAAAGACTAACCGAATGGCATTCAAATGGCGAATATTCTCAAAATCGAGGACATCGACACGAAGCAGGCTTTCGACATATTGCAGACGCCAACGGTCGGCGTCTATCGCATCTTGAGCAAGAAAGGGTTCAGGAAAGCCGCCTCTCTCTAAAAAGCGGTCCAACGTATAGCTGACATCGACTTTGTCGCACTCAGCCGGGGAAAGCGGCATCAGACGATGAAGGAAATAGCGTCCCGCCAGCGAATCGCCTACCTGGTTGAAGATCTCGAGTCGGGCGCTGCCCGTCACCAAGATTTTCTGATGGGCAGGTTTTGTATCATAAACACCCTTAAGGTAGTTCTTCCATTCCTCCATTTTGTGGATTTCATCGAAGATGATGAATTCGACGGAAGGAAGCCATGACTCCTCTCGGATGATTTTACGATCCTCTGAGCGATCATAGCTTAGATAGACGGAAGTGGAAAATTCCTGAGCGATCGCTCGTGAAAGGGTGGTTTTGCCCACCTGTCGTGGACCTGCCAAAAGGACCATTTTTTTCTGCAAATCATGCAAAATAGCCTGTTTTTGAAAACGCTGCATATCGACTATTATGCAGCCTATTGCAAAAAAGTCGAGACTATTTTGCAATAGACTGCAAAATGGTCACTTTTTGAGAAAGCGCATCAAATTATGATGCGCGATATTCTCTAAAGCAGCTTTCGAGATGTGGAGTTGCTGTTCCAAAAGATTCAAGACAAAGGGGTAGGCGCTCGAATCGCTGACTTCGGGAAAGAAGGCTTCTGCAGGGCTTTTGCGCTGGTTGGGAGGCAGATCCATGAGATCAAAAAAATCGGCTCCGAAGCAGAGCTGCTTTTCTCCGCCGAGCTGAAAGGCATGTTCCAGTTGTCGGGCAAGAAATGTGACGCTCTTTGGTCCCACAAAGGGCTTATAGAAGTTGAGACCGATGATGCCCCCTCTTTGAAAGATTTCGCGCGCAAGGTCGTCGGGCAGGTTCCGGGGAACATTATTGACGCTGCGCATGTTGGAGTGGCTGGCGATGATGCGGATGTCGAGCTTGTGCGCGTCGATATAGGCGAGGGCTTCCCGCATTAGGCGGTCGCTATTGTGGCTGCAGTCATAAGAGATACCGCTTCCATCGAGGAAATGCAGCAGCGCTTTGCCGTCCTCCTTCAGGCCAATGTCGGTATGAGCCCCGCCGCCGAAACGGTTTTCGTCGTTCCAGGTGGGACTCAAGTAAATGACCCGTCCAAAACGTTCCATTAGTATGTCGAGGCGTTTAAAGCCTATATCAAGGGCCTCCTGTTCTTCGAAGAACCCGGAGGCATTTTCGATGGAGAGGAAAAGATCGATTGGACAACCTTTAAGCAGTCTGCCAAATGCCTCGACCTGTCCCCAGCCTTTTTGAGTCGATCCTGGCTGAGTCAAGGTGAAGACCGGCAGCACCTGCAGGCGCACGCCCCCCTGCTGCATCTGCGGGATAGAGCAGCGCACAGCCGCATCGAAGGGAGATCGCCGCGCGTCACCTTGAAGGTAGCAGAGTAAATCGCAGTGCAGGTCAGCTATTTGCATTGACATAATATTACTCAAATTAATATAATATGTTTTAACATTATCATTAGTTTATATCAATAGTTTTCGAGGTTTATCATGCAACAACCTACTTTTGTCTCTAGAATTCAGGAAAGTGGAGCTCCCCATCCTGCGCCAACAAGCGAAACAGCCACAGTTTTAGCGCGCGTCGAGCAACTATTTAAAGAATTCAAAGATGTTTCCGATAAGCCAGCAAAAATGGATAAGTTGCATGAAGCCTATGGCCTCTGCCTATCGCAGATCAAAACGGGCGATCCAAAGATCATGGCGCATATCAGCATGATTTTGGGTGAATTCGGCATTTTGCATTATGCTCAGAAGCCTCAGTATCCAGGAAAGACATTCCCTGAATCGGCTCAATTTACAATCTCCAAACAGATGCTCCTGGGAGCTCTCCAAGCATTTCTTGTTCGGATCAAGGCCAGTCAGGTGGAGATCGACTTCAACGCCCCTGGGACACGAGATTTAAAACGGATGCCAGAAACGATCCTGGATCACAATCCATTCGCTGCTGTGGAAGCACCCTTTATTCAAGCAGACAGAACAGTCCTGATCGATATGGCGAGATCTAGGGATTTTGAAAATTTCGAGCGCCTTCATTTCAGCAAGATGCTTCGCTATCTTAACGGCGCTGCCCGCCACATCAGAGGTGTATTTGAACAGCGGGAACCGAACGAGCAGGATAACAAGCTTACCTGCAACGCTCTTTATCTTGCGCGTGAGTTTGCGCGGTGCGATGACAATGAGTTCTGGGAACTCATGTATAACGACTGGGCCGATGTTTACAAGGCCGAGGGCAGCTGGAATGAGTTGAAACAGACTGAGCATGCCGCATGGCTGATCCAGAATGCTAAGAACGATAGTCAGATTGCTCGAGTAAACAATAAGTTTTTTCGCGGGGTCGAGGGTGCGGGCAAATCTCTAAATAACTGTATGGAGATTTTCAAACGCAAGATGGCATCGCAGGATTATCAAGATCTGGAAGCGATTACCCAGGGTAAACTGTTGGTTTCAGAGCAGGTGGAACGCCTGGTTAATGCTTTATTCTCTCTTGATCTTAAAGAGAAGGATTATATTTCACTAGGTTGGTTTTCCATCATTCCCAGCAACTTGGCCTTCAGACTCATGGAAGCTAATTCTGGCGATTTACCACAGATAGAAGGGCTGCTGCGATTATCTAAAGCGATTGTTGAAAATGCGAGGAAAGCTGGCGATCACAGCTTCAATTTCCAATCGATCGATCGCAACTGGGTCAAATTTCAACTTTACAGTCAGCAACCCATCCGAGAAGCGACAGCCAGTTTAAAGCAGATTGGGGCGACTTTGATGAATCTGCAGGGTTCGCTCGAAGAGAGAAATGTCCTGCTGCAACAAGCAAAAGCTGCAGCTCTATTGGCGAAGCAGGCCTTCGAACAGTATCAAGTGCCGCAGAATGATCCTCTGGGGCTTTTGGCTATCGTGCAGCAACAGATAAGCATCAGCCAGCAACTTCTCGCAAAAATTGAGGAAATCACTCCAAAGCCTCCGCACTCTTAATCTTTCAGAAGGCCAGGGTTATCCTGGCCCCTTTTTTTTGTAAAATATATGATCGTTTTGTATAATTAGAAATTGAATTTGTTTATCGAGACTTTCTTTTATGGGAGGTTTTTATGAATAGAATAGGCTTTCTAATTGCGATCTGCCTTTTAGTCTTTCAATGTTCGGTTGCTTCGGCGCTGCTGCCTCCACTGTTTTCAGGGAGAGACGAACTCAAAGCCCTGGTCAATGACAAACAGTTCACCGAGAAGTTTGATTCGGGCGATGCTATAATCGCCATCTATCGGATCAAAACTGGCTTTATTGTGCTGACCAATAAACATAAAATGTTTGTCGATATTGTCCAGGACAAATCGGCAAAGCCAGGACCTGCCCAATTTCGTCTCGTATTCCATGACCCTGTCACCAGGAAACATGCAGGCAAGCTTGGCAAGCATTTCAAGATAGAAAGGAAACAAGAATCCGTTCGGAGCAGCACAACTCCCAGCAATGAGAGTAAATAAGCTGGGTAGCGTGTCGCGATGCTTCATTTGCCTCAATTTTGCGTCATATGATGCAAATGATGCAAAATGAGTCACTGATATCGTTTGCTCAATCCACTAGCCGACAAAAGCGCAAACTTGTATTTTTGTTTATCTAAATAAAAATCCAAGGAGCGCCATGTCCACTAAAATCGGTTTTTTTACACCAGTTTCCTTCTCAGGGGTCGGTCCTAAAAATAGCAGGCAGCGGCTGTTTGAAGCTGTCGACACCTACTTTTATCTGGGCAAAAGAAAGGCTTATGTAATTGATAAACAAGCCTTTGATGGAAAGATCCTCGTGGATGAGCGCAAGGAGCAGATTCCGACGACCAGGGTGGCGATGAAAGTGGCCTCTTATGTCCTACTGTTTCCCTTTGCTATAGCGGTTTTGGCAATAAAACTGGCCATCCGCCTGGCGCACAGCTACAACGTCGTCAAACCTGAAGAGCTTCTGGCGAAAATCGAAAGAATGCGCGAAAGCAATGTGCCGGAACAGAAGCTGGCATTGAAAGAGCGCAAGAAGCATTTGCTTGCGACCGCCTATATGATTTGTGTGCGGAATATCGAGCACAAGGAGATGTACGAAACGCCAAAAAGAGAGCAGGCTTTCATTTTGGGCGAGATCTTGACTCAGTTTGCCACCCTAACCTATGCCGATGAAAAGATTCCCAACAGCTTTGAGGTGTCCAAGCAAATTCTTTTTGGGGCTTTGAGCGCTCAGCTCAAAGCGGCAGGAGTTATCGAAAAATGTTTCAATTTTACGTTGCCGGCGACAAAGAATCTGCGAAAACTGCCAGGGTCGATTTTAGATACAAGGCCCTTTAAGTCCATGGAGAACACTTTCATCGGGCTCGATCAAGATGCCTTGTATCAGAAAATCGTCGACAGCAAGCTGACAGAGCATCAGCGCATTGTCTTATGCCAGACGCTGCGCTATATCAATGGGGCGCAGCGCCACATTGTCGATAAAAAGGGGGCTCCCAATGCGTCCGATTGCGACTTTTTTACAAAGCTTCTCAATCTTGCTGAGAAGGTTGTTTTGATCGATGCTGCTCAGGAAGATGCAAAAAAGAGCAAAGCGGTTTTGAATGAGCTGTGGGAATTGCGCTATAACGACTTCCCCTATTTCTATAATAAGGTCACAAATGAACCTGTCAACCTGCAGAGAAACTGGGATTGGCTTTACGATACAGCCCGACTGATGCCTGAGAACTATCTGCGCAACATCAGCCGCATCGCCAACAAATCTGCTCGGACCGTTGACGAGTACAAGAATGCCCTGAAATTATTGAAGACGGCGCTGTTGCATTATCTCGATGATGACACAAATGCCAAACTCGAGAACATTCTGGAGCGCAACAAACATGACAGGGCGCTCATCCGCTCCGTCGCGGCGAAGCTCGTCAAACTCGATCCAAAGGCATGCAGCCTCAATATCGCCTGGTTTGCGATTGTGCCCAACAATCTGGCCGACGCTATGATGCGCGCTAATCCGCGGGATCTCCAAGCCACAAAGGGGTTGCTTTATCTTGCGAAGGAGATTGTCGATCTGCATGAGCAGCAGAAGGTGGAACATTACAACTTCAGCTCGATCAAGCACAATTATTATCTCCTGCACCTTTTGAATGCGGCCGACACGATGAAAACGATCGCCGAGCAGGAGTTGCCCAAGGTGGAGAGGGTGGTCAGGGAGGCAAATCTAGCAGATATTGACATGGAGCGGTTGTCGGTCTCGGTCATCCATCTCAAAAAATGCCTGAACTCGATCAGCAAGAGCTTCGACTGGATGTCGGATGTGAAAAAATATCAGGAAAATATCAAAGCCCGAGACAAGCTGCAGAAGGATCTGGACCAGAAACTTGACCGGTTGAGGAGGATGTGCGAGGCGATCAGGAAAAATCCTGATAGCCAGCAGGAAGCGCGCGAAGAGGCTAGAGAGACAGAAGATCTGGTTAAGCGAAGCCGTACTTTTGCAAGAGACCTCTTTAATAAGGCTGATCCGCAGCAAGTACAGCCCTAAATGTTTACCAACCTGCTGTTTCTGATTTTTGTCCTGCTGCTCGCCAGCTTTTCCCTGGAAATGGGTCAGACCACGTGGTATTTGGAGCCGATCGCTGCCTTTGCAACCGGCTCTCTCCTTTATCTCGCGCTGCTCGGCCTGATGGTCCTGCAAAATCGGCTTTTCAAACGGGCCAGCAAGAATCTCCTTCTGGCGGTTGCCAATGTGGAATGTCTGCTTTTCTTTGCCCTTTTTCACTTTGCCCTCGGAGCACATCGCATTTTTGCTCCTGCTATTTTTCAGATGGGAACAATTCTTTTTGCTCTGCTCCTTTACCTTGCAGCTATCTACGTCTTTCATCGGTCTTTTAAGTCGGGCTCATCCAAAGAGGCGGTCAACCAAGTCGCCCTTTTGATCCCCTTTGCGCTGCCTTTCCTTCTCTTTACCATCATCGTGGACCTGTTCCAGATGCTGCCTTCCGATAACTTTGTTGTGCGCTTCATGAATGAAACCAATCCCTGGCTGGCCCTGATACCGTCATTTCTCTTTCTTGCAGCCATGCTGCTGTTCCTGCCTCCGCTGATCGTGAGGCTGTGGAGATGCGCGCCGCTTGAAGATTCGCCACTCAAACAGCGTCTGGAAGCCCTTTGTGTTAGAGCGCACTTTGCGCATGGGGGCTTCAAAACCTGGGGCATCATGGAGAGCTCTCTGACGGCGGCTATCGTGGGGGTCCTGCCGCGCCTGCGCTACATTCTTTTTACGCCGAGGTTGTTAAATACCTTCTCTCCTGATGCGATTGAGGCCATCCTGGCGCATGAAATTGGCCACAGCTATCGCCGGCATCTACTCTATTATCCGCTGATTTTTTTCGGGATGGTCCTCGCCATTGCCCTGTTTTCTGAAAAAGCCGCTCCTCTTATTGCCGAGAAGTTTATTCTGCAATTTGGACTATCATGGAGTCATCTTGTGCCCCTGCTGCTCTTCATCCCCATCGCTCTGATCGTCTGGCTCTTTTTCCGCTTTGTCTACGGCTTCTTTTCCAGAATATTTGAGAGGCAGGCCGACCTGCACGTCTATGCCCTCGGGGTATCACCAGAGGCCATGATTGAAGCCCTTGACCACGTGGGCACGGGGACGGGCTTTACCCATCTGGTGCCCAACTGGCACCATTACAGCATTCAGGAACGAATTGACTTCCTAAAAGAGACGATGCGCGATCCTGCGCTGATCGAGAGACACCACAAAAGGGTCAAGCTGGCCCTCTCGCTCTATCTGGGAGCTTTGACGTTCCTTGCTGCAATTCTTTTTTTCTATTCGGGAGATTAATATGAAATCATTAGCAAATCTGCAACAGGAAGCCATGGAAGAGTATCTGACTTTCCTGCGCTTTCAAAGCGTCAGCACCGACTTGCAGTACAAGGACCAGGTTCTGGCATGTGCCAAATGGCTTTCCGAGTATCTCAAAAATCTTGGCTTTCATGTTGAGCAGTGGGAGACCTCTGGTCATCCGACAATTTTTGCCTCTCATCTTGAGGCGGGTCCTGACAAGCCGACGCTTCTGATGTACAACCATTACGATGTGCAGCCCGTCGAGCCTTTGAACGAATGGGTGTCGCCTCCTTTTGAGCCGACGATACGCGATGGAGAGGTGTATGCGCGCGGCGCGGAAGACAATAAAGGGCAGTGTTTTTATGTCCTGCAGGCTTTGAAAACGCTCCTCAAACGCGATGGCCGCTTCCCGATCAACATCAAGCTCTGCATAGAAGGGGAGGAGGAGTGCGGAAGCGTCGGCCTTTCTAAACTTTTGCAGCAGCCCAAAAGGCGCGAGCAGCTCAAGGCCGACTATCTGGCCATCGTCGACATGGGCATCCATGATGCCAAATCGCCTGCAGTCACTCTTGGCGTGCGCGGCATCGTCACCATGGAGGTCCAGGTGCAGGGCTCCAAAGGAGACCTTCATTCGGGATCGCATGGAGGCATCGTCTACAACCCGCTACACGCCCTGGTGGAAATCTTGGCCAAATTGCGCGACAGCAATGGCAAGATCGCCGTCCCAGGTTTCTACGATGGTATTGTGCCTCTGACGGACGAGGAAAAGGCTGCCTTCGAACTTTCCTTCGATCACCCGCGCTATGAGATGATGTTCGGGGCCACTCCATCGGGTGGCGAAAAGGGCCTGCAGCCTTTCGAGCGCGCCTGGTTGCGACCAACTATCGAGATCAATGGCATCACCGGAGGTTATGGCGGCCCAGGCTTTAAGACAGTCATCCCCGCCAAGGCTATGGCCAAGGTCTCTTGTCGCCTTGTGCCCGACCAGGATCCCGAAAGAGTGGGCCAGCTTGTGGCCAGCTTTATCGAAAAGTCAGCTCCAGAAGGGATCCGAGTGGCTGTCAAGATTCTGGAGGGCAAAGGCCGCGCCATTCGCGCCAACCCCTCCTCGCGTCTGGTCAGTGCTTTCGCACAAGCTTATGAGGAGCTCTTCCAGAAGCCCTGCAAGCGCATCATGGATGGCGGCTCCATCCCCATTGTCACCGAGCTGGCCAAAGCCTGCGGAGGAGAAGTGGTTCTGATGGGCTTTGGGCTGCCTGACGACCAGATCCATGCTCCCAATGAGCATTTTGGCATCGACCGGATCGAGAAGGGCTGCTTCGTCATAGCCAGGACCATTGAGTTATTGGCAAATGTCTGATAGAATAGGTTGCTTTAATAAGGAAATTCCATGCTACCCATGCGTTTCGATACACCGGCAGGGATGCCGCCTGCTTCTCCAAAACCCGCGGCCTCCCCCAGCCCATCGATTCCCCCTGCTGGGGCTCAAGAAAGCAGCAGCGCAGCGGCACAACCACTCAAACATACCCTGGAGGCCCAGCAGCTTGCCCATACATTGAATCGCGCCGTTCCCTCATTTGCTACAAAGGTGACAACGGAAGAATATCAGACATTGTGCCAGTTTATTGAGAATGCGAAAGGGGTCCCAGAAGTTCTCGAAGTAAAAAAGATCCTGACATACTTGCACACCATGTATGGACTTTTAAGTACAGGTCACAATATCGATCCGCTGCGTTATCTTGAAAGGATTCACCTGCTGTCTTTATTTTTTGATAGTTATTGCCAGTTGCTTGAGCTAAAGCAAAAGCAACTTTCGAATCAGAAGAGTCTTGTCGCATTTCCTGCAAGCAAGTTTCACCAGGCCTATCAAGAGGAAATCCATCCCGCTTTTACCATTTTTCAACGTTATATGAATTTTTTCTTTGCTGATCTAAAAAAACGGGGCCTTTTATCCAATGATAAGGTTAAAGTCCCAATCCCTCCAACAAACTCATTCGTTTATTATTGCCTCGATGGCAATGGCTATGTGCCCGTTCTTTCCGAAGAGGAACATGGAATCTCTGTGGCCATTGTCCGCACCGGCGAGGCGGCTTTTAAGCCACCTCCCTACTGCAATCGCAAGATGTTACTTTTTTATGGTGAGGAGGCGGAGACCCGCGCTGGATTTGTGATGGAATTATGCAAGGAAGGATGTGATTTGCCTGGCTTGGCCAATAGTCCTACATTAATTATTCAAGGGCGCTATGGCGTCCATGACAAATTCCCTTTTTATATTTATGGGGACAGTATGGTCTGCCCTATGAAGGGCGATTATGCTCCAGCGCGTCTGTTTAAGCAGCTTATTGCACCGGAAATACAGCAATTTCTTGCAACTGGAGAAAATCGAACTCTCTATGTGCCTTTTCCCGATTTAACCGTTGAAGGGACAGAGTTTGCCTATCTTTACCTGGAAGAGCTGATGAGAGCCGCCCAGGATCCTGATAAAGTAATACGGGAAGAGGCATCAGCTATCTTGCAGCAGATCGAATATCTGGAACAGAAGCCAGTTTCCCAGGTTATGGAAGAATTAAAAAAAGAGATTCTCCTATCTTTAGAGACTACTCCGCCAGCTGAAGCTGCGAAGCCTCCTGTTTCAAAAACTTCTACGAAGCCTGCTGCAACGTCTGTGCCCAAGCTCAGCAAAAAAAAACAGCAGCAAGCCCAGGAAGAGGAGATTAAAGCAAACAAAGCCAGGCGGCTGCAGGAAAAGTTTGACGAATTCATGGATAAGAAAAGAGTCAAACTGCGCAAAGCGACCAAGCTCTACAATGCTGTCTTCCAGCAGCATCCTGAATTGAGAGTCTCTAGAGAAACCTCGCGGGGAAGCCACGTCTCGGTAGCTACTTCAGAAGGAGTGGCCACCGCCGTTCGCCCTCATGGAGGGAAGGACCTCAGCATGGGCAAGAGACCCGTGCTCAATTTCATTGATAAGATTTCCAAGGCAGTTCCCGGGTTTGGGAAAGGGACACCTTAAGTTTCTAAATCTTTACACGAAATTAATTATAAATTTATAACACTGAATTATTTTTGTAAAACTTAAATCAAGGATAGATAGTATGAGTTTTCAAACAGAATAATTTTTCCAGGATGATAGTGGATTTTGGTTTTTTCCTTCTTTACCCTATGACTTCTCTCAATCTCAGCACGATGAGCCCCCCCCAGATCTTTCAGTCGTGGATACGAAAACATGCGATGTTGCTCAATCGATCATGCCCGCTGCCACCACTCCTGTCGCCGCAACCCCCGGGCAAGGTGCAAAAGCTATTGGTAAACGACAACGCGTATCAGAAGAGGTTAATAGGTTGAGAGCTGAGAATGAATTCTTGAAAAACCAGCTCAAACTAGGCATACCGAACAGCCAGTCGTCCAAAGCTGCAGCTGAGTCGGCTTGAAGTTGATTCTAGAATACAATTGCACATTTCCGCGCAGCGGGAATGTCGTATTGCAGGATTTATTCATCACGGTTATAATTACGCTCTTCTATTCACATGTTAAGGAGATTCAGAATGTTTAGACCACTTCTATTCGCAATTATGGGCTGTTGCCTTCTTACTGCACCTTCGTATGCCGCCAATGGCGAGACCCTGCGAAAGACCTCCATGGATTTCCGCGATGTTGCCAAGAAAGCGACTCCCGCGGTGGTTTCCATCAAAGTCAAAGGGATTGCTTCCGCCTCTTCTGATGATAGCGACGATGAGGATGGAGAGCTCGATGACTTCTGGCAGCGCTTTTTCGGCGTGCCGAAAGGACAGGGAAAAAATAAGCGCGAACAAAAAGAGGACCAGGTTGTCGGCCAGGCCTCTGGCTTTATTGTGTCGTCCGATGGCGAGATCCTCACCAACAGCCACGTTGTCAAAGATATGACCGACATCACGGTTTTGATGAACAATGGGAAAGAATATTCGGCCAAGGTCATTGGCCAGGACGCCAACACCGATATCGCCCTGATTAAAATCGATGCCAAGGATCTGCCCTATCTGAAGCTAGGCGATTCGAGCGACCTCGAAGTGGGGGAGTGGGTCGTTGCCATCGGCAATCCCATGGGCCTTCAGGCCTCTCTCACAGTAGGAGTTGTCAGCGCCAAAGGCAGGAATAATCTCGACCTCACGCGCGTCGAAGACTATATTCAGACGGATGCGGCGATCAACCGCGGCAATTCCGGCGGACCGCTGCTCACTTTGGATGGCGAGGTTGCTGGCATGAATACGGCCATCGTGACCAGTATGACCAATGGCGGCTATATGGGAATAGGGTTTGCGATTCCCAGCAACCTTCTGAATGCGGTCATGAATGACCTCAAGACCTCAGGCAGTTTCCAGAGAGGCTTTATTGGCGTTGCTCTTCAGTCTGTCGACAACAACCTTGCCCAGTCCTTTGGCCTTGATAGCACAGAAGGAGCCCTCGTCGCCGAAGTGACCAAGGATTCGCCCGCTGAAAAGGCTGGTCTGAAGCAGGGGGATATCATCCAGAAATTCAACAATCTGCCTGTCACCGATGTGGGGGGCCTGCGCAATGCCGTAGCATTCATCAAGGCCGGCACTAAGGTTCCTCTCGTCGTCCTCAGGAATGGCAAGCCACTGAACCTGTCGGTCGAGATCGGCAGTTTTCCTGCGACGAACTCCGTAGCAGCCTCGGCTAAAAACAGCCTGCTCGGAATTCAGGTTGAGAACCTGACTTCAGAACTGACCAGCAAACTGGGAAGTGAAAGCGGAGTGATGATCAGCGGGATTCAATCCAACAGCCCTCTCGCATGGGCTGGAGTTAGAAAAGGTGCTGTCATCCTCGAGGTGAACCAGAAGAAGATTGCCAATGTCGATGAGTTTAACAAGGCTATTGAAGCCTCTGAAAAGGGCAAGCCGTTTCTCTTCCTGATTAAACAGGGAGATTCGACGCGGTATATTTCTTTCAAAGTAGGTTAAATTAATTTTTAAAATGGAGTCTCTATGTCAGTAACAAATATTTCTAGTCCAGTTGTCCAGTTAGCCAATTGCCATGATTGCAATCGCCCAAATAAAAAAATGGAACAGTGGCTGGGAGTTCATTGTGCGAAAAGAACGGATCATATCCGCTGGCAGGGGATGGCAGCAGCAGTCATTCTGGCTGTTGGAGCCGCCCTTTTTGCCTTCGTGCCTTTCTTGGGAGGCGTCATGCTGGGTGCCGGCGCTGTGCTGGGAATCAAAGTAGTGATACAAGCAGCCCGCGGCAATCCTTTAGAAAACGCCGTTAACCGTCTTGCAGGAGGCAAAGATAAGTTAGAGAAGTTACCGGTGCTGAACTGGTTTGAGGTGAAGAATCGCAAAAGGACGATCCATCAGAGCCAAGCGAAAGATCTTTTAGAGGCAATGACGGCAAACGTCATGTGCATCACAGATCAAGGCAAGACTCAGGGACTGGCAGTCAAATATGTAACTGTAAAAGCGCAGCACACCAAAACAAGTGTCAGGCTCTACTTTTTCCGTGAGCCATATGACAATCTGGCACATGGAGCACTTAAATTAGTTCCTGAACCCTGCTCTTATTCCGTACACGATAAAATGACAGCTAAAAAAGGCCGCGCGCTTGAAGAAATGATTCGCAGCAACAATTTCATCGTCCGCAAGTAAACTAATGGAGCTATCCAAATTTAATTGGATAGCTCCTTCATCAAAATCCACTTTGTCGTTGTGGGTTTTTCACATTTTGAGTTATCCCTTTAAGCGGAGAGGGATATGCCGGAACACTTGACACATGCTTTTAACTCAGCAAAAAGGATTGTAACATCCTCCCTGTATGATTTCTGGAAGGATGACTGCTATACCAAATCTTCTCTCCTGACTCTTTATACCCTACAGTCCATTGTCCCTTTTGTCGCCTTAGTGTTGGGCATTGCGCGCGGCTTTGGCCTGGATGAATATCTTCTGAAATTGGTAACCACCCTTTTTGAAGGGCAGAGAGAGGTGATCGATTACACCGTCAAGTTTTCCTATTCGATGCTGCAGCATCTTCAAGGTCAGGTGGTGGCGGGAATTGGGGTGATTTTTCTTCTCTGGACCGTTCTGACTTTATTGAATTACATCGAATCGGTTCTCAATGAGATTTGGAAGGTGCGCACCTCAAGGGCTTTTATGCGCAAATTCAGCGATTACTTAGCCCTTTTGGTGGTCTGCCCGATTATCTTTGTTGCCTCCAGCAGCATCACCCTCTATATCAACAGTCAAATCACCAATTATGAGACGCTGCTGGATTCTGCCATGGTCAAAAATGCCAGCAGCCATCTTCAAGTGATGATGAAGTTTATCTCCCCTCTATTGTTAAGCTGGCTGGTGTTCATCTGCATCTATCTGTTTGTGCCCAATACCAAGTTTAGCTTATGGCCAAGGGTCGTTGCGGCAGTGGTGGCTGGAAGTCTGTTTCAGCTCTGGCAAATCTTTTACTTGA
>JAJFUZ010000295.1 GCA_021372155.1 Parachlamydia sp. | reverse complement strand
TCCGCCCGCCGCTTATGGTTTAGGGATTACGCTGGGAGCCTTTTTTGCGAGCCGCATGTCCGCTGGCCGCATTGAACTGGGACTGATTCCCCTCGGAGCCATTGGTTTCTCTGCCTCTTCCTTGCTGCTTGGCATCCTGCAACCGGGGATGGCCGGAACTGTTGGTATCCTTATTCTCATGGGCATTTCCTCAGGTCTCGTGATTGTTCCCCTGCACACCTTAATTCAGTCGCGCTCTAAGCCTGATCAGAGAGGAGCTATCATAGCCCTGGGCAACTTTGTCGATATCGGGGGGATGATGGCTGGATCGCTGTTTGCCGCCGGAATCTCGTGGCTTGGCGTCAATATCGGGGAGATGCTCATCCTCTCTGCGTTTTTTGTCGTGCTCGCCACGATCTTTGCAATCCGCACCTTGCCAGCGGCTCTCGTGCGCTTCTGCTTCATCGTTTTGACTAAAACCTGTTATCGATTCAAGGTGCGCGGCCTGGAAAATGTTCCCGCCTCAGGTCCTTTCGTCATCGTGTCGAACCACATTTCCTGCATCGATGCCCTCTTTGTCATGGCCTCGCTCGACCGTCCGGTTCATTTTGTCATGAATGAATATTATTACAACCGCTGGTGGCTTAATCCCCTCGTCCGCCTGCTGGAGACCATTCCGGTTTCGAGCAGTTCCAATCCTAAGCTTCTGGTGGAGGGGATGCGCCGCGCAGGAGACTATCTGGACAATGGCGAAATTGTTTGCATCTTCCCCGAGGGGCAGGTGACCCACACAGGCGTGCTTCTGCCGTTTCAAAGGGGCGTGGAGCTTATCGTGCGCGGCCGCAGCTGCCCGATCGTGCCCCTTTATATCGATGGCGTCTGGGGCAGCATCTTCTCCTACAAGGGTGGGCGCTTCTTCAAGAAATGGCCCGAACATCGCGCCTGCTCGCTCACGGTGACCTACGGAGCCCCTCTTCCCACTGCCACCAGCTCTGTCGCCTTGCGCCAGGTGATCCAGGAGCTGGAGAACAAAGCCTGGATGGCGCGCGAAGACCAATATATGCCGCTTCCCCATGCTTTCATCCGCAATGCCCGCCAGAAACCTTGGGTGCCTGCATTATGCGATCAGGCGACCCCCAAAATGTCGCGCATCCAGGTTCTTACCGCTGCCATCGTGCTGGGAAGCTTGCTAAAGGACTCCTGGAAAGAGGAGGAGACGATTGGTCTTCTTCTGCCCCCAAGCATTCCAGGCGTGATCTGCAACCTCGCAGCAACTCTCTCATGCCGCCCTGTTGTGAACCTCAACTTCACAACCGGTGCCGGTCCTCTCGCCAGCGCCATCTGCCAGGCTAAAATCCGCAAAATCTACACGAGCCGTGCCTTCCTCGAAAAGATCCCTGTCCCTATCCCTGAAGGGGTCGAGTTGATCTATCTCGAAGATGTCCGCAAAAAGACCACCGGCCTTCTGAAGTTCAAATCCCTGCTCAAGGCCCTCTTCTACGATCCCGAACAGATAGAAAAGGAATGCGGTGCTACCCGCGAGGGAACGATCGAAGATATTCTTACGATCATCTTCACTAGCGGTTCCACAGGGGAGCCAAAAGGGGTTGTTCTCTCCCATTTCAATATCCATGCCAACATCGACGGCGTCGCCCAGGTGGTTCCAGGAACCCCACGCTGCCACCGCCTCGTGCATGCTCTTCCTTTCTTCCACTCCTTTGGTTACATGATGATGTGGTTGGGGCTAGGCCACAAACATGCCCTGATCCTCCATCCCAATCCGCTCGACTTCGCCGCCATTGGCGAACTGGCCTGGAAATTACAGGCGACACTCATGATGACGACGCCTACCTTCCTGCGCGGCTATATGAAACGCGTTCTGCCAGGCCAGTTTGGCACCCTGAAATGCGTGCTCACAGGTGCTGAGAAGCTTCCAGAAACCCTCGCTCAGGCCTTTGAACTGCAATATGGCCTGCGCCCCATCGAAGGCTACGGAGCAACCGAATGCTCTCCCGTCATCGCGACAAGCAGCCTGAATGTGCGCGAGCCAGGTATCTGCCAGCTTGGCACTCTTCCAGGCACGGTTGGCAAACCCCTGCCGGGTATCCTTCTGCGCGTGGTTCATCCTGAAACCTTCCAGGAGCTTCCTCTTGGAGAACAGGGTCTGCTCTTAGTGAAAGGGCCCAATGTGATGCAGGGTTATCTGGATAAGCCCGAACTGACCCGTGAGGTAATCAAAGATGGTTGGTATGTGACCGGAGATATCGCCAGCCTCAACCAGGAAGGCTTTGTCAAGATCACCGACCGTCTCTCCCGCTTCAGCAAAATCGGCGGTGAAATGGTCCCACATGGACGCGTGGAGGAATATCTGCACCAAGTGACTCATGCTGATCAACAGCTCTTTGCCGTCACAGCCATCCCCGACCAGCAAAAAGGGGAGTGCCTCGCCGTCGTGCATACGGTCCAGCCCGACAAAATTGCCGGAATCCTGAAACAGCTCTCCGAGCTCGGAATTCCCAATCTCTATATCCCCAAGCCCGATTGCTTTATCCAAGTCGAGTCGCTTCCGATGCTCGGTAGCGGCAAGTTGGATCTCAAAGGGGTCAAAGCGATTGCGCTTCAGAAGCTCACTGCATAAAAGGAATAAAGTTTTGGGATTTTAACTGTTTTGCAAATCTATTAAATCATCGACTGTAATTGTCAAAGACTTGATTCATTATCGCCTAGATAAGCTTCCAGTTGCTTGACCAATGTCGGTAAATAATCCACGATGACTAGCCAAATTGTCTCGATGTCTACATCAAAATAGGCATGAATAAGGCGGTTCCGCATGCCAACTATCTTTCGCCAAGGAATTTGTGGCAGTTGTGCAGTTGTCTTTTGGCTGACTTAAGCAGCTGCTTCACCAAGGATTTCAAGTTCCCTAACAATACCATCCAGTAAGAGACGGTTTTGATAAAGATCTTCTTTCTTAAACTTTGCAATATGAGATAGACACAATTGAGCTGCTTCCAACATATGCAGCAATCGAACTCGATCAGGGTTTAACATAGAGAGGTTTTGCTTGCTCAATGACTTCATTTCTAAAGAAATGACTCAATTCATTTGGAGTACGCAGATCAGCTTTTCGCCCTATAATTTCAGATAGCTCATCTTCCATACCTACGAGGTTTAACAACGAGGGAGTTTTCCCTGAGTCGAATTCTACTAGAAAATCGACATCACTTTCTGGTCCTAATTTGTCTTTCACGATTGAGCCAAAAAGAGATAGTTTAGAGATTATCTTCTGAGCTTTACAGAAGTTAACAATGGCTTTCACAGGGATAATTTTATTGATATCATTCATGGGATACCTATGAATTTCATTATATTCAAAATGGATATTTTGGAAAATCTCAAACTAGATGGGGCGATTCTACCAAGTCATACGGTGCCTCAGTTTGACACAGATATTATTTAACGTGGCTGATATGAGAAAAATGGGCATAGTCTCCGATCTGCTCATGGAAAATGTGCGTGATAGGCGCATCAGAGTCTCCATAATTGACGGCCAGCTCAATGCGACCTTGGCGCTGATGGTAAAGGGAGAGGTTTCGTTTGTATAGCTTTGCGACAAATCCGAGTTCATCGGAAAAGAGCCAATACTTGGTATGGGTAAGAGCTTTGAAGTAGCCCTGGATAAACCGAGGATTCTGGATCAGGGTTTCCAGTGTCTCCTCCAGTTCCCCTTGAATGCCTTTGATCTGGCCTAGAGCCTTGCGGACAGGATGGTTGAGCCCTATGTGCTTGTCTATCCATTCCTTCAGTGTGAGGATGTTTTCATCAAAGGCCTTTTTGAGCAATCCTTCGCTTTGCTGGAAGGTGGCGAGATCCATGCCGGATGTGCCCGCAAAGATACTGTGCAGTTCAACCGCTTTTGCATCATTTTTGGAAAGAGAGGTGAAGAAGGCCTGAAATGCACTCCAAAGCTCTTCTTTTGCCTGCATCTCTTCTGGAGCTATTTCATCGCGCTTATTGGCATATTGAAGAAAGAGTCTTTTGATTTCAGCTTGCTGAAACAGGAGCAGTGAGCTGGGGTTGCACTTGTCGCGCAGTCTGTAATATTCATGGATGAGATTTGTCAGATGCTCCTGCGCAAGCTCGATGAATTCCTCTTGTTTCATCGCCTGCAGTTTTTCGACAAATTCCTGGCGGGCAGCCTGTCCTCCAGCAGGGCAGGTAAAGACACCATTCATCTCCCTTCCTAAAGCCGCGTGAAGGCCGCAAGCGCCATCCGCCTCAGTGCGGTCGATGCGATAAGTGGATCCCTGATGCTCGAAAGCATCTCCCTCGCAGAAATCAATCTCATCCACTTGAGGCATCGCCTCGAGCCTCAACAGACCAGGCAGCTCTTCCTCTGTTGGTGTGGAAGAAGTTTGGGAGGTTCGCGCGATCTGACAGATAGCCAGGGAGAACCCCTTGGCAAGCAGATCCTTTTCCAGGTTGAGAAGCTCCAGACGGGCAATGGTAGAGTCAAATTTGCTCGATCCTTGGCGGTAAAGCTGATCGTAGATCTGTCCCTTGATTGTTTTGGTGCCGGGCAGTTCAGCCTCCAGGAAGGCCTTCTTTGTTGTGCTGATGAATTTCGAAGTCAACGCTCCTTTGTCATCGAGATAGCCCATCTTATTGAGGCCATTTAAGATTGTGCCAGCGTCCATGCCGATTTGAGAAAAATGGGAAGGAGAAAACTGCACTGTTAATGCGATTTCGTCAGCAAGCTGCCGCTCTTTTTTGGCGCTGTCTGCAAAAGCGTAGGTGAAGACGATCTTTTTCTCACGATAGAGTTTGGTAAAGAGTTTTTTGAAGTCCTCCTCGCCTCCCCATGGAGCAAAGGGATCTTGATGGCTGTCTCTTTGTTTGATGCGGGCAATCAGCTGATCGAGTATAGATTGTTTCGCCTCTCCAATTAGCTCTGGGTGGAGCTTTTCGGAGGAATCGCGGAGCTGGGCACAGGCTTCGCGCGTCGTTCGGCCGAACCCCGATTTGACGGCAATGAGGTAGAGATTTCCTGTATTCTGGCAATAATAGGCAAGATCGAATAGCTCCACACCATCGGGCGTGATCTTATCACCTAGCAGATAGCCTTGAGTGCTTGCGTAGGAGCGATTGTAAACCCCTTCGGCATAGAAGCGTTCCTCTTTCTGACTGGCAGGGCGCTCCGGCCAGCATTTGGGGAGCAATTTCTGCTCTTTGGGGACAATGCAGCGTTTGAGAAGGCTCTGAAACTCTACTTCGACCCATTTTGTATAATCGGTTGAAATACGGTACCATTGGGTGCCTACCTTGAAAAAAACTTTGGATTTGCAGCGCACCTCGCCTTCAAAGTAGTTGGCAAAAGTGTCCTCTTTGATGTTGCCGGCGGTATTGAACTTCACAACGATGTGGTTGAGCTCTTCCTGAAACTCTTCCACAGTCCGACACTTGCTTAGGGTAGGGCACTGCTGCCTGGCCAACTGAATCATTTCTTGAGCTGATTTGGGCGTGCTCCAGCTTGTTAAGGGCCTTTTCCGGTAAAAAAGCTCATATTTGCTCGCATTGCAATAGTCGTTGACATGCTTATGATAAAAATCGAGGCAGATCTCTCTGACGCCTTTAAAGCAGAGCCAGACCTCATTCAGAAGGGCGCTGCGCAGCTTTTTAGCCTCCTTGTGACCTGCAAGAATGATATCGTCCCAAAAGTTTGTCGCATCTTCTTCAGGAATTTTTCTGAGAGGATAGGCGTCGATTTTTCCATTGGAATCAAGGGCGATTTTATAGGTCGTTTCGCCCATTGCAATGTGCGAGAGATGGTCCAGAAGCTGGGCGATTTGTAACAGGCTCATCTGCTTGCAGGGATGGACGCAGCCCATTTCGGCGCTCAGGTTGATCCCTCTTTGCGGCGGCTTGCGTTGCCTGGTTTGAAAGAAGGGGAGTTGATATAGAGAAGAATCGGGTTTCAGGCGCGCCCGGAATGAGGTAATCAGCTTGTCGTAGGTGCGCGTGCGCGGAAGCACCTCGGTCTTCTTCAGAATAAGATCGTCGCTGAGGTTGTTGCCCACCAGGCCCCGGTAGGCGTAGGAGTTGATTTCGGAGCTTAGGCAACGCTTCGCGACATTGCGAGAGAATTTCCAGTCGGTGCACTCCTCAGTGGCTGACCATCCTTCGCCAGTCGGAAGCGCAAACAATGTCCCGCATGGTACATTCTTCTTCTGCGAGTGTTTTTCTTCCCGGTAAAACAGAAGGATGGTATCCACTCGGCAGCTTGACAGCTCTTGCTGGACCTCTTTTTTCGGATTTTGCGCCTGGGCTCCCAACTCCTCCAAAGCCTGAACCAGCTTTGAGAAACTGGAGATGGTGCGCGTATAGACCTTCAAATGGAATCCTTGGCGTTCAGCGGGATTCCATTTTTCCTGGAAAGACTCTTTGTCGAATTTGACCCTCTGAAAGCAGTACTCTTTCTTGCCTTCCTTCTCCATCTTTTTGTTAAAAGAATCGATCATGCGCTTGGCCAGGCGGCTGATCTGTTTGATGGCGCTCAGTCCCAGTTCCCTCGCAGCGCCCTTGGGAGGGCAGGTTTTCAGGATGCGAGACAGGGCGATTCGTCGGATGCTCATTTGCTGAACTGCTTCTCCGGAAATCTCCTCTTCCGCTTCTACCTCGGCTACTTTGCCTAGTTTGACGACTTTTGTCCTGCGTTTATTTCCAGAAGTATTTTGAATCCGGTCAAATGGGTTTGCCTGTTCAGCAGATTTTTCGCTGCGGCGCTTCAATCGTATCAATACTGGGGCCACTGCCTCCTTTTCTTCTAATAGATCCAAAATTTCAGTATCATGATTCGCACCGCTCATTTTGGTGGGATCTTTTTCGCTGTTACGTTTCAAACGTGACAACGCCGGAGCCTCTGCCTCCTTTTCTTCTGATAGTTCCAAAACTTCAGGATCATGCGTTGCATCGCTAATTTTGGGGGGATCTTCATCCTCTAGAGTAAGGTGTCTGGGCTTTTTCGTCGATTTGATCGGCATTTCCTCATCAAGCTCTGGAGCCGGAGCATCTGGAACACCATTCAGGAGAAAATACTCATCCCATTCCTCGTCTGTCCATGGCTGGGAATGAAAGATCGGCTGCGCCACGACTTGAACAGCATCAGAAGAATGGGAGACGGTTTGCTGAGGAGAAATTGTGGGGGAATTTGAGGCAGCGTGTACGGGTGGTGTGGTCATAAGTGTGTATTATGAGGATAATTAGGGTTCTTGGCCAGGGGGGGTCAGGTTTTTTTTAGTTGATTCACGGTATCATATGATGCTATAATATGATACAAAAGACCATGATACCAGGACGCATTTGTGTCAGAACGGCCATCGCAACGGGAGCTGCATAAGAAAATTGAAGAGGCAAAAGCTGCTTTAGAGAGCGGCCGCTGCCTCTTTGCCAACCCGGCCAAGGCGGTGGGGGAGCTGTATGCCCTGGAAATGGATGATTCGAGCGGAGTCTGGCCGCTGATCCGTGCTCTCTTAAATGAGATTGAACCAGACGATTACGCTGGGTCGAGGCCACCTCAGCGCGCCTACGAGGTGCTGATTGCGGAACGGGAGCTGTTCGCATTCAGCTGGAATAGTGGGAAGTTGAATAAAAAGATGTATTTAAAATTCGCTCTGAAGGATCGCTGTTACTATTACGTTTCCCTTCATCCGAGCCAAGAGGAAGGTTAAGATGAAATGCCCAAGTTGTGGAAAAGAGGAGTTCGAGACAAAGAACATCCGCTTCACCCCGGAGATCAAAGGGGAGGAGGTCGAGGTTGTCGCTCCCGCGTCTGTCTGCGCGCGCTGCCACGCGCCTCTCATGGATGCGGCGCAGATGAACGAGTTGCGCCGAAGAGCTGCCGACAGGTATCGCGTGCTGCATGGCCTTCTGACCTCTGAGGAAATTCTCAAGTTCCGGCATGCGCTGGGGATGTCGCAAGTTGCTTTCGCCAACTATCTGAAAGTTGGGGAGGCGAGTATCAAGCGCTGGGAGACCTATTATGTGCAAGATCCAGTCCAGGACGAGCACCTCAGGCTCAAATGTGACGAGGTGTATGCCGAGTTTAACGCATTGGAATTGCACTGGAAGAGCCATCCGCCAGACATGTACAGCGGCAACCGCCGTTTCAGCTGGGAGCTCTTCAAACAGGCTGTGCGCTTCCTGATCAAGGTGACAAAGAGCCCGCTTTTCCTGAACAAGGCGCTCTTTTATGCCGATTTCAGGCATTTCAAGACGTATGGCAAGAGCATCACGGGAATGCGCTACATCCATCTGGAGTATGGACCCTGCCCAGATCAGTATCAAAACTTGATCCAGTGCCTGATGCGCGATGGATCGCTTGCGGCTGCAGGCCATCATCAGATCAAAAGTACGCAGGAGGCCGATCTCAGCGTCTTCGACGACGAGGAGATTCAGACGCTGATGCTGGTCGCACAGCTCGCCAAGCAGGATCAGGGCAAGCGTCTGTTGCAGCTGTCGCATGAGGAGAAGGCCTACAAGGAGACGGAGCCGCTGCAGCTGATCAGCTACGAATTTGCCAGGACATTGAAAATCTAGATTGCTCCTCTATTCTGAAACATATATAGTTTTTGAGTTATGCATAAACTTGCTGTTCTTATTCTTCTGATTTTCTCTGGTATCTGCCAGCCCCTATTGGGCCAACAGCAGATCGTGCGCCGCGCGGCGCTGGATATCGGCTCTGGAAAGGTCAAGATCCAGGTGGCCGATGTGGACCTAGCTGCTAATAAGATTACGCAGGTCATCTTCTCTGATAATGCTGTTGTCAGGTTGCGCGAAGACTTGAATAGCAGTCTGGAGGGACGCTTAAGCCTCGGCATCCAGGAAAATCTGTTCGAAGTGATTTCAGAGCTCATGAAAAAAGCGGCTGCTCACCAGCCAGAAGCCTTTCACGGGATTGCCACAGAACCCTTGCGTCTGGCAAAAAATCGCGACGAGGTTTTGCTGCGCATCAAACAAGAGACTGGTCTTTCGGTCACAGTAGTTTCCCAGGAGCAGGAGGGAGTGATCGGCCTCATCACTGCAGCCAGCCAAGCAGGAGTAGATCTTGATCAAGCTGTCTCGTGGGATATCGGAGGAGGCAGTTTTCAGCTTGCAACAAAATGCGGCAATCGCTTTATTGTCTTTCAGGAATGCCTCGGATCCGTGCCTATGAAGCAGGCTGTGTTGAAAATCCAGGGCAAGAATCCCGAACATCATTTCAGCCCCAATCCCATATCCCAGAGGGATATGGAGCGCTCTCTTCAATTTCTGAAAACTCATCTGCACGAAGTTCCTCCAGAACTTTATCTCAAACTGATGCAGCCCGATGTGGTCGTGCTGGGAATCGGAATTCACCCCTTATGGAGCTTCAGTGTCGACTATGAGAAACTTCAGGTTTTGAGGGAGCTCTACAGACGTCTGAATCTAACTGATAAGCAGCTGGGTGCAAAGGATGGATGGTCTCAGAAAGAGGCTTATCTGGTCTCCAATCTCATCTTGACGTATGGAGTTATGGATCATGCCGGCATCCAGAGCGTCCAGTATGTGGGAACGGCTGCTGGGAATGCCATCGGAGTTCTTCTCTCTCCACAATACTGGAAAAATTGAAGACAATTTCCACTTCATTTTGTTAAAATAGCTTTTTTCCAAGAGGTAACACAATGAGCGCCATAACCGTGGAACGCGTCAATGAGGCTAATTCTAATGAGGTCATTCCCTATTTAAAAAAGCATGAAAACAGCTCGCTGTTTCTTTTGGGAAATGCCGAGCAATATGGCTGGAATCTTGTCGATTCTCCGTATTCGGGCAACTATAAGCTGATGCGAAAGGGCGGTAAGATTGCCGGCGTTTTTTGCCTCTATCGCAGCGGCAGTCTCATGGTGCAGTCGGAAGAGCGCTGCTTCGACCTCATTTTGGATGCCTGCAGAGAGGAACATATCCCTATCAAAGGTTGCCTGGGAGAATGGGAGTACAGCTTTTCATTATGGTCGCATTTGCAGAATAAGAAATGGATTGCAGCTGAAACGTATCGCTCGAAAGAGGTTCTGTATACCCTTGAGTTGGCAGGCTGGCAAGCGATAGAATCGCCCGCCAGGCTGTTGCAGGAGGCCGATTATCCTCTCTGGAAAGTATTGAGGAAGGCTTACATCAAAGAGATGCAATTTCCTACCGATCTGACAGAGGAGCAGATGCGCCGCCTGTTTCTTTCAAAAGTACAAGCGAAAACAGTGTGGGGATTGTTCTCAGATGGAAAGCTAGCGGCTATTGCTGACCTCAATGCCAAAGCGCTGGATTTGGGGCAGGTAGGGGGTGTCTATACAGATCCAGCATTTCGTAAAAAGGGGATGGCCAAAACATTGATGCAGAGGCTCGTCACCGATGCAAAAAAAATTCATTCTATTCGCAAGCTCATCATTTTC
Source organism: Parachlamydia sp. (assembly GCA_021372155.1). Lineage (GTDB taxonomy): Bacteria > Chlamydiota > Chlamydiia > Chlamydiales > Parachlamydiaceae > JAJFUZ01. The sequence goes on along the minus strand of JAJFUZ010000295.1, from coordinate 17,392 downwards.
ACTGACGAAAACAATGTGGCTGCGCTAAGGCTCTATCGCTCACTGGGAGCCAATGAAGTGGGTCACTTCGCCCTGCTTTTTGGCAGTTGATTATCGCACTGCCTGGGCAGAGAGTCTTAAAGGTTGCAATTCTTGGACATTGGGATCGACTACGACGACCTGCCTTGGGCAATTTTCTACGGCGTCTTCAAGGAGAACTCTCGATTGATTCATTATTTTAGGGAGTGTGTCATTCATATACATTGCTAAAAAGGCGATTCCCGTACTAGCAAGCAAGCTCACTCCCAAGGTTGCCTTCCAGTTCCATGATATATCCTCAGCAGTAGATTGCATTAAAACCCCGAACCAGCGTACAAGAAGCCCACCCCCGATTCCAGCAACTATTTTTGTGATTTTAATAGCGAGGATTTTCATATCCTGGCATGCCAGGCGCGCAGTCGGTTTCCCATAAAGATGCGCCGCCAGGCTATAGCAGGTCCACATCGCAATTAAATTGGCTTTTACCAGCTGCTCATTGACTACCTCGTTAGGTCGCAAGCGTCTCATCTCTTCGTAACGCTGTTCGGCTTTTTTTTCTTGGGCAGCTGTGATCGTCGCTGCCAGGATAGCAAGTCCGATGGTAGCGGTTAAGCCGGCAATCGCGAGAGGGTGGAGCGAAGGTGCTTCGTAGAGGGCGATGCCAATCATCACCAATGCACAACCTTTTATAACGCCATAGGCTATGCCGCTAGTATTAGCGGTAACAAATACAGACTCCTCAAAGGGATAAGGATTGAAAACCATGGATTTCTCCTTTCTCAGGTTGATAAGAGCAGTTTTCCAATTGTCTGCCTGTTTTCGAGCAGGCGATGGGCTTCCGCAGCTTCTGCCAGAGGCAAGACTTTATCGATCCGCAGCTTGAGCCATCCCTTCTGAATGCCCTCGATGACAGCTTTAGAGCGGTGGAGCATCTCTTCCCGCGTCAAGACGTAGTTCATGAGACTGCCTCCCGATACTGTTAGAGAGCGCCCCATGAGGGCGTTGGGGGAGATGGGGTCGGCGGCGCCGCTTGCTGCGCCATAGATGACGATGTGGCCACGCAGCGCGGCAGCTTCCAGGTTGCCTGCAAAGGTGGTTTTGGCAACGCCGTCAATGATTAAATCGGCTCCCCGGTCATTGGTCAGCTTTTTGGTAGCCGCTACAAAGTCTTCTTTACTGTAGAGGATCACTTCATGGGCCCCCGCTTCGCGGGCAGCTTGGGCCTTTTCTTCAGTGGAGACGGTGCCGATCACTTTCGCGCCCAGATGGCGGGCCCACTGGACGAGGAGGAGTCCCATGCCTCCAGCGGCGGCGTGGATCAGGACGACATCGCCCTCTTTGACTTTGTGGAACTCATGCAGCAGATAGTGCGCCGTCATGCCCTGCAGGGGGAAGGCGGCTCCCTGTTCAAAGGTGAGCGTGTCAGGGAAGGGGATCAGCCCTTCCGCTTTGGCCAGAACCTTTTCCGCATAGGACCCTGCCTGATGCACATAGGCGACGCGGTCGCCGGGCTTGAGCGAGACGCCCTCTCCGACGGATTCGACGACGCCTGCCCCTTCCCAGCCAGGCGTATAGGGAAGAGGGGTTGAATAGGTTCCGCGGCGGAGATAGATGTCGACAAAGTTTAAACCGGCGTGGGAATTGCGGACAACCGCTTGGCCGGGTCCAGGCTTTGGGATATCCCAATCTTCAAGCTTGAGGACTTCGGGTCCCCCATTTTGGTGGACTCTGATCGCTTTCATGGGAATCTCCTTATGAGAGCATTCTACTCATTGTCGGGATGGTGATACAACATCTTTTTGATCTGCTGATCATGGAGCTGGCCTTTTCCCTGGATGAGCATTTGGCATGACTGGAGGTAGCCCTTCAGCCTTGTTGCAGCCCCCAGCAGCCAGTTTAAACCTTCGCCTGAAAGGAGAAGCTCCAGGTCGAAGCGGGAGAGCTTCAAAGCCTGAAAGCCCGTGTTGTCGTCCACAATCTTGACCGCTACGCTGGAGGAGCTGAGAAGCTTGCGTCCTATCGCTGCAAGAGTGTCGTTCAGCTTTTTCTCTGGAACAGGGCGAGTCAGGGCTTTTTCTTTCAGTTTATCATCGATGGCGCAAAAGGTTTCCAGGGCAAGAGCATATCCCGTCCTGTCCTTGCCTCCATAGCAATTGACGCTGCAGTATCCTAGCCGGCGCAGAAGAAAGATGGCCTGATGGGCTGTGGCGAAATCTGTCTCTGAGTTGAATTTAAGCTTCTGGTTGAGGGCCTCCCAGTAGGGAATGAGATCCGGATTCATCCCTTGGGATTGCAGCTTGGACATGGCATGTTGATTGAGATAATACTGCAGGGGTGCATTGCGGGTGTTACCCTGGACGGAGACGTTAAACAAAAGCGTCTGCAGACTGACAGGGTGATGTTGAAATTCTGTCGCACAGCACTGTTTGGGCATATGGATGCGCCCATCCATGTCGAAGAAGGGTCCTTCCTGGTCGCCCAGGTCGAAGAGGATGGAAGTCCCGTCCAATTCATCGTAGATGGCCTTCATGTCCATGAGTTGATTTTTTTCATCGAGATGATACCCCGTCTTATCTGTTTTAGCAGATTTTGTCGAATCCAGGAGAGCGACCCTGCCATAAGTGACTCTATCCTCTGCGACGGGACGGCTCTGAAAATGCATGTAGAGGTCCTGCAGGGCATGCCTGCGCAGGTTGTCGCGCCTCTCGGCGATGATCTGGTGCAGTTTGCGGACATCTTTCGTCCCATAGGCGCTGTAGATGTGGTTCTCCATGCTCTGCCTCAGCATCCACCAGTCGGAGGATTTGGTGACGTCGCGATTGTCATAGTAATACTTAAAATAATTGACGTGCTCTGGCTGAAAGTGAGCGACGCTGTTCTGATCATAGATGGAGAGGTAATCCTTCAGTTCCGACAGGCTCGTCTCGGAGTGGACAAAGTCGGAAAGCGCGGCAGAGCGGTTAATCGAATAGGAGGTCCCATCCTTGAAATCCAGGCGGTGGACCCTCAGGTTGCCCACGACGGGAATGTCCACCTTTTTGGCTTCGGATGGGCCGAGCTTTTCAAAAAGCAGGCGCGGAGAATTGGTGGAGGCCCAGCTGGCATCTCCCTCTTCCTGTGCGCGAAGCTTGCTGTCGATGGCTCGGATGCGCTCGCGAATGGGAAGCTGTCTTTCGCCGGGTATCAGCTGATGTAGGAGATAGTTGCGCTCCGATTCCAGCTGATGGCGGTAGATCTCCATCGTCTTAGCCCGGATCGCTACCTCTTTGCATAGAGGCAGGCCTTGCGCATCCTGGAACTGATCGGAAATCACTTCCCCTTCGGCGGACCATCCATACCAGGATGCTTTATCTCCAACTGGACTTGTCATTAATAAAACTCCACGAATCTATTTTAAATTATAAACTAAAACTATAATTTATAACAAAAATAGTAACTAAAACTGCAAAATACAGAATCCTATTGCATAATTATTTAGCCTTGGCTAAGACAACAAAAAACGGGAGAGAACGATGTTTCAATTTGCACTGATGATTCTATCGACTTTGATTCTAGTTGGTCCGCTGCAGGGTGACCTGGTTCAGGACAAGCTGTTGAACATCGGTGTGAAGCCTAGACGATTTAACATCACAGCAAGTGATGAGTACAACTTTGTCTGGTTTCGGGTCGCCAAAGTGGGAACCCGAACCATTTATCAGATTTTGCACGAAAACAGCGTACCCTACACGATCAAGGGGGTGCGCATTCCTTTCCTGTCTAAGGAAAACAAGAAAAAATTCAAATTCGCCTTTGTCCGCAATCCCTGGGCAAGGGTAGTCTCCTGCTACCACGACAAAGTGGTCAACAAGGCTCTGAGGACGATGACAAAGTGCTACGGCAAGGATTTCGATTTTTTTGTCGATTTCATCGCCAAAAAAGATCTGACTAGAGCTGATGTGCATATCAAGCTCCAGACGCGTCTGTTTCCTCTCAATGAAGTCGATTTTGTGGGCCGCATGGAAAACTTCGAAGAGGATCTGCAATATGTGTTAAAACAGATCGGAATCGAATGCCCTCGTATCCCGCATAAGAATGTCTCCCGGCATCAGCATTACAGCAGATACTACAATGAAAGGACGAAGGCGATCATCGCGGAAAAATACCGCGCCGATATTGAAGCCTTCGGATATGAATTCGAAACGGAATAATTATGACCGCAGCGCGCGGATGCGGGCTTTGAGATAAGCAATATCCTGGGAGAAATCGATCTTCACGCCATACTTGGAGCTGAAGTTTTCCAGGAACTCGAGGTGGCGTTTATAGCTCTCTTTCAAAGACGTTCCATTGCAGTGAGCGATCTTAGCCATATCTTCGGCACAAAAATGGAAAGGGGTCCGGTCCATCTCCGGGATGTTGTTGCATCCCTGGATGTTGCAGACCCGGTCTGTGCAATGGGCGATGCAGCGCATATGGGCAAATTCGTGGCTTGCGATCTTCATGAGCCGCTGCAGACATTGTTTGAACTTATTGGCATCGGTGTTGGCATTGCCAAGACGGTGGATGGAAAATACCCCTACGCTGCCATAACGCGCCGCGCCGAACACAAAATTCATGTCCGTCTCATAAAGATCCTCTTTTGTAAAGCAGATCGAGCTGGAGTGCCTGTCACCTCTATGGAGTTGCGTTTCGGCTATATCGTTGAGATGGCTGGCATGGTATTGAGGCGCTCGGCCATTTTGGATGCGCGGTTGGCAAAAGCTGTCAGGCAGATTAACACGACGGCCTTGCAAATTTCTCAGCTCCCGATGGCGTCTCGCCAAATCGTCGATGCTGTGCGCTTGCGGATCGAGTTCCACCGTCAGACCATGCACAGCGGAGAGATAGTCGGTTGCAATGCGCAGCGCTTTCACTTCAGCGGGGGTGAACTGGCCGAGCTGATGAATGCGCAGGGTGCGTCGCTGCTTCACGGCATCTGAACAAAAGGCTTTATAGTCTTGAAGTGTTTGTTTTCTCTCGTGGAGGCCAGGACCTGCGCGCCATTCATCCTCATGCGGGGATCTTCGGGCAACTTCCTCTCTTTTTGCTTTGGCCAATTCCTCTTCCAACGAGAGGATGATGGCGGGGCGCACGCTCAGATTCTCCGCTTGCATGATTAGCCGATGGATCTCTTGCTGTCGGCTGCCTGAATTTGTGGCTATGATCGTGATTAAATTACGCAATGCCTTAAGCGTCAAATTCTTGCGTTCCAATGAAAATGTTTCGTCAAGCAGAGTTCGATGTGCGAGGACGGCGATTTTGCGCGTGAGGCCATCCAAGCTACTGTTCTTTGAGACGATCGTGAAGGTCATCAGGTAGATCGCCCAACCCAGGAAATTTTTCAGCCTAGAACGTCGGCCAGTCAGCTGGCAGGCAGCATTGAGGCTGTGTTTTTCAGGATGCTGGATGTCAGCAAGCTTCAAGACTTGTTGGAATGTAATTTCAGGCATAGAAGAAGATTTTAAAATGATAAATGCCCAAATTGCAAGAAAATTAAAATAAAATAAATTATAATAGATTTTAAGGAACAGGGAGGTTGCTATGACCGCTAACATCAACTGGAACGCCCTGGCCTCAGAGTATGCAAGCGAGCATCAATCCAGGCAGAATCAAGTCTGCCACATGATCGGCATCCCCTTGATTCTATTAGCGCTGGTCAAATTGACCCAATGGCCAACGATCTTTCCCTGGATTGCGCTGGCGCTGCCAGTCTATTTCTTCTGGTCGTTGCGCTTAGGCATAGCGATGACCTGCGTCGTGGCGGTTATGGCGCTCTTTTCTTATCTTTTTTTGAATGTCTGGAGCGCCGTGGGCATCTTCCTGGTAGGATGGATTTTTCAGCTTGTCGGCCATTACAAGTTTGAGAAAAATCGCCCTTCCTTTGCCCACAACCTGATCCATCTCTTTATCGGTCCCGCCTGGATTATCCAGAAGATAGCCAAAGAGGGTTTTGGGATCAGTCTGTGGTAGTCAGCAAATTGATCACTATCTCCGGTAGAGCGTCTCGGTTTTCCGGAGTGACTTCAAAGATCTCTAAATCGGAGCGATTCTTGACCTCTTGGATGAAATCGGTGCCGCCCAAGGTGATAGTACCAAGGACAGGATTGGGCGAGTCGAGTGCTGCGAGAGCGGCTTCCCGAAATTTAGGCGAGAAGCACTCCATCTTACCGATCTCATCGAGAATGATGAGATAGCCTGGGGCTGGTGCGATGGCGGGGATGGCGATGTTTTCGATGTTGGGAAGGCTGACGCCATAGCGTCGGATATGGAATTCGGACTGGATATCCTGATGGGCGAGGTAGCCCTTCTGGCCATCCAGGGAGTGCATCATGAAGCCGATGCGTCTGCCTTCAACGCGCTCTTCTTCTGTATAGAAGCCCTTGAGGGTAATCTTGAGGGCTGCAATTACCTTTTTGATGACAGTGGTTTTACCAGAAGAGGGGGCGCCAGTGAGAAAGATATTTTTGGTCATCAACTGACTTGTATGATTTCCCAATTCACATGTGCAGGATCGGCATCGGAATGTTCCGTACTGGCAGCTTCCCAGTAATCCCTGCTGCGATAGCTATCCAGCTCATCAATGAGGGCGTCGTGGAAAGGAACTGCAATCCAGCGATCAAGCGTTTCCTGATTTTCAAATTTGAGCGTGATAAACAGACAATCTGCGCTGACTGGATCCTGTATATAGGTGAGAGAAATGAAACCTTCTTGTTGACGAAGGTACGAGAGCACTTTAGGAAACCAGACAGACTTAAAAAACGGAATGCCGTCTTCAGTTAAATAATGTTTCACGTAAACGGTCAACATGCTGCCTATACTGCCCGCTGCTAACAATCGCGTCAACGCTGTTTTTATGCCCAGAGAGCAAATAACTGCTGCATTTCCTGAGGGAGCAACGCCCTGCAGTGCGGATCAGAGATCTCTTGGGCTGCGTCGTGGGCGAGTTTGATTTCGGCAGGTGTCAATGGGTGTTGTTTCGCCTTTTGAGCCAGATCCTGGCAATAGGCCTGAACAGCTTTCAGATGATGGAGGACAAATCCCTGAAACGGCTTCCCACGTTTCTCAAGTGTATTGTAGAGGCCTGCTTCTTTGGGGATGACCGGGTCGAAAGGATGGTGGATGACCCATTTGCGGCCTTTGACCTGATCCCATTTCGCTTCGCTGTCCAGGTTCCATCTCAGAGCGAGGATCATTTTGGAGACCACCAGACCCATCCAGGGGACGATTTTGCCAAATATGATGCGCACCGTTTTTTCCAGCGAAGCGAAGGAGCGCATGTTGCACAGCTGCACACCAGGGTGCCTTGCAGCCACCTGTGTAGCGATGCCGCCGCCCAGTGAATGGCCGAAAAGGACGATCTTTTCCTCAGGGACACCCAAACGCTTGTGGACATACTGACAGGCAGATTCCCCATCCAGGATCAGTCCATCGCGCGTCGCCCTTCCCTCGCTCTTACCCACTCCGCGGTAATTGAAGAGCAGCACATTGTATCCCTGTTCAACAAAGTCGGAAAGATTGCTTAAGGGCACATCCATGGAAATCTGGGCCACTCCTTCCTGCCGCCATTCCGCCGTCACGGAACCGCCATTCAGCTCGTAGCACGAGGCGTTGCCATTGAACATGATGATAGTTGGAGCCTGTTTGAAAACGGGTTGGTCCCCCCTTTTTCCTGGGATATGCATGCCATCCAGACGCTTGCCATCCGGCGTTTTGAAGGAGACTGGCGATCCACCCCAATCCTGGATCAGGGACTGTCGTCCCCGATTCAGGAAATTTTGATCATATTCCATTTTTTGCGCGGGGACAAGTTTGCGGCCAGCCAGGATATGCAGGCGGTGACCAATTAACCGGCAGAGGCCTAAAGGAAAAAAGAGGACCGAGAAGATATTGTAGGCGATGTGGCAGATGCGCTGCAGGCGCGTGGTTTTTGGGTATTCCGCCTTGAAGAGTTCCTCCCTAAGAGGTCTCTGCTGAACCCGTTCCGCGCCTAAGGCCGGCAAGTAGGGAATAGGACGGTCTGTGCAGCTTGCTACCATGATTCACCAAATATTTAAAAAGGTAATGTTAGTCAAACACATTAAATATCTGATAAAGAATAGGATAATTTTCTAGGAAAGAACTTCTTCTAAGAAGGTTTCGATGGTGCGCCAGGCGCGCTTCGCAGAAGAGGCCTTGTAGAGGATCCCCGCGTCAGGATCCTGAGCTGACGGAGTAGCAAAGGCATGCTGGGTATTGCCAAAGAGGCATGTCTGCCAGTCGACCTTGTCGCGTTCCATTTCTTCCTGCAATGCGAGCAGGGTGTCCATGGGAGAAATGGGGTCGGCAAAACCATGAAGGATCAGAATTTTTGCTTGGATCGGGTGAACGGGGCAATTTTGGGGTGGGTCAAAGTGGCCGTATATGGAAACGGCTCCTGCTAAGGGCACTCCGCTTCTGGCTAGATCCAGGGCGCAGATCCCGCCAAAACCAAAGCCGATTGCTGCGATGCGGGTCGTATCGACATGAGGCAGGGAACAGGCGGTTTCATAGCCTTTCAGGAGGCGCCTTTGCAAAGAGGCGCGATCATCCATAAATGTCTTTTTAAGCGCGGCGTTTTCCTCTTTGGTCTTGCCTAAAACATCCTTGCCATACATGTCGAGGGCAAAGCCGGCATATCCAAGTTCAGCGATCTGGTCCACTTTTTCGCAGATGAACGCGTCGCGGCCTCTCCAGGCATGGCAGAGGATTACTAAGGGGGCACGTGTTCGCGAAGGCAGAGCAAGATAGCCTTCGAGTTCAACATCTTGATCTTTGTATGGTATATGGCTGCGCATATGCCGGATGTGATAGCAGATTCCGGCAGAATTATCAAGAAGGGGGTCAAGATTAACCCCCGTTTCATGTTAGCGATTGTTGTCGCGATTGGAGAAGTGCCACAGGAGTCCACCGATAGCCCAGCCTATAGGCCCGCCCATCATGATGCAGATACCGGCCGCTACACGCTTAATCCTTCCTTCGGAACAGCCGTACGAATTGCCGACGACCTGCTGAATCAAAGAGGCGCCGATCAGGAAGCCGCCGAGTGCGATACAGGGAGCTGCAATAGCCGCTGTGCTACCCATTGTCAAAGGGCTGAAGAGAGAGGCCAGGATGCCGATGGCAATCAAAGCGACGCCGATGATGCGTTGATCCTGGATAAATTTGCTTTTTGCATAGAAAGCAGGTTGTTGAAACAGATTAACAGGAGGGGTGAAAATATTTTTTATTGAACTCATGATTATTACCTTATTGTTTATTTAATTTAGTTAATTATACCATAAAAATAAAAAACTGTAAAAAGAAATTGTTAAGCTTTAATTAATTTAATTTTGCTTGGTAAATTTTATAAGGTCTGCTAATACTCAGCTTTATGAGACAGATTTTGTATTTCCTGGTCGTGTGCCTTTTGACTGCCTGTTCTGGAAGCGGGCAGAAGAAAGAGGAGCGCGCCGTTCCTGTCGTGGTGGGGGAGGCGGTCGAGCGCAGCGTGCCCATTTATATCGAGGCGATCGGCAATGTCTATTCGTTGCAGACTGTCCAGGTGCGACCTCAGGTGACGGGAATTGTTGTTGAGGCCTATGTCAAGCAAGGCCAGTATGTCAAAAAGGGCGATCCACTTTATCTGATCGATCCCAGGCCCTATCAGGCGACCCTGGATAAGGCCAAAGCGACGCTGGTGAAGGATATGGCCACTCTGCAGTTCAACGAGATCAGAGTCAAGCGCTATACCGAGCTGACCAAAGAACAATACTACTCCAAAGTCAACTTTGAGCAGTTCCAAAGCGAAGCGGAAGTCAGCAAGGGACAGATCATCAGCGACCAGGCGGACATCGACACAGCTGCGCTTTATCTGGAATGGTCCAAGCCGCGGTCGCCCATCGACGGCAAAATCAGCCAGTACAATATCGATCCAGGCAATCTTGTGGTGGCCAACGATCCCAATTCTCTCACAGATATCAGGCAGATCGATCCTGCGGACATCCGCTTCACGATCAATCAGAGGGAGTTCATCGAGGTGCAAAAGGCCATGAAGGCGGGATCATTAAAGTTTTTGGTGATCCTTCCTCAAGATCCTGACAAGCCGCGTGAAGGGCAGATCTATTTCATCGACAATCACATCGATCTGGCCACGGGAACGATCCTGCTCAAGGGTACTGTCCCCAATCAGGATGAAATGTTCTGGCCAGGAGAATATATCCGGGTGCGGCTGGAGCTGAGAGAGGAGCCTAAAGCTGTCCTTGTGCCTGAAGAGGCCTTGCGCATCGGCCAGGATGGGCCTTATGTCTATGTATTTCAAGAGGCCACATCCACGGTGGATTATCGGAAGGTGGTCAAAGGGGAGACCATTCAGCGCATGGTCCTGATTGAAAAGGGGGTCAAAGCAGGGGAAAAGGTCGTGGTCATGGGGCAACTCAATTTACGGCCAGGCGTGAAGGTTAAATTAGTCGACAAGGCACCATGAACCTTTCCGCACCTTTTATTCTCAGACCCGTGATGACGAGCCTTCTCATGGCCGCCATTCTGATCCTGGGTCTATCAGCCTACCATTTTCTGCCCGTCAGCAACCTTCCCGACGTGAACTATCCCACAATCACGGTGAGCGTCCCCTTTCCAGGTGCTAATCCCGACATCATGGCCAACACGGTGGCATCGCCCCTGGAAAAGCAGTTCATGACAATTCCAGGGATCAAATATGTCACCTCTTCCAACACCTTGGGATCGTCGAGCATCATCTTGCAATTTGAAATTGACAAGGACATCGACCTTGCTGCCGTCGATGTGGAGGCGGCAATTGTAGCTGCGAAACCCAATCTGCCTCCCAATCTGCCCCAGGATCCGACCTATCGTAAGGTTAACCCGTCGGCCAGCCCCGTCCTTTATATCGCAATGACTTCTCCGACGCTCACTCCGGGAGAGCTTTATGATTATGGCAACACGCTCGTCGGCCAGCGCATCTCGGTGATCGAGGGGGTTGCCCAGGTGACGGTCTATGGTTCTCCCTTAGCCGTTCGGGCGCAGGTTGATCCTGGCAAACTGGCTAACCTAGGTCTGACGCTGGACGAGCTTTCAGTGGCTCTGGACAGAGGAAACCAGTACCAGCCCCTGGGACAATTCGACGGCACCTACACCGCGACGACTATTTATGACAACGGGGGTTTATACGATGCATCCCAATATCGTCCTCTGATTGTGGCCTATAAAAATGGTTCGCCCATCCGGGTCGGGGATCTTGGGAAAGTTGTCGACAGCACGCAGAATGACCGGAGTCAGCGTCGCTATGTGGAAAAGGGCATCGACCAACAGGAGATCGATCAACCAAGCGTAACGCTGGCGATCCAGCGTCAGCCAGGGGCGAATACGGTCAAAGTGGCTAATGCGATCCGCGAGCTCCTTCCGGTCCTGGAAAGCCAGTTGCCAGGCTCCCTGCAGATGAAAGTTGTCTTCGACCGCTCTGTATCCATTCAGCAATCTTTCAAGGATGTGCAGTTCACTTTGATCCTGGCGTTTATCCTGGTCGTGCTGGTGATCTTCGTCTATCTTGGCAATGTGCGCGACACCGTGATCCCATCCCTTGTCATGCCGATGTCCATCTTCGCCACCTTGGCCGCCATCTACCCCATTGGATATACTCTGGACAACCTATCTCTGCTGGCTCTGACTCTCGCGATCGGCTTCATCATCGATGATGCGATTGTGGTCCTGGAAAATATTGTGCGCAGGGTTCAAGGAGGAGAACCTCCCGAGACAGCAGCCATGGAGGGGTCTAAGCAGATCGGCTTCACCATCGTTTCGATGACCCTCTCACTTGTCGCTGTGTTTATTCCTCTCATCTTTATGGCGGGGTTGATCGGCAAGCTGTTCCGTGAGTTTGCGATCACGCTGACAATCGTCACGGTGGCCTCTGGGATCATCTCGCTGACGTTGACGCCCATGCTGTGCAGCATATTTATCCCTCCGAGAGGCCATCGCAAGGGCAGATTCGAGGTATTTTCTGAAAGACTCAACAACTGGATGCTGGAACATTACAAGTCGGTGCTGAAGTGGGTGCTGGACCATCGCAAATGGGCCCTGCTTGTAGGTTTAGCCAGCGTTCTGGCAAGTGCCTTTCTTTTCAAAATCTTGCACACGGATTTCATTCCGGATGAAGATATTGGTTTCATCGTCGCCTACACGGAGGCTGAGCAGGGAACCTCTTCTGAACAGATGAACCGCTACCATCGTCAAGTGATCGATCTGTTGAAGACAGAACCTGAGATCGTCTCCATGATCTCCAATGCGGCGACGCCAGAATACCGCCAGGGCATCGTCTTCATGGCTTTGACGCCAAGAAAAGAGCGCAAATCCATTCCAGAAATTATTCAGAAATACAACAAAAAGCTGAGCGAAATTCCAGGATTAAATATCTACATGCGCGGTCTGCCCCTGATTGACCTTAACATCGGTCCTCAAGTGAGAGGATCTTTTCAGTACCTGATGCAGAGCCTTGATTCCGAGGAACTTTACAAGGTAGCCGATCAACTGGTGCGCAACATGCAGGAGGATCCTGTTTTCCAAGGCATTTCGACCGACCTTGAGGTCAAAACGCCCCGGCTGACCCTCGATCTGCAGCGCGACTATGCCTCGACTTTAGGGATAGATGCCTTTGCTCTTGAGCAGGCGCTGCTCCACAGCTATTCTGGCAACCGTGTCTCTCGGATTCAGACTCCTATTGATCAGTATGACGTCATTGTGGAACTGGAACGCGATCTGCAGCGCAACCCCTCTTCGCTCTATTCCATCTACATGCGCTCTAACAGCACCAATCAACTCGTTCCCCTGACAGCTGTAGCCAACCTCAAAGAGGGTGTCGGGCCAGCAAGCATTAACCATTTTGCGCAATTCCCGGCCGTCACGATCACCTTCAACCTGGCTCCCAATGTCCCCTTGAGCCAGGGAATCGAGCGGCTCCGAGAAATCGCCCAAAAAACTTTCAGTCCGAGAGTGTATGGGGATGTCAAAGGAGCAGCCGAAGTGTTCGAAGAAGCCATGAGGAGCGTCTTTATTCTGCTGATCGTGACCGTGATCACCATCTACATCGTCCTCGGCATGCTGTATGAAAGCTATATCCACCCTCTCACCATTCTCTCCACGCTGCCTCCGGCTATCGTCGGGGCTCTCCTGACTCTCGTGATTCTAGGTCTCCCTCTTTCCCTCTATGCCTATCTCGGCATCATCCTCCTGATCGGCATTGTGAAAAAGAATGGCATCATGATGGTCGACTTCGCTCTGGACAATATCCGCAGTAAGGGGGAGAGCGCTGAAAAATCGATTTATGATGCCAGCATCGTACGCTTCCGACCGATCATGATGACGACCATCGCAGCCATCATGGGCGCTATTCCCATCGCGATGGGCATTGGTTCTGAATCGCGCCGCCCGTTGGGCTATGTGATCATCGGAGGCTTGCTGGTCTCCCAGTTAATCACACTCTTTTTGACGCCGGTCATCTATCTCTATATGGAAGAGCTGCGCGAACGCTTTTCTCGCAATTCAGTTGTAACCAAATAACGGGTTACTTCCCCTCAATGAGACCTATAGAACCTGTGTGGGCAATATCGCGCAAATAGAAGGCGTACCAGCGAATCGCATTCAAGGATAATTCTCGAAGGGATCTTTGGGCAATTTCAAGATCCAGTCGAACCGCAGCCTCATAAGAGTAATTCTGAAACTGCATGAGATAAGCTGCTGCAGCCTCGCCTGTTCGGTCCTTTCCAGCATTGCAATGCATGTAAATGATGGCGTCATCCGCATATCTTGCCTCAAGCAAGCTTTTTAACTGGTTCATCAAGGCCTTGAGACCATCGACATCGTGATTGGTGAGAATGTAATTTCGCAGGCTTTTATCCAGATCGCATGGATTAATCAGGGAGCCGTAAAGAGGATAGAGGATCAGGCGACCAAGATCTGGATGGGCACTGAACCAGTTTTTTTCGATCTCAATTTGTGATCGTTCCGCAATTTTATTGAGATAGGATAGGTCAACGAGCTGCACGCTATCGGAGAGGATTTGCCCCTTGTTTGCCAAGTAGGCCCTCATGGAATCTATCATGGATGTATAACAGAAGGTCTGATCGATTTCAGGTAGATCTCCCCGAAAGAGATAGACACCTTGTTTCTTGTCCAGAAGATAGAGGAGATCGGGATTGAATGAACCAGATTCTTCATCTTTAAAAACGCTCGGATATAAGCGTCCTATAACATTTCCCATATCGAAAAGGTTCTTCGCGGAAGCCTCTAGAAAAAACAGAGAGCACATGATAAGAAACATGGTGCATAATTTATTCATGTAAACCTCCTTGGTTTTGTTGAAAACATATCAGAAAAGCGTCGTGAACCTGTACTTTTTTCTTGCATGTTCTCCCTCGCATTGCGTAGATTTTCTCCATCATGAAAGTTCTCTTTCTCATTCTATTGGTCTGTTCCAGTTGCCGAGTAGGGCCAGTCTATCACCCGCCCGATCCTCCTACGCCAGCAGAATGGAAAGCGCAAGTGCCCAATGTGCAAAATGTGCCCTCAGTCGACTACTGGTGGGAAGTGTTTGGCGATGAAATTTTGAATGACCTCGAGCAGCAGGCGGTCGCGAACAACCCTTCACTCCAATTAGCCTGGGACAGGGTGGCAGAAGCGCGAGCTACTGTTGGAATTGCGCGTTCGGATCTTTATCCACAGATCAATATCAACCCCCTTTATACGAATACAGGAAGCCTTTTCCAACTCAATGGGGTGCCGACCGGCTTGTTTCCTGGGCTAAAGCCCATCGTGCGCATCCATACCTTTGAATACTTCCTGCCTGCGACTTTGAGCTATGAAGTGGACCTCTGGGGAAAATACAGCAGGCTTTATGACTCTGCCATCTATAATGCACAGGCGCAGGAAGATGCCTATCGCGCAACTCTTCTCTCCTTGACCGCCGACCTTGCCAGTCACTATTTCAATCTGCGAACACTCGATGCTCAAGTCCTCTTGCTGGAGGACACAGTTAAGCTGCGCGCCGACTCGCTTAAGTTGACCCGCTCGCGCTTTAAATCGGGAATCAGCGGCAGCATCGATGTCTCAAGCGCAGAGCTCGAGCTGGCCAATACCGAGGCGCAATATAGTGATACTGTGCGCCAGCGCCGTCTATTTGAAAATGCGATCGCGACTTTGATTGGGATTCCCGCTTCCAATTTTTGCCTGGCTCCCAACCCTCTGTCCGAAATACCACCACAAATTCCTCCAGGAGTGCCCTCCACAATCCTGATCCAAAGGCCCGATATCGCCCAGGCGGAACGCACGATGGCAGCGCAGCATGAACAAATTGGAGTTGCCTACGCCAGCTTCCTGCCATCACTCTCTCTGACCGGGACGATCGGCTACTACAGTCCCACTTTGGAAGACTTCCTCACCTGGAAAAGCCGCTACTGGCAATATGGGGCCAGCGGTTCCCAGTATGTCTTTGACGCTGGAAGAAGATGCTCCGAGCTTGGCGTCGCATGGGCAAGGTTTTGGCAGGCTGACGATAACTACCGCCAGGTTGTCTTGACGGCCTTCCAGGAAGTGGAAGATTCCCTCAACAATCTCGACCTGGAAGCCAAGCAATTCGATAGTTTGCAAAGGGCAGTCACGGCGGCAGATCTGACGCTCAATTCTGCCAACCGCCGCTACAAAAACGGGATCGTCGCCTATTATGAGGTGATCGAAAGCCAACGCTCCGACCTGACGGTCAAGCTCAATCTGCTGAATGTGCTCGACCAGCGCTATCAAGCGACCATCGCCCTGATCAAGGCTCTGGGTGGTGGTTGGGGTTGTTAAGCTAGATATCAATCCGAGAGCAATCGATGGATTTCGCTAATCAGATAAAAAGGAATCGATCGCAGTTGATAAGAGACATCGTTCCCCTGGTTATCCTTGACTCTTACCTCGTCAATCCGAGGCTGCCCAGAATAGATTCGGATTGCAGTCGATAATTCTTTAAGTTTCATGAAAAGATGAAGAGACTTCAAAGTGCCGGTATTGCCGGCTTTCACTTCGATAGGCACGAGTCGGTTCGTATGCTGGATCACATAATCGATCTCCGCATCTGAACCTCGTTCGTTTCGAACCCAGTAATAGAGTGCAGGCTCGACGTTAAAGGGCTCAATAGTGCGCAAAAGCTGCCCTGCAGCCTGCTCGGCAATTCCACCCTTATTCACCATATCAAGCTCATTAATATCTTCTAAGGTACTAAGTTTCAAATCAAGGACTGCTGAACTCAATCCAACATCAAGTAGGATTGCCTTCAAAAATTTAGAGTTTATTTCTGCTCCCAACGGTACACCGTTTGCTGCCGTACACTTCACCTTATGGCCAACTCGTGCCTGACAAAGCAGGTTCAATGCTTCTTTGATTTTTTGACTATTCGCTGTGGAATCGACGTGGCTATAGACAAACTTCTTACCCAAAAAGAGAGGAATGGCGTCTATGACTTCATTTAATGTGTCGGATGATATTTTTTTGATATACTTGCTAAAGTCTGCTCGATAAGAGCCGAGTAGATCGCGATGGACATCTCTAATACCATCTAAAGAGCGCTCCTGGATCCAGCTAGAGACTGCTTCAGGAAGTCCTCCAACATAAATATACTCTTTAAAAAGCCTCATTAATTCATGATGGATGACGCTGTTGATTTCATCATTCCATGCATAAGTTTTGATCAGATCGATCAGCTGCTCTTTTTTTTGCGCTTCTAAAAACTCGATAAAGGATAAGGGTTCCAGGTAAACATAGCTGACCCGACCTACAGGCATACTTATGGGAAGGGTGCTCAAAAAAAACTCCAAAAGAGATCCAGCTGCAACCACAGGCAATTCAGGCATATCTTCATAAAACCAGCGCAATTTAGCTAACAGTTCCGGTTTTGCTTGAATTTCATCGAGAAACAGGAGGGTTTTCTTCGGATCAATCTTCAATGAAAATCTTTGCTCTATTCTTTTGATTATCTCCTGAGGGCTATTCGATTCAAAAAGAGCAGCAAACGCCGGTGTCTTTTCAAAGTTAAATTCTACGAGTTTCATTCCCTCAGATTCAGCCAGATGCCGCACAATCCAAGTCTTGCCAACTTGCCTAGCTCCACGCATGACTAATGGTTTACGTCGAGACGATACCAGCCAATTTTTAAGAAATGCCATACATGTACGTTGCATTGGATAATCTCCTTAATCTCTAATCCTACCAAAGGAATCGGGATAAGTCAAAAACAACCGTCTCTTTTAATCGAAAATCAATAAAAAGAGACGGATCTTTCCGTCAGAAATGCGCAAAAAGAGACGGCTCTTTTCATAAT
>JAJFUZ010000293.1 GCA_021372155.1 Parachlamydia sp. | reverse complement strand
GGTTTTTTTACCTCCAGGCAGGGAATATTCCGAATTCAGATTGAGATGATAACGTCCGACCCAAACCATGAGCACGGGAAGGAGACCGAGGAGGAGAGCGCATCCCAGGCCGCCAGCGTAATCGAGTGCCAGTAGAAAGATATGAGGAAAGCGCAAGGCGACCAGGAGCGGCGGAATGAAGACCAGAAGGCAGAGCCAAAGTTTTCCAAGAGCTGTTTTTTTGACCTGCAGACCGTCGGCAATAAAGTCGACGAGGCCAAGGGCGACACCCAGAAAAGAGGTGAGCAGGGCGAAGAAAGCAAAACCTTTGGCGATGTCATAGACCAGCGGATTCTGGATGAAATTATCCAAAGGCTGTACAGCATTTTCGCCCCGGTCTAAGGCTTCCGCCAGGCCATCCGGTCCAAATGTCGGAACAATTCCCAGGATCAGCCATTGCCAGATGATATAGGCGATGAGAGGAATGAAGCTCCCAATCATAATCGCCGTTCGAGCGCGAACGACATCGCGGTGAAAATAGGTGACCAGCGTCGGGACGATGCCCTGGTAGGCAAAAGAGGTAAAGGAAACCGGGAGGGCGATCAACGCCAGGGACCAGTTGCGGTAATGCAGTTGCTCCGTGTGGACATAGGGAGACCCTAGAATCACAAAGATGATAAATGTAGCGATGAGGCCCACCATCATGGCGGCATTGAGCCGTCCGACAACATTTGCGCCCACGTAGACAAAAGGAGCAAACAAGCAGGTAAAAAGAAGCGGTCCGCTCCAGGCAGGCCAGGGAAGGTGGAGGAAGTCGAGGATCAGGTTGCCGCCCCCGACCATATAGGCCAGTGTCAGGGAATAAAAGAGAAAGATGTAAAGGATCCAGGCGGCGATTTTTCCTGCTTTGCCAAGCGTCCGAGTGGCCATGGAAACGATATTGGTCTCTCCTTCGTTCCAAAGGGCCGCCTCCAGCAGGAGCAATCCAGTTGCCATCATGAAGAGCCAGCAGAGAAGATAGATCACCAGAGAGGGCAAGAAGCCCCCCAGGCTGGTCATGACGGGAAGCGCGAGCATCCCTCCTCCGATCGAAGTCCCTGCGACGAGGAGCGTCCCCCCAACCAGACTGCCGCTTTTACTTTCCATTCTTCACCTGATTAATTCGCTGAGTTTACTGAAGCTAGAGGTTGTTTGCAATATTTGATCCACCAGCTTCCAGGCCATAGGCAGTGATTTGATTGTCTAAAAGGAAAAGCTTTTTGCCAGGATAAACGACATAGAGATGATCGAGTTTTAAATCTTGACAGGCCGTATACATGGAGGCGGTTGTTTTTGGATAGTCTGAATACTTGAATTCAAAACCGATTCGCTTGCCATCTTTAACTATGAGAAGATCTAATTCTGCACCAGAATGAACTCCCCAAAAATAGCACTCTTCGCTTCTTGCATGGAACTGGCGAATGATCTCTTCCAGCGCAAAGCCCTCCCAAAAAGATCCAAGCTTAGGATAGTGATGGAGTTGCTCGTCGTTTTTAATCCCGAGAAGTGCATGCAAGATACCACTGTCGCGAAAATAGATTTTAGGAGATTTTACCTGCCTTTTGCCGAGATTTTCAAACCAGGGTTGCAATCGCCGAATCATAAATGTCCCTGTTAAAATATCGAGATATCTCCGGGTAGTATGGTCAGAAACTCCGAGCGATTTTGCAATTTCATTCGCATTGAAGGATTGACCGTGATAGTGCGCCAGCATCTGCCAAAATCGTCGAATTTGTTCAGGGGGGATATGAAAGCCTAGATTGGGAATATCTCTTTCTAAGAATGTCGAGATGTACGATTGCCGCCATAAGAAACTGTCTTCCTCGTTGTCTGCCAAATAAGATCGCGGAAATCCGCCCCTCAGAAACAGGGTCGTGCAGTTCTCAGCCTCATCCAGCGAAAAAGGCATGAGCTCAATGTAACCTATACGCCCGGCAAGTGTTTCCGAGGATTGACGTATGAGATCTCTTGAGGCGCTACCTAAAATAAGGAATTGTCTTTTGCTTTCAGTTTCATCAGCTAAAACTCTTAAAACAGGAAACAGTTCAGGGCGTCTCTGAATTTCATCGATGACGATCAGCTTGTTCGTAAAGCGAGACAATGTCAACATGGGATTTTCCAGTTGGGCCAAGTCTAATGGATTTTCCAAATCGAAAACTTCAAATGATGTTTTGGCATTTTTCTCAACATACATTTTGGCTAACGTGGTCTTCCCTACCTGTCGGGGACCTAAAATGGCACAAACTGTTTGAATGCGAAAGCAAGAAGCGATTTCATTTAAATATTTGGGTCTTTGCATAAAATACGAAAGCTCGAAGTTTGATCTCGAAATTTCATGGTATCACCCTATAGATTTAGTCGCTAGAATAATTCTCGCATATCGGTTGTCTGTTATTATCCGATCGTTCAAAATAGATGCATGAAAGACAAGATCAGACAATCTGTAGAAGAAAGCATTAAAGCCGTCGCTCAGCTGCGCGAGCCTCACGCTCTAGCTTTTATCGAAAAAGCCGCCTCCCTGTTGGCTGAGACTTTTATTCAGGGAAATAAGGCGATTATCGCAGGCAACGGGGGAAGCCTCTGTGATGCCTCCCATTTTGCAGAAGAACTGACGGGCTTTTTCCGCCGGCATCGCCGCGCGCTGCCCGCTATCGCCCTCTCAGACCCGGGTCACATTACCTGCACAGGCAACGATGTGGGTTTTGAATGGATCTTTTCCCGCGGAATTGAGGCGTATGGACGGCCTGGCGACCTCTTTATCGGTCTGACGACAAGCGGCAATTCGCCCAACATGGTGCGTGCCTTTGAAACGGCAAAAGCTCTCGAGCTTAGGACGATTGCTTTTTTGGGCAAGGGCGGAGGAAAAATCAAACATGTTGCTGATCTTGAGCTAATCATCAATGGATTTTCAACTTCAGACCGCATTCAGGAGGCCCACATGGCGGCGATCCATATCCTCATCGAAATGATGGAGCATCAGATGTTTTCCCAAATGGCTGCGCCTCTCTCCACTGCATGTTGAAATATGTCGAGCTCTACTTCCTGGATGTCATCAAGGGCAAACAGAGGGGGCCTTTCGCTCTCCTTCTCCGGCTGATCCTGAGAATATTGAGTT
This sequence comes from Parachlamydia sp., assembly GCA_021372155.1. Lineage (GTDB taxonomy): Bacteria > Chlamydiota > Chlamydiia > Chlamydiales > Parachlamydiaceae > JAJFUZ01. Next base: position 15,285 of record JAJFUZ010000293.1, on the reverse strand, counting down.
GGTGCTACGGCTTTTTCGTCGCCTGCCGGAACTGGGCTTTCGACAGGGGGTGTCTGCGCAAATATTCTCCTCCCGTACCAGTCGTCATCAGTGTCGGCAATATTGTCGCCGGAGGCACAGGCAAGACGCCCGTCACGCTGATGTTGGCGCAGGAATTCTACGAAAAGGTGCCTCTCGCTATTCTATCGAGGGGATATCGATCCAATGCAGAGAATCTGTCGGCTCCTTTGGTCTTAAGCTGCGGCGAGGGGCCGATGCATCAGGCCTCCTATTGTGGCGACGAACCCTTTATGCTTGCACAGAACTTGCCAAAGGCATTTGTCTTTGTCGGCAAGGACCGCCATCAGGCTTCAAACATGGCTGCAAAGGCCGGTGCGCGCCTTGTCCTCTTAGACGATGGCATGCAGCACAGGCGCCTGGCGCGCGATCTGGAAATTGTCGTCATGGATGCTTGCGATCCTTTCGGGCAAGGCTATTTCCTGCCGCGCGGATTATTGCGCGATAGTGCATCGTCACTTAAACGAGCTGATCTGATTGTTCTCAACAATATCCACGACCCCGAGCGTCTGGCGGGGATGCGCCAGAAGATTTCAGGCTGGACGCAAGCACCCTTAGTGGCGACGCGCCCCGAAGTAGCGCAGATTCTTGATTTGAACGATCAGCCAGTCGCCTTGATCCGCGACCGAAGGGTGGGGATTTTCTGTGGCATCGCCCACCCCGATTACTTTGAGAACACGGTTGCCAATCAGGGCGCCCATGTCGTGGCTCGCCACTTTATCGCCGACCATGCTGCTGAAGCCGTGCAGGATCTGCAGGTGTTTGCCCAAGAGTGTGTGGCGCAAGGGGCGGAAATGCTGGTATGCACCGAAAAGGATCGCGTGAAGCTGGCGGGTTCTTTGGTCCTGCCTCTGCCTGTGGTCTGGCTGAAGATGAAGCTTCTCATTGTGGAAGGCCAGGTTGAATGGAATGCCTTCATCGCGCGTGCGCATCAGGCGCTTGTCACGCGATTATAGTAAGATCCTACTGCTCATCTTGCGACAGGGTATATCCTGGAGTTCCATTAAAGGTGCACAGGTGCTCTGTTTTGACAAAATCGATGCCCGCCTGTGCCAGTGTCTGCAAAAGAGTGGCGATCTGCTGATGAGTCAGGGTTTTTTCTTTATCCCGGACCATGAAACGGCAGCGCCAGGTATCTCCACAGTGGGTTTCAGGCATCGCACCGGGCCACACCCGGACACCTCGGTTGCTGATCATGGTGAGCTTGAACAGATCATTTTCCAGTGGAGCAAGCTTGCGTTGAAGGCTCTCTACCTCCTCGAGCGACTGCACGAAGATATCAACGCCGACAGTTGCTTGTTGAGTCGATTTGCGCTGCTCCTCTTTAGGGATGTCAAAGAGCGGTTTTGAGGCCTGATAGTGCACCTCTTTCAAAGTTTGAGGCTTTTTTCCCAGTCGGGCGATGACGGCATCGCCGAATTCTTTTGTCCCCACCTTCTTTTTGCTCGTGTTCGGCTTAAAGATGTCGTAGGTGTGGATGCCATCTTCGAGTGTCTTCAGCCAGGCATTGTGGATCAGGGCGGCCTCTTCTACGAGGCCTACATGGACGAGCATCTGAACGGCTGCAAGGAGCAGGCCTGAGGGGTTGGCCAGATTTTGTCCTGCCCGGCGTGGAGCAGAGCCGTGAATGGCTTCAAACATGGCGCCGTGATAGCCAATGTTGGCTGATCCGGCCAGTCCGACGGAGCCAGCCACCTGGGCCGCCACATCCGATAAAATATCTCCGTAAAGATTGGGCATGACGACGACATCGAAGGCGCTAGGCGTGTCAGCCAGCTTGGCTGCCCCGATATCGACGATCCAATGTTCGTTCTCGATCTCGGGATACTGCGGAGCGATCTCATCGAACACCTTATGGAAGAGGCCGTCCGAGAGTTTCAGGATGTTATCTTTGGTGAAGCAGGTGACCTTCTTGCGGCCGTTGGCTTTGGCATACTCGAAGGCATAGCGCACAATGCGCTCGCAGCCGGGCCTGGTAATGATTTTGAGGGCGTGGTAGCTGTCCGCCGTCTGGCGATACTCGATTCCTGTATAGAGATCCTCTTCATTTTCGCGCACGATGACCACATCCATGCCCGGATGTTTCGATTCGACGAAGGGGGCGTAGGAGACGCAGGGGCGCACATTGGCGTAGAGTCCAAGCGTAGTGCGTACGGTGACATTCAGACTCTTGAAGCCGCCTCCTTGAGGGGTCGTGATGGGAGCTTTGAGGAAGGCTTTTGCCTTCCGGATCGTGTCCCAGGTACTGGGATCGATGCCGGTCTTTAGGCCTCTGAGGTAGACTTTCTCTCCGATTTCAACTTTTTGGATATCAAGAGGGGCCTTGGATTCCTCCAGGATGCGCAGAGTGGCGGCCATGATCTCGGGACCGATGCCGTCCCCTTCGGCGACTGCTATAGGAATCTGGGCCATTTCTGTCTCCTGTATGACTTATCCTCGACTTTGTACCTTTCTTGAACTCATCGTCGGAGAGAAGCTTGCTTCTCTCTCGACGCTTCGTCCAATTAAGGCACAAAGTCGAGTTAACTTGAGGCTAATCGTTCATTCCTTTAAAATCTAGGCTCCAATAGGGAAATATCTATGCTGAAAGAACTGCTCGATAATGAAAGAGAGGCTCTGGATCATTTTTTTACGCATGTCGATCACGCCCAGCTGCAGAAATTGCTGGAGATTCTACAGGCGTGTAAAGGGATTGTGATTATCACAGGAGTAGGCAAGAGCGGTCTGGTAGCGGAAAAATTCGCCGTCACGCTCACTTCGACCGGTTCGCGCGCCCTTTATCTCTCTCCTGCCAACGCGCTGCATGGCGATATCGGAATTATCACCGATCAGGATGTCTTCATCATGCTCAGCAAGAGTGGCGAGAGCGACGAACTGCTGAACCTGGTTCCTTATGTCCGAAATAAAGGGGCGAAAATCATCGCAATCGTGACCAATCCTGCCAGCCGCCTGGGCAAGGCGTGCGATTTTAGCCTCACATTGCCCCTCGAGCGAGAATTGTGCCCCTATGATCTGGCTCCCACCACTTCTACGGTGATCCAGATGATCGTCGGCGATGTGCTGGCTATCGCCCTGATGCGCCTCAAGAACATCAGCTACGACCAGTATGCCATGAACCATCCGGCCGGGCGCATCGGTCGGCGCATCTTCACTAAGGTCAAGGACCTGATGCTGACAGGGCAGGCTGTTCCCCTCTGCCATCCTGAAGAACGCCTGATGGATGTGCTCGTGACGCTCTCAGACAAGCGCTGCGGCTGCATCCTTGTGGTCGACGCCGAGCAGCGCCTGTTGGGCATATTTACTGACGGCGACCTCAGGCGCTCGCTGCAAAAGCTCGGTGTCAAATCGCTCGAGAGCAACATGGAAGAGCTGATGACTCGCACGCCGCGCTGGATTTCCGACAAAGATCTCGCCTGGGCGGCCCTTCTCAAGATGGAAGCAGATCAGAAGCATCCCATCACCGTGCTGGCTGTCCTCAATGATGAGGAACAGGTCGTCGGCGTGATCAAGATGCACGATATCGTTCAGTCGGGGCTGTAATATGCGTATTCTATTTCACAGCGTGCAGAGTGCCATTGGTAAAATAATAGAGCTCTCCTTCTATGCCTATAGAAAGAGGACTTAAAATGGGGTGTGTAGAAGGAATCTTCTTATAGAGTTCTTTGCCATTCGCATCGAAGCTTCTTACATAGCTTAAAGGACTTTGTTGTTCTAAGCCGCCATACAAACGAAATTGCTCAAGTGTGGGGCTAAAAGCAATGAAGACATTTCCATCGTGATCCGCTATCATAAACCGTGGCTGCTCGTTATCTTTAACTTCCCATTGTTTGCGGCCATGCGCGTCTACCATCACCAGGCGATACTCCTGACGGCCAAAACCCATATTCTTTGGAGGCATTTGGTAAAAAAGGGCATATTCACCCGAATCTTTTTGTAACACGATAGGGTATCCAACAATCTTTGCTGGCAGATGCAGAGCTTTCACCTCGCGAGTAGAGAGAGTCACAACTTGTGCAGGCAAGCCGGCCTGGCTAAATTGAAGCAACATCTGATCATCAGAGAGTTTAGCAACTAAATGGGGTATGTGGCCGCCAAAGTGAGAAGGATCAAGAGACCAAAGGCTCTTGCCTTCTAATGTATAGCATTGCAGACCTTGTTCCGTCGTGATGAGTATGGCTTCCTTAAATGGAAAGGCTTGAAGGGTACTATGAGAAAAAGGCAGGGTAATCTCCCACTCTTTTTTGAGGCTTAAATCGAAGGCACAAACCCGGGTCTTATCCCCGGATTGTTCTTGAATGAGGATGAGCTGATTAGAAGTGAGGCGGGGAGTAAACATCGGGTTGGCCATCACTTCAATTTTGTTTTCCACGCTTCCATCAACTGCAGATCGGATAACCAGCTCTTTGCCATCTCCTTGAAAATGGATAAGTCTTTTATCTGGAGCCAAAATGATATTACCAATCCCTGCGGCCTTGATATTCCAAAGTATGGAACCATTGGCTGGATTCACTCCAAAGAGTTCTTGAGGTGTCTGGGCAATAAGAACGCTGCCGGCATTTGCAACTAATGAACCCACCACCGACTCGTGGCACAGAGATGCCTTCCATGACTCATTGCCTACACTTGTTGCGACTCTATCAGACAGATAAAAGGAAGCAGGGGTACCTAGGATTGGCGGATTTCTGTGTATAGGAGAGGCCATAGAAACTCCTCACTGGTTGTGCATCAAAAGATCGAGTTCTTCCATTCTATAGGCAATCATATCTAAAATTCTAGCTCTTTCAGGATCGGCATCTGAAGGGTGATCGTTTATAACCGTTGTGTAGTAAGCAAGAGAATTAATCACTTTATCTAATGCAGCCAGTTTTTCTGCTTCAGGTGTAGTAAGAATACTTCCCCTTAGAGCTTCACGATAGGTATCTTTAAACGTCCTTTCCAATTCGCTTACTTCCTTTGAGGTCATGCCATTCATCCGATTATTAGCAATTTTGAATACAAAATTTTGACTATCCCAGGCACTGGACATAAGGCCGTTTGTGCCATCATAGGTAGGACTGCTTGAAGGAAGATCGATCATGGTCAATTTGTTTGTTTCTGCATCGTAGAAGAAATTCCCAGGGTGAGCATCGCCATGGAGAATCGATCCCTTTCCAGGATGGGAGAGAAATTCACGCGAAATCTGTTCGGAAAATACCCTCACGAATGAAGGGCTGGTGATTGTCGCACGTTTCAGGTTTTTGAAATCGATGCCAGGAAGCGAAAGAGTTTTGGCATGATTTTCTAAAATGCTGAGTTTCTGTGAGAGGTGAGTTGTTATCTGCTTGCTTGTGATCGGGGTTGCCTCCTGGTTTGCTTTTGCTTGATGCAGTTCTGCAAGTGCTTTGGCGGTTTGCTTGACTGCAGATTTCGCGGTCTCCATCGCTTGAGTGCGATCATCCGATGTTCCAACCTCTGCGAGATAATCGTCAACGCCTTGTCCAGGAGCCACAGACTGGAGCATGAGAAAGCATCTTTTTTCCACAAAAGTTTCTTTACCCCTCACCTCTTCCCTTACCATGACTGAGCACATACCCACTCCCAATCCTTGAGGTGTTGTGCTTTCCTGTAAACCAAGATTTCCCAAAAATTGTTGGGCCCGCATCTCTTGTGCGAACTCGTTCTTGGCATCCTTTGAGAGAAAGCCTTTTGCTATCGCAATGATATTGCCGGTGGTCCCTCGCACGGTGAACACAGGATCTCCTGACACGCCCTTTGTCCCACCTCCACGAACCGGATCTATGAGGACAGTTGTTCCTGGTGCAAGATGATCACTGACAAATGCCTGCATGGTTTTCAAGAGGCTTTTTTCTGTGTTGGAATATTCTTTCAAGCGCATCACGAAATTGTTAGTTACAGGTATCGCGCCATTGTCACATTTCTGTGGAATTAGTTTTTGAATTTCTGTGTAGTTTGATCTTGGTTGAAAAGGGGCTATGGAGGTAATGCTCACATCAGGCGCAATAATTTGTCTTTCTGGGGCTTGGCTTGCGTAGGAACTTGGTACTTTTGAAGGGTCGACGGCTGCCATCTGCAGCTCTTCTTTTCCTGGTACAGGAGGGGGGGAAATCGGCGATGATAGCGGCGGCTGTATAGGAAATCCAATAGCGCTCATCCTCTATACTCTCCTTTCAAGGTTCAATTGCAGGTTGCCCGAAATCTCTTCTATCTTTTCTTTTGCCCCAGTTAAGATGAGTAACGGTAATTTTTCTTGCCAATAGACAAGAGTATTTACAAAATATTTTAGCTCTTTCATAAATGAATCAATATTCTCCAATGTAGTATCAAATTGGCGAATGAGAAGAATAGTTCCTTGTCTTGCATCAAGCGCAAAGTAAGCCCTGTGTGTCTCCTTTCCAAATAAATGAGAGGAAAGAAATTGTTCAAATAGCTGCGATTTTAAGTCTTCTTTTGATGGGACAGTACAGAGGGTTGTATAGAGAAAATAGTCAGAAGAATCCACTGCTCTTGCCAGGCAAACTATATAAGCATTATTAATTGTAATGCGGTAAATATCTTCTTTATCTGGAGTGAATGTTTCAAATCCAAGACTGCCCTTTAATTCTTTGATCAAACAATCAAAATCCATCTATTGCCTGTTTATTATTTATTATACTATATAAATAATTATTTTAAAAATATGAGACAAATTTGGATAATTGTTACTTCAATTGAAAAATTCAATCATTTCTTGATAGCTGCGCGCGCTGAAGAAGGGGAAGAACAGGTCGCAACCATAGCATTGGCGACATTTTTGGATCGTATTTTCTAAGGCAGGATCGGGGTTTTTCAGCCATAAGGCAATGCCATATTGGCTGTGATGGTCGATATAGGCACTCTTTTCAATATTGGACCAGATGAGGGTCAAACGTGGAATGCGATTTTGAAAAAAGCTGATTTCCTGGTTGGTCGTCAGGAGGAGTTCGTGGGGTTGTATCTCGAGGCGCGTCAGGCGCTTGTAGGGAAGAAGGCCTACTGTGATTAACAGGAGTGCAATTCCCAGGATGAAGAGGCCCCAGCGCTCCAAGCTTGCAACAGGAAGGGTTAGGCCGGCAAAGAGCAGCAGGGCAATTCCAGCTGTTGCAATCAGAGTACCGCGAAACAGCAGGGCTTTTTTCAGGGCGGGTTTGATGCTGGTGCGCAGGCGGAGGGTTTCAATCATAAAAAAATAGGTGGCTTCTGCTCTTACAAAAGAGTACAAAATCAAAAGATAGAGAGCAATTTAGATGTACAACTGGCTGCTATATTTTTTGATAGGAACTCAAACCTCCCTGCCATTTGCTGCTGGCTATCAGGATGACCACCTGTCTGGCATCTGGCAGCGGCTTTCGTCCCGGATTGACCTGCATCCGATCAATTTGCTGTTTGCAGCCTGCTTTTTACTCGCCATTCTGCACACCTATGCCGCACACAGGTTTGCAAGAAGGGCCAGACAAAGGGGGCATCGTGAAGGTGCTTCGATGGGGATCGTTCCGGAAGGTGGCCCTGAAGGCTGGAAAGAATCCTTCTGGGCTGACCTACTCTATTTTTTCGGCGAGGTGGAGGTGGTCTTTGGGGTCTGGTGCCTGGTGATCTTTGCAGTGGCGGGCTGGCTTTACGGATGGGATTCCGTGGTGGCCTACATGGGATCGCAGGATTACAGCGAAGCGGTCTATGTTGCCGTCGCTCTCGCGATGGCCTCCACTTACCCCATCATGCGCTTTGCCGACAAAATTCTGAGCGGTCTGGCGCGGCTGGGTGGCGGGACGCCTCTTGCCTGGTGGGTCTTGCTGCTGACGCTCGGTCCGCTGCTGGGAGCGTTAGTCAAGGAGAGTGTCGCAATGACGATCGTGGCGTTACTGCTGGGTAGACATTTTTTCGCCTGCCGCCCTTCGCGAGGGCTCGCCTATGCGACGCTTGCTCTGCTGTTCACCAATATCTCTGTCAGCGGTCTGTTCACCAATTTTGCCTCCTCCGCGATTGTGGTTTTGAGCAAAGCCTGGAATTGGGATACGCCCTTCATGTGGCAGACCTTTGGATGGAAAGGAATCGCGGGGATCGCGGCGAGCAATCTGATCTATTTTGGTCTGTTCCACAGGGAACTGCGCCAATTGAAGTCTCCTAAAGTTGAAGAGGACAGGCAGAGGGAGGTGCCTTGGTGGGTGACCGCGCTGCATCTGGCCTTTCTGGCCTGGATCACGCTCAACAGCTCTCTCCCAACAGTTGTCATGGGCGCCTTTGTGCTTTATCTGGGGGTCTACCAGGCGACGGCCTCCTATCAGAAGTTTATGGATTTGCGCGAGCCGCTGCTCATCGGCTTTTTCCTCTCTTCGCTAATTCTGATCAGCGGCTTGCAAGTCTGGTGGATCGAGCCCGTAGTTGAAGGGCTGCATGAGCATGGGCTCTACTTAGCCTCGCTTATGCTTTCCGCATTCACCCACAACACCTCCAATACTCTGCTCTATTCCCATCTTCCCCATTTGACCGAGCAGGTCAAGTATCTGCTTGTCAGTGCCGCGCTGGTGGGGGGCGGGATGACCATCATGGCCAATGGGCCCAATCTGATGGCCTGCTCCCTCTTGAATGATTACTTCGATCGCGAAATCTCGTTTGCCCGGCTGTTTCTGGCCTCTCTTGTGCCCGCTCAAGTTCTGTCAATTTTCTTTCTGGTTTTTTAAATCCGCAAGATTTACTTTGCATGCATGCATCCCATCGATTACATCTCACTCCTCATGGCTGCTGTATTTGTCGTCGGGTATCTCTTCATTACCCTGGAGCATCTCACCTATATCAACAAGGCGACGATTGCCCTGTTGATGGCTGTCCTCTGCTGGTCAATCCAGTTTCTGGATCCCTCCTGGTCATGGGAGCGCAACCATCAGGTATTGGAGGAGCATTTAAGCAGTATCAGCCAGGTTGTCATTTTTCTCTTAGGGGCTTTGGCAATCGTTGAGATCATCAGTGTCCACAAAGGCTTCAATCTGGTGACTAAAGCCTTGCATTTCCAATCCAAGCGCAAGACGCTCTGGGTTGTCGGCTTGATCACCTTTTTTCTCTCAGCCGTGCTGGATAACTTGACGACGACTGTTGTCATGCTCTCGATGCTGCGCAAGGTCGTCGACGAAGGAGAGGACCGCCTCTTCACAGGTGGTGCGATTGTGATCGCCGCCAATGCCGGAGGCGCCTGGACGCCCATCGGAGATGTCACTACGACCATGCTCTGGATCGGCGGCCAGGTCTCGACGCTGACTGTCATGCGTGATCTCTTTCTACCCAGCTTCGTCTGCCTTCTAGTGGCGCTGCTGCTTCTTTCCATTCCTCTCAAAGGAAACTATCATCTGCGCGAGCTCTCCGCAGAAGATGATGCGCTGGAGCCGATGGGCGAATTTGTTTTCTTTTTGGGCGTTGCCGCTTTAGTCTTTGTGCCCTTTTTCAAAATACTTACTGGCTTGCCCCCTTTCATGGGAATGCTTTTGGGCTTGAGTGTGATGTGGCTGATTACCGATCTTGTGCATCATAAAGACTACAGCCGCGACCATCTCAAAGTGCCTCAGGTACTTGCACGTATCGATCTTGCCGGCGTCCTCTTTTTTCTCGGCATCCTCCTGGCGATTCAGGCGCTTGAGGCTGCCCAGATTCTGGGACATCTCTCCATCTGGTTCGACAAGCATATCAGCAATCCCCAATGGCTTGCTACCGTCATCGGTTTTGTATCCGCAGTCGTCGACAATGTTCCGCTCGTGGCGGCGACGATGGAAATGTACACGCTGGAGCAGTTTCCCACTGATCACTCCTTCTGGCAGCTCGTCGCCTACTGCGCCGGCACAGGCGGCAGCATGCTGCTGATCGGTTCGGCGGCGGGCATCGTCTTCATGGGGCTGGAAAAGGTGGATTTTTTCTGGTATATGAGGCGTATTTCTTTGCCCGCCCTACTCTCTTATGCGGCTGGAATTGCAGTTTATCTATTGATGAAGTAGTTAGAGGCCAGGAGACTTGAGTTTTTGCTTATAAACCCGTTTAAGAGTCAATTTAGGGTGGTTTAAAACGCGTTCAGCAAGATCCCAATCACAGTTTTCAGGATCATCCACCAGTTCATCCAAAAGCCCCGTTTTATATTTTGTCGAACGAGTTTGAGTTTTGACATGGGCGGAATTGACGAGAAAAACAAACCTTTCTTCACAATCCTGGGAGGAGAATCGATTGCCGAAAACTTCGGCGACGCGTTCCCAGCTGGCAAGGCCGACCTCTCTGATTCGGTCCAATAGGGTTTGGTTATTGTGTATTGTCCATCGATTCATCGGGTTGAGAATCGAGCTCAGGGATTGGTTAGGAGGAGGAAGTTGGTTCTTTGTTTTATGTTCTGGATGGAGTTCTTGGCCACGCAGCCAGCAATCGCCGGCACTCCTGCTGAAGGGAAACAGGCGCAGGGAGGTCAACAGAGAATCAACAGGGATGTTTTGCTTTAAGAAAAGGGATAACACCTCGTCCTCTTCTTTCGTCCAGGCTCGTTTTTTTGAGCAAATCAATGCCAGCGCTTTTTTATAGAGAGTTGGGCAAGCCATTTTGGATTTCGAACAAGCCTGTGATAGAGTTTCCCAAGATGAGCTGTCTCCAGAGAGGACCGCGGTTCTGAATTTATCGAAGTCTAATTTCGATCAGTATTTTGCGATTTCTTTGTATTTCGATTCCAAAAGGCCCAGCAAAAAGAAGAGATACGCCCTATTATCACTAGTTGCTCTATGTCAATCTTCTTCAACCTTATTGAATCTGAGAAATTTCCAAGTCGGTGTCGCTGTAGAGCCACGCCTTTTGAAACTGGAGTTGAACCCAGAATAGATCGCTCGATTTTCCTTGGGCTTTGAGCGCCTCCATGAGGCCAAAAAGGGATCGGCCACTCAAGGGATGGCGTCCGAGATCTTCTCGATAGACCTTTTCTGCTTCCGGGTATTTTGCTGTGCCAAGCAAAAGACCTCCAAGCGATTCCCTTAAGGGGAAATACCAATCCGCCGCCCATTTATCCTGTTCTTGAACTGCCTGTGTTAGAGTCTCTATGGCTGCAGTGGTGTTACCTTGAGCCTGAAGAATCTGAGCTTGCAGAGAGGCTTTTGCAAAAGGAAGGATGGCACCGACAGGGCTGAAGCCAAAGTCATAGTTTTCTGGAATAGGGGATGCCTCTTCTTGAAAGCGCTTTTGCTCCTCGAGTGCTTTGGCAACATCGCCCTGATGGGCATAGGCCATCGCCCTGGCATAGAGCCACAAGGCGTGGACCATGTGCATTTTTGTATTCGGTTCGGTTCGATTTAAAATCTCTTTCCAGCGCTGGAACCGCAGCTGAACCATGAGGGAGACTGTGGCGTACTCCTCAACAGGCATGGTGGCCTGTTGTGGAAGATAGGTGCTTTCCAGCTCCTCTGCCGTCTGGATGGACTTGCCGAAATTGCCCTCCATGACAGCGGCCCGCGTGAGAAAATAGAGATTGTGGCAAAGATAATTCACGGGGTAGGTTCCGCGTAATCCGAAATGGCGGATGTAGGCGCGGTCAACGGCGACGGCACTTTCGTTGGCCTGAACGACTCTATGATAGTCCCCTAAAATGATGTAGATGTGAGAGGGCATATGGACAATATGTCCTGAGGCAGGAAGAAGTTTCTGCATCCTGTCAGCAGAGGCAAGTGCCCATTCGGGATGGGGCGATGCTTCGACAGCATGGATGTAATAGTGATTGGCACCCAGATGATCGGGAAAATTTTTTAAGACAGACTCCAGCAGTTTAATGGCCTCTTGGCCGGCGGGTGCTTCAGAATCGTGGCTGCGATGCCAAGGATCCAGGGACATAAGGACTTCGGCATAAAGCACAGCAGCATCGGGATCATCCGGATATTGCTTATGCACGTTGCCCATGGCTTCGGTGTAGGTATCGTCTGGTTTGGAAATAAACATTTTGGCCAGAGCGGCGATATAGGAGCGTTCGCTGCCATTTGCTCTGCTTTGATGGTCAAGCGCCTGCTGCAGATGCTGGGAAGCTTTGTTGTTTCGCTGGCTATCCTGATCGGCATTTTTCTTCAGGACAAAGGCCATTCCCCAGTAAGCCATAGCCAAATTGGGATCAGCTTCCGAGGCTTTTAAAAAAGACCAGTAGGCCGCATCCTGGTTGAAAGCATACAGCATCGTGAGCCCCTGATCAAAATAAAGCTGGGCGGCGGGGTTGTCTGTCGTGACAGGATGATGCAGCGCGATATAGCGCGGCGAGAGCGTGAAATTTTTCGGAGGATCGTAAGGAAACTCCTCTGCATAAGCTTCCGAGAATCCGAGACAGAAAAGTAAAATGATGAGCGCTGCCATAAACCGCAATGTAAGGAATCGGATACAAGAATTCAAGTGATGGAAATGGCTTGTATAAAACAGGCACCTGTTTCAGACAAAACGCTCCTGCCTGAGAGTCTTAGTAACTATCAGGCAGAATGAAATATTCCAAAATAGATAAAGAGCCAGAAGGCTGAGAGGCTCCTGCTTTGGTCTTTGTGAGGGAGTCACTTTCAGGGCTTTGATGCGGGCCAGATTGAAGGCAAAATCCCCCACTTCCGCCTGCTGCAGGAACTGCTGAGTGTCTTGAGAGGGCTCTTCTTTGGCCCACTCCCTGACCAGATAGGTCTGCCAACCTTGCTGAAGCTGCTGTTGCTGTTCGATGATGGAGGGCTTGAGAGGTTCTCCGACATATTTCTTAAGGATCAGATCTTCGCTGGGGAAAAGGCGCTCTTCGGCGGTCTTTTCTGAAGGCTGGCCCTGAAAGCGGTTGTCGAGGGCATAGGCTAGGGACAGGAGAGGCAGGATCCAGATGATCTGCGACGCTCCCTCCACGCGCTTCAGCAATAATATGGGAATAAGGATGGCAAACAAGATCCAGGCCTTTTCGAAGAGCGGAAGATCCCAGAGGCCTGTTGCGGTTTTTTTGATTTTCGTGAGAAACGTGGTATCCAGTTCGCTTTGCAACTGGGCATATTCTTTGAGAATTTGGGTCTGTTCCCTTTTAGGCAGGGCTGAGAAACGTTCGGAGTGGCCCTCCACTTTTTTGCCCATGAGGTGCTGGTAGACGAGCAGCTTGTATTTTGTAGAAAAGAGTTCGCCCATGAAGGGAAGACTGCCCTGCCAGGCGAGCAGCGTGAACGCGATGCAGAGCTGCACAATGGCAGCCAGACGTGCAGGAGTTGGGATGAACGTTCCTGGAGGGAAATTTTTCCTGACGCGTTTACGAAACATTAGGCTGACACATGTTTAAACTCCTGGAGGGCCTGTGCGGCTGTCAGGCGTTGTTCAGGGGATACCTGCAAGAGTCTGCGTGCGATATCCCACATCGTGGCTTTGGCATTGCGGTTCATTGTCAGGGAAGCTGCGATGGGTTTTTGTCTGGCAATTTCGGCATCCACCTCTTTTTGCGTCAAGCTGGTTGGATTTTTCTGATGGAGGATATGGAAGTAGCTGCTTGTCAATAGACTGGTCAGGACAAGCCCCATGTTCCACATATCGTCATGCTGACCATGCTGCGCCAGGAAAGAGGCATTCTCTTCTTCGGGCCTTCTTGCCCTCAGCTGCCTTGCCTTTTCTGGCGATAGCCAGATGAGCTTATGCCATAAATGGGGGATGTCATTGACCGTTCCAGCGTCGGTCACCACCCCATCATAGCCTGCTGATGTCCTTGTGTAGAGCAAATTTTCAGGGCTGATATCGAGATGGTAGGATCTATAGCCAAGCTGATATTTCTTGCCGTCGGGGAAGGTGGTGCGCCCTTTGATAGAATGGAGTTTCTCCAGGCCGTTGAAATAAGAGACCATCAGATTTTTAATATCCTTGGCGGTCAGATTTGAAGTCGTTTCAAGCAGTTTGCGCACAGAACCCTCATAAAGAGGGGTGATCAGGCGAGCTTTAGACTTTCCCTGGGCATCCGCGGTCACTCTGACCTGTGAGAGATGCTCAAAACCTTTTGTGCCATTCAAGGCTTTTAAAAGTTCTACCTCATAGGGGCTGCAGGCGGCTTTTTTGACGACGCGACGGCCAGTCGTCAGGTTGCAGCAGACCTTGACAGTTCTTTGCCCGCCTTTACCTAAGGGGGCTACGCGCTTTCTGCTGACATTGAGGAGGATAGCCGAAAGCTGCTGCGTCGCAGGATCAACCGCAAAGTAGAGCGTTCTTGGCAGCTTCCAGGACCTGCCGTTGACGACGCAGGCTTCATTTTTTTTGATGTAGTAGGAGTCCCCTTTTTTCAGAAAGTCGGGAAACTGCCTCGTGGCTACAATCTGGGGCACCACTTCATTCAAAAAGGCATCGATGTAATTTTTTGTGGGCTCTGACAGACCGATCTTCTGCAGGTCGGAAGGCCAGGACCAGCGTTCGGGATGTTCGGCCGCACCTGCGGCCCAGGGTTTGATGATCTCCCGTCTGGGAGCTATGGGAATGATTGCAGCTTTTGGATAATGCTTGATTGGTTCAGGCTGGTGTGGTGCGGGACCCGGCTGGTCAGCCGGAACCGGTAGTTGAGCAACTTGAGGAGCTTTCGGGGGTGCTGTGTGGCTTGGCCCTGTAAAAACTGCTCGATAAATCATGTTGCAGACAACAGCGGCCGCCATGAGCAGGCCTAGGGATGCCAGCGTGGGCATGGCAATCAGACCAGCGGATGTTGCGGCAAAAGCTGCTCCTGCAGTGACGACGGCGCTCGTCAGAATAGAGATAGAGTGGATAAAAATCGGCTTAAGCAATGTTTTAGAAGTGAGCGTCTCGACCATAATACTGTATGAGAGTCCCGAGATAATCCCAAGGCTGGCGCTCGGCAGCGTGTTTAACCCTGTTACGAAGGCCTTGCCCAGATAGAAGCCGCAGTGACTGATACAAACCGCAGCGCTTGCGCTGACTGCAGCGGGAAGTAAATGGCGCACAATAAGAGATTGGCTCATTATGATAACCTTTTATTCGTACATGTACTTTGATTCGGCTATTCCTATATCAGAAATACAAGATTTACACCACAACAGCTTTCCAGAGTCTATTCCAATAAATTAGCAATATTTTGACTGCGTCAAAGCCCCGGGGTTCGCACATCGTAAACGGGGTAGTTCTCTAATTGCGCGCAAGAGGCTCTCGATACATTCCTCACTTTTTTGCGGCTATCAGCTAAATAAACTCAATTTACAGATCTCTCGCTTCGATAACAGGAAGAGTCCA
>JAJFUZ010000362.1 GCA_021372155.1 Parachlamydia sp. | reverse complement strand
GGCTGTCGGAAATGACGAAAAGCGTCGTTTAAATTTGTGAAAATTCGGTCTTTTTCAGGGACGACTACATACCCATTTCGTTAATTGCACTTTTTTTTTCAAAAGTGATGCGTTCCAATTCATTTTTAACATCTTGCAGTGGCATGGCCTGCAAGCGCTCTTGCGCCACTCCAAAGCGACCTCGCGTCAGTACTCAGTTGCCCAAAAACATCACCAGCTGTGTACAAGCCACGAAGGTCTGAAGAACATAGCTCCAAACCCCTTCGAATTGACTGCCGTTGAAGCCAGCCTCATGGAGGTCAAAAGCATCAAGGTGAAGGGTTTAAATATATAAAAAGACGTTATTTTTTTTAACATAACACTGCTGTTTGTTTAAAAAATAAATAATACTTTATAATTATTTTATAAGGTTTATTTTATGAATGCAGCAGATTATCGGGATAATAGTATTATTAATTACTTTTCTGATATGACGGATGTTTCATGGACTAAGCGCGAGAGAAGTCATTCTCTGCGAACGACTTTGACAGATCAAAAGGCCGAACAGGTATACAAGCTTCTTCAAGATCGCGGAATCGATGCGGATTTAATCAAACAAAAACGAAATATGAGCATTGTCCATGTTCCGCGTCAGTCGCTGGATCGGTTAATCGCGCTGCGCAACACCCTCGGAAATATGGCACCCATAGACATGGCGCCCTTGCTAAAAGCCGTGAAAATGAAATCGTTGGACATCCCAGACCAAAATCGGGCGGTCAGCGCTCTCCGAGAGATTGCCAACCATAAGAAGATGACCGTGCAGGAACTCGCGAAACGGTCTGATCTTGCTGAATTGGAAAAGTTGATCAAGGTAGTGCGCGATAAATGCGGTGTTCCTGAAGTTAGAACCAGGAATTTATTCAGCAGGACGATTTTCGGGAGTAACATCGAAGATGACTGCGCTGCTGCCCTGAAAAAAATAGATGAGGCTAAGTCCAAGTGCCAGGAGAATGCAAGAAAGATATTTGTCGAAATGGATACGACTCCTCCCCATAATGACGCCATATTATCCTTAATTCAAGAAGGTGTTGAGGTCAACCAGCTGAATGAGTCTGGCCATACCCTGTTAGCCCTTGCTACTCACAATGGCAATTTTGAACTCGTCGAAGCGTTGATTTCTGCAAAGGCCGATGTCAATCAGGTGAGTCAACATGGCTGGACACCTTTGCGATTAGCCACAGACCAGGGTAATGAAAAAATCGTAAGGGCTTTAGTTGATGCAGGTGCCGATGTGAATCAGAAATTCTTGGACGAGACACCGTTGCATTTTGAATTAGGCTTGGAAAATCCAAATCCAGCCATTCTCAAGGCTTTAATAGAAGCAAAAGGAGCCGATCTCAACGAACCCGTTGTCGGCACGGCACCGTTGCATCGGGCTATTTCCAAAGGAAATGCAGAAGCTGTTCGCATGCTGATTGATGCGGGCGCTGATGTGAACAAGGTAGACGCGGATAGTATGACGCCCTTGTACCATGCTTTGAGCAAAGGCAACCGAGAAGTGATGAATTTGTTAATCTCTGCGGGAGCTGATGTTACCAAAGGGATTTTGCAGGGTTATTCGCCGCTGCATCTCGCTGTGCATAAAGGCAGTCTTGTAGATGTTTATACGTTGCTTAATGCCGGAGCAGATGTCAACCAGGCTATAAAAGAAATGGATGGTTTGACGCCGCTGCACATAGCTGCACGGCAAAATCGTGCCCAGATGGTGCAAGCTCTAGTTACGGAAGGAGCCGATGCGAACAAAGAGAATGAAAAGGGTTTGACACCCCTGCACATCGCCTGTCGGTATGAACATCTTGATGCTGTGCAGGCTTTAATCTGGGCAGGAGCAGATGTCAATCATGCGGATCGCGAGGGGAAGACACCTTTGCATGACGTTCTGCAATTGGATTATGCAGATTCTGAACAAATGCTGCGGACTTTCATTGACACCAGACACACTTCCGACTTCTTGAGGCTCTTGAAGGCTGAAGGGACAAAAGATTTGCCAAATACTACAACGCTATTCCTGACGCTGTATCAACAGGCCAAAGAACGGAATTTGAACATCGCGCAATTAATCCAAGAGTTCATTCAGGTTGATCTTGTGAGTGTCGTGAATAGACTCTTGCATAAGGCGGAATCTAATCATCTTGCCGAAGAGTTGTTAGAAGTTTTAATGAAGGCTAAGTTGCAAAAGCAGTGGACTTCCCCCGAACCTGGATGGAGCGTGCTGCTTCAGGAGCATCTTGAAGAGCGATTGTCGTCAAGCGGTCAGCCCTTTCTTATCAGCTCAGGCGCATTTGAAGGAGATCTTTTGATCCATGCCAAGCGGGGCAATGGGATTGAATCGATGCCCATTTCGAAGAGAGATTTTTATGCCTTGTGGACGCGCAAAGAGGGAGATCTCGAACGCATCAAGGATGCCATGCTGGATCAGGATCATTGGCTCCCTCCCGGGCAGGGAGAATATCAATTGCGTCTGACCAGAGAGGAGCTGACGACGCATCCTGAGAGCATTTTAAGCAGAATTTGCGAGCAATTTAAGAATGAGGTCCAGTCCAGATTATGGGTCAAGTTTATCGGGGAAGCTGGAATTGATGAGGGGGGACTGAGAAGGCAGCTGATCGGCCAGCTTTTTACTGAGATGCGCGATAAACTGAAGTTTCAAAAGTGCGAGAATGAACTTTTCAAACCTCGCCTTCAGGAAAATGAAGCGGGAGAGTTTCAACCTCTCAGCCCTGAGCAAAAGACAGCCTACCGCCAATTGGGGCAGTTGATGATGTTCTGCTTGAATGCTTTCGAGGAGTATCCTAGCGGGATGGTATTTGATCAGAGTGTTTTTAAGGCCCTGACAAAAATGGAGGAGGAGGGGGATTTTGACGATTTGACTATCGAACAGGCGTTCAATCAGGTATTCCATCTTTACAAAGAGATGAATCGCTCTAACGAAAACGATGCCGAGAAGATCGAGCGCATGAAGAGTTATCTCGAAGTCGTACCAGAATCTCCGGATCATTTATTGCGAGAAGCGGCTGCATTTGTAATGGGGGATGGAAACATCGAACAGCTGGCCCTGAATGATGATCTGGAAATGATCAAGCAGCATCTGCCCGAAATCAAAACGGCGATTCGAAAGGTGATTTTTGAAAACTATATGAGACCGGTGCTTGAGCCAATAAATGAAATCTGGGCAGGGATGAAGGAAGCTCCCTTTAATTGGATCTTGAGCTTCCAGGATGTTCAAAAAATGAATCCACTTGCCCTGTCGCGTCGCCTGCAGGGCAGTGCCTCCAAAGAGGATGTTTTGAAAATGCTGCAATTTTCAAACACCCCTGACGACATCCGGACCTGGCTAAAAGACTGGATCAAAAATGCCGACGATCAAAAGCTGCAGCTTTTCCTCTTTGCTCTCAGTGGTTCTGGTTCTTTGGGGAGTTCGGCAAAAATCCATATCGTCAATGGTGAATCGATTTGCTTTCACACTTGTTTCAATACGATTGATCTGGATTATAATCGGATCAAGAGTGAACAGGATTTTCAGGAAAGAATGGAAGTTGCGCTCGAAATCATTAAGAACAATCCACGATTCGATATAGGTTGATTTAGAGAACCTTTGACTGTTAAAATGTCGAATTATGCATGTCAACGCTTTGAAAGATTCCCCCCTTGTTCTTCTTCCAGAAGATAAATATCCCTATCTCCTCACATTTCTCGATCCAAGATCATTAGCCCGTCTTGCCATTGTTTGTCGCCTCTTTAAAAGAGTATCGGAAGATGACAGATTGTGGAAAAGGCTCTACGAAAACAAGTGGAGCGTTCCACAACTTGTAGGGGCACCCATTCCAAGGCAATGGAAAAATTATTACGAAAGAAGGGATGGCTTATCGAGAGAGAATGCTCATCCTGGCCAAGCTATGTTATGGAGTCGTGGGCTGCCTTTTACAGCAGTTTTGCAGGGAGAACCCCAGGCGCTTTGGTGGGCTGCATTTCATCCTGTCCTAGGGATCCCTCCTCAAGTTCATGAAAATAAAAATGGCCAATCAACTTTAAACCAGGTTTTGGCTGATATTTTAACCCGCTATTCGCCAAATCCTCAAGATGCATTGGCTCTCTTTTTGCAGTATCGGTCAGAATGGATTAAGCGTGCTCCGGTCATAGGTGCCTGGCTCTCGATGTTGTTCCATGCTAACAAAACGGTTGCGATAATTAAGGAACAGAAAATTTTTTTCCCGACCCATCTTCACAAACCAGAGGAGCATCGCTGGTTTTTGCAGGGCACGGCGATCGCCTGGCTAGAAAGAGGCAGGCATATGGAGGCTCTCATCACGCTGCAATGCCTGGCGCAAATGCGGCTTAGAGAGGCGGGACAAGGTGGGAATGTAAGAGAGTATGATCGCTTTTTTGCGGCGATTGTCATCCAGGGTACTAGAGAAAAATCCACAGCGTTATCTGAGAGGATGGCTGATATTCTAGCTGAAATGCCCTCCCAGGTGTGCCTGGCTTTGGATATTTACTACAAAACATTTCACAGTGCAGTATGCCCCTCCATTCAGACTGAGATGCGGTTTGCTGAGAAAATCTGCAGGGCTCTGATCAGTGCTCGCAAGCATGATCTAAAAATTTCCGAACAGGTTCTTGCCATTCCCCTAACAGTTTTTCAGAAGTATGTCACTTCTACAAAAGAGCTTTTTACCCCCGATACGTTGACGGCATTTTTCGAAATGGCGACCCTCTATGAATTTCGACCATTTTATGGACCATTGATCAGAGAATCCAAGTTGGAAGCTTATCAAAATTCCACAACTCCTGAAGCAGGGTGCTTTTACTCCGCTAAAATGAAACTGTGCGAAAAAGCGGAAGACATTCCTGAAGCCGTTCATGCCTGGGTTATGCTGTGCAAGTGCTTGAGCTGTCATCCGGAGAAATTAACAGAAGAACGGGAAGGAATATTTCAATCTATTTACAGATTGATTGATGAAAATCCTGCGGCAGGAGCTATCGTCAGAAATCTAAAGACGGATTCAAAATTAGCTCAGGTCGCCATTGCTTACGCCATGTACAAGAATGGAGAGGTTGACAGTGCCCTCCAGACCATGATAGCCCTAATTTCCTTTGTGAGGCGCGATGATTTGAATTGGGTCCAAATATGCAGCAGAACCTGCATTCAAGCCGTTCTGATCTACTCGCTGGCGCTGGATTCGGAAGCTGAACTTGATGAATATTACATGGATATGCTGGATTATCATCCCAAAATGGCTGGATTAATCTACCATAACCTAGCCACGCGCCTCTGTTTCGAGGGATGTTATGATGCGGCCTTGAAGATCATCCAGCTGGCAGAGCAGGAATCTTTTAACGAACCTGAAATGTGGGCGGTGAAGGGATTGTATTATCTCTCCTGCAAAGTCTTCCATCGGGCGCAAGAGTGCTTTGAGGCGGCTTATAAACTTGATCCTGCATTTCATCTCGATCGCAGCTACGACAGACAGTTCGATCTGCTGATCTTTGAAGTAGAACAGTCTGAAGAGGGAGTTACCAGGAGATCATGATGCTTGCAGAAAAAATCCATCAACGCTTCATTGAAAAGGGATGGACGCTGAGCCTCGCGGAGTCGTGCACGGGGGGAAGTCTTGCCGCGCGTCTGACGCTGCTTCCTGGAGCTTCCGCATACTTTCTGGGTTCTGTGGTGGCCTACTCCAATGATTTGAAAATCAAAGCGCTCCATGTCCCTGCGGAGCTGATCCGCGACCACGGCGCCGTCAGCCGAGAGGTTGTCATCGCCATGCTGGACGGCATCCTCGCATTGACAGGGAGCGATTTTGCGCTTGCAGTTTCTGGCATCGCTGGACCTGCTGGAGGCTCTCCAGATAAGCCCGTAGGAACAGTTTGGGGAGGAATTGGAAAGCGTGATGGGTGGCGCCACGCCTGGAGCTGGAGGGAGCCTGGGGATCGAGCTGCAATTATCTCAGGCAGCGTCGACCGTCTTCTTGAGGAGTTGCTCAAAATAATTTTAGATTGATTGTATTGCTCGCAGGATCTCGAAAAATTCAGCCAAATAGCCTCTTTGGAGAGCTTAGTTGGCTAAAATTGCAATTCATTTAAATATCTTAATCTGAATCACTTCGTTGTAGCGAGGAGTCACATGAGGATTTTGCTCCAGGTCGCGAAGCTGCTTCACCATCTCCTCGATTTCAGATGCGGTGTACAGGTTCGCGTTTAAAAGCCTGCTGCGGGCAGAAAGAACACCCAGCGTCAGGATGCTTTTCTCTCGAGGGGTTGACAAAATCTGTTGATAGCTAGTCGATGTAGCCTTCCATCCTTGTTCACAGATATGCTGAAGAATCTTTTTTCCTGGGGATAAATCAGAATTCTGCAGAGAAAACTGCTTGATCGCAGTTAATTTCCATTTCTCATAGCCTTTGTGAGAGGGGGCGCAGCTTAAGGAATCCAGCGAGGCGACCTCTTCCAATAGGATAAAGCCTCCAGGCGCTAGCTTGGCATAGAGCATGGGGAGAATCTGCACGATCTTTTCCCAGGGCAGATGGGTCAAAAGATAGCGGCTGTGGATGCGGTCGAACAGGCCTGGAACCTGATCGATCTGCAGGGCATCTAGGGATCGAAACTCCAGATTACAGGCCCGAGCAGCGTTTTGCTGCGCAATTGCGACATGCTTCTGGCTGATGTCAGTGCCTAAGATATGTCCTGAAGGGGCAGCCAGCTTGGCCATCTCCAATTCCAGAAGGCCGATACCGCAGCCAAGTGTTAAAACATGCAGGCCGGACTCTATTTTCAAAGCAGATAATGACGAGGGGTTGTGCAGCTCATTCAAAATGGTCAGCCGCTCCTCATCCTCGCCTGCTGTGGCGAGAATGTAAGAGGGTTGGATATAGGGAGGACGAATCGACGCGATCATGAAGCTCTTCCTGTAACATTTGTTTAGCCAACAAATGTAAAGGAAGGTGCTGGATCGACTTCACCGTAGTGGATACGAGTGTTTTTCTAGCAGATGAGCGCAAGCGATGAGCTCTCGCTTGCTGAAGCAACTCATTTTATCTTTGATATTTTCGAAATAGTATTCGACCGTCCTGAATGAGAGCTTCATCTGGAGGGCGGTTTCCTTGGCTGTTTTTCCCATCAGGAGATATTTCAAACATTCGCGTTCTCGAATGGAAAGGGAGGCGGCCTTTTGTAAAAGCGGGTGGTCGCTGGTTGGGATTGCAGGTCGGATCTGCTCCAGCAGCCCCAGCATGTCCCAGGCCTGCCAAACCTCGCCGACCTGCTAAGACCCAGATGGCTACCTAATTTCCCTCTGGGATAGCGCCAAAGCCTCGGGCTTGAAAGATCCGCAAAGGGGTAGTATTGAGGAAATACAACCCCTTTGCGGATCTTTCAAGCGCGAGAGCTTTCGCTGCTGTCCGAGAGGGAAATTAGGTAGCCATCTGGGTCTCAACGTTGTTAAACTGATAAAGCGTCTGACCAGTGAGATGAAAGCGGCGCTGAGTCGCTTTGAGATTGAATAGATCTTTCGTGTGAATGCCCTCACATGACCATCTGGCTAGAATTTTATCTTGATCGGAGATGAGGTCGCTGATCTCGATTTTGTTCATTGCGAATGCTGTCGCATATTCCCGATCCAGCTGTCTCGCGATCTCTCTGCCCTTCACGCTGGGTGCATGAAGCTTCTGCCAGCTTGGAGGACAATGGATTTTAACATTCTTGGCGATCAGCTGTTCGTACAGAGATAAATTCCCTTTTCCCAGAAATTCATGGATGATGTGTTCAACTGCCGATTTCTTATTATACATGAACTGAAAAACGCTTTTTAAATTGAGGGTGGCTGTTGATCCAGCCCAGACACTCTTTGCCCAGGCGTACAGGGAGATTGATGCTTCCGCGAGGGGTTTGCATGGGGGTGGGGATGGTATTGTGACGGATCCAGCGCTGGATGTGGCGGAAGAGGGCTGTATTGGGAAAATCGGAGGTTTCACCGACTTTTAGAATATCTTTGGTATTTGGGTCGAGGAATAGCTGGGGATAGGAAAACTGCAGGCCCCAGGTGATGCCTTCGGGGCCAAAGACCATCGAATAGAATTTACCATCCTCTTCAGAATATCCCATGGAGTGGGATTGAAGCTGGACACTGGGTCTTGCCAGCCGTTGGAGCTGTTGGTTCTCCCGAACTTTCATGACGGTCAGCACTTGGGGGGAGAGCGACAGGACAGAAGAAAAGAGGGTGCGGTCGGTTTCTGGCATAAGACCCTGTTTCAAGGCATTGCTGTAGTGTTGATAGGCGTTTAGAAATTTGTCTTGAGGAACTTCACCCTGGCCTTCTGGGGTGACAACACCTGTCAGGTAAATGTGCACATGGCCCAGAGATGAATTCAAATGTGCAAAGAGAGTTTCCATCTCTTCAGCTGAGAGCAATGCCTGAATATCTAACCATTTGGAGACTTCCATCTTTTACTCAAACCAGGAGACAAGCATGAGGGAGGCGATGCCGAGAAAGATGGCAGAGTCGGCCACATTGAATGTGGGATAATCATAGCCCCAGAAGACAAAGTGGAGCATGTCGACGACATGGCCATAGAAAAAGGCGTCGAGGATGTTGCCAAAAGCTCCGGCGATCACCAGAGCCAGTGGGATGCGCCAGTTAGGGTGGCGTTCGGACCGCCAGAAGTAGGCCACGAGGCCGGCAACTAAAAGCACGCGGAAGCAGAGCAGCGCAGACTGATAGTCGGCTAGAATGCCCCAGGCTGCGCCGCGATTGGTTGCGTGAGAGATGGAAAATTCTATGCCGAGCAAGTTCTGAAAAATGCCAATGCCTCCATAGGGATAGACGTAGGCATAGCCATTCATAAGCGGGAGGCTCTGGTGAACGAGCAGCTTGCTTGCCTGATCAATGGCAAGAACGATGAGGGCAAGGGCGATCGCAAAGAGACGGCTTTCCGAGACTCTTTGCAGGACGGCAGCCTGCGGCAAGGAGCGCATCTAGATCAAACCCTTTTCAATCTGCTCTTGCGCCTTGACGGTCATCGTCGCGTAAGGGACAGCTTCGAGTCTTGGGATCGGGATATCCTCTCCAGTGATGTCGCAGACGCCATAGGTGCCCTCGTCTATTTTTTCCAGGGCCCGTTCGATCTGTTTGAGCAGATTGAATTCGCGGGTTGTGACCTCCAGACTGATGGTGCGGTCAAAGTCGTCAGTTCCCTGATCGGCCTGGTGCTGGGAATAACCCATCGTCTCGTCCGGCTTTTTGACCTCTGCGGCAGTCCCTTTAAGGGATTGCGTCAATTGAGCGTGCAATTCTTCCAACCGTTTCTTAAAACGGGCGATATCATTTTTTTTGAGCGGCATCTGTCTCCTCCTTTTTCACGCTAGTGCGGTTGGCATCGTCTTTCGGTTGAATCGATTGAATCGCTTCTACGAGTTCGTCGACATTCTTAAAACGACGGTATACGCATGCGAACCGTATATAAGCGATTGGGTCCAGGGCTTGCAAGTGTTTCATTGCCATTTCTCCAAGTTGCGTGGTGCTGACCTCTCTGACCTGGGCCTGCAAAAGTTCCGTCGTCATCTCTGAAGCGATCGCGATCACCTGATCGTGGCTAACCGTCGTATGGCGGCAGGCAGAATCGAGGCCGTTGATCAGCTTCTGCTGCTGGAAGTCTTCATAGCGGCCATCCCGCTTATGGACTTGCAGCGACAATTCAATGGTCTCGAATGTCGTAAACCGCTTTTCACAGTTCAGACATTCGCGGCGCCTGCGGATCGCATTTCCTTCAGGAGCCTCGCGCGAATCGATCACCTTATGATCATGGTGATGACAGAAAGGACATTTCATTACAATTCTCAATCAATTTCCAAATGAGATACCAATCATCTTCATTTATTTCAAGTTCAAAAGCTCGTGATGCGTCGATTTAATCTTATAATTTAGATATTATTTATGTCTGGATATTAATCAATAATTACAGTATGATTTGGTAATATAAATTACAAAATAGTAAAAAATATGTTTACGCCAGTTAATAGCAGCCCTGTTACCAGCAAGAATTTATCCCAAAATTCACCCTTGGCTCCCCCCGGAACATTATTAATGGATCTGCTATTTGCCCGGATAGCAAGAACGAATGCTTTGCCTGAAGAAGAGCGGGGCCAGGGTTTATTACATGAGCAGCTCATCTATCAGGAATGCATGCATAGCCATGGCCGTCAAATCGTCGATCACCTCTATAGAGAAATGAAGGACTACTTGAAAGCTAAGGAAGAAGAG